>NZ_CALEFV010000050.1 GCF_937877005.1 uncultured Fibrobacter sp. | reverse complement strand
TTTGCCAACTCACGGTTCACTTCCATGTCTTCCACCAGCAATAGGCGCATGTTCGTGAAATCCGCCTTGGCCGCGATGGAGATATTGCGCTTGCCACTTTCGGGAACCTCCGTGCCGCTCGCCATCTTCAGTTCCACGTTCACGAAGAATTCCGTCCCCTTGCCGACTGTCGATTCAAACTTGATTGTCCCGCCCATCAACTTCACGACGTTCTTTGCGATTGCAAGCCCGAGGCCCGTACCCTGCACTCCGCTGATAGTCGAGACGCGCTCCCGCTCGAAGGCATCGAACACGCGGTCTGCAAACTCGGGCGAAATGCCGATACCGTCGTCCTTCACGCGGATTTCGAACGCGGCCTTGCCCTCTTCGATGCATTCCTTTTCGGCGAGAGTCACGGAAACGTGCCCTCCTTCCGAAGTAAACTTGAATGCGTTGCTGACCAGGTTCAGAATCACGCGGTTCATGCGGTTCCTGTCGCAGAGCACCACCGGGTTCCTGAGGCCGTCGTATTTCACGGCAAAGGCGATGTTCTTGCCCACCATCTGCGCCTCGAACATGTCGCGGATTTCGTCCATCATTTTCCGCAGGTCGGTGGGCCGCTCTTCCAGTTCCATCTTCCCGATTTCGATGCGGCTCATTTCGAGCATGTCGTTGATGAGGGCCATCAGGTACATGTTCGAAGAATCGATCTTGGTCAGGTATTTCTGGATTTGCTCGGGGGTCGCCTCCGGTTTGCGCGCCAGGTTGGTGTAGCCGATAATGGCATTCATGGGCGTGCGCAGGTCGTGACTCATGTTCGAAAGGAATATGGTCTTTGCCCTGTTGGATTCCTCGGCGATATGCTTTTCGCGGTCCAGTTTCTGTTCGCGCTGCTGCTGCGTGCGGTAGATGTTCACCACGATAAAAATACACAGGATAATGAAGAGCGTTTCTACCAGGTTGTTCTTCAGCTGGGAATCGCGGACAAGGTCCATCTGCTCTTCCATGAAGTCCTTTTCCTGTACCACCTGGGCTTCGGTCATGGGAATATGCATCTTTTTATGCAGATCCGTATGGAACTCGGTGATATGCGCGATGACATCCTCGGTTTCGTCGTTAGTGACCTGGCGTTCCCACATCACCGCCGAGAACAGCAATATGAACAGCATGGTCACCCACATGATGGCCGACTTGCCGAAACGGTTCTCCTGGTCGCGCATGAACACGGCCCTGTATACGATGAACCCCACAATGCTCCACGCCATCAGAATCATGAAGGATTCCGTAGCGATGGTGTTCATGTTCCAAAGCGTCGGCGTAAGCGGGAAGAAAAAGAAGAAGGCGGATATTACGACACCCAGGATTCCGGTAAAGTTCAGCACTGTCTTTTGTCTGCCGGTTTCACTGCGGGCAATTTTCACTATCCCCGCAGAAACATACAGATAAATGATAGATGCACTGATGGAGGTGATGTCCACAATCCAGCCGATGGCCGTTCTCCCGAAGAACGGAATAATGCAGGAAAAGAGCATCACGTAGATAATGCCGTAGTTGGTGGCGCCGTGACGGTTGATATGCCCGAACCAGGACGGCATCACGGAATCTTCGGCGAGGCTCAGGAACATGCGCCCGATTGTTCGGTAAAGCCCAAGAAGACTCGTGGAAATGGCCGCCGTGATGGTTATGGCGAGCACAATAAGGCCGCCGTTGCCGAGGGTCCTGAAAACGGCGTGGAATACTGGGACAGATTCAATGCCCTTGAGATTCTTCAGGTTGGCAAAATAGGTTTCCCAATTGCCGGATCCTGCAGGGTTTGCCGAAACCGAAAGAAGAGCTATGAAGGCGTAGACAATCGCTCCGGTTGCAAGAGCCGCCACCATGATGGCGAAACCGTATTTCGGCTTGAAGTCATAGGTGGAAGAGGCAAAGCTCACCACGCCAAAGCCTACAAATGCCCAGGGGGCAAGCACCAGCACGTTCACGATCTGCATCAGGGGGGAATGGTCCTTCGCGACTCCCGCCGTCGCAAAGGCCGGGCCCATATCCGAGAAATCAATCCCGCCCTTGCAGGCAATAATTGCAAACAGGCTGACCACACCGCCAAAGAATATGAGGGCAAGCACCGTATTCACCAGGCGCAGCACGTTGGTGTTCCTGCAACTGATGAACCCGAACAGAAGTATAGTAGAAGAAAAATGCAATAATGGAACATATATGGTAATTCCTAATGTAACAGGAAAAGGAGATATCAGTATTTTAAAAATAAATAAGACGGTATAAACCGCCTTATTTTAAAATGACATGTGTTCAACAAATGAGCCAGCTGTACGAAGTGCTTTGCCTGCTGCTTTTTTGATTGTTCTTTGAATATTCTCATTAGGCATATTTGCAGCTCTGCCCTTTGCGATAGCGTCTTTTAGGCTTGAGTTATTGTCCGGGTCCGGTCC
>NZ_CALEFV010000049.1 GCF_937877005.1 uncultured Fibrobacter sp. | reverse complement strand
CCTCTCGCCACGAGCTTTTCAAGCGCGCCAAGAGCGACACCCGTATGCGGGCAGCAGTAGAGACCGATGCGGTCGCCGCGGTGGGCGGCGTTCGCAAGTTCTTCTTCAGTAACGCTCACGACCATGCCGTTTGTCTTCTGGATGGCGCGTACGGCCTTCGGGTAGCTGACCGGGTTACCGATCTGGATGGCGGAGGCAAGCGTCTTCTTCGCCTGCATCGGGACGAGCTTGTCGAAGCCGCGTTCGTAAGCCTGGAAGAACGGGTTGGCGTTTTCGGCCTGGGCGACGATAATGCGCGGGATGCGGTCGATGAGGCCCATGGCCTTGCAGTCTTCGAAACCCTTGGCCAAAGCACTCACGTTACCGAGGTTACCGCCCGGGATAATCACGGTGTCGGGAACCTTCCAGCCCATTTCCTGGCAGATTTCCGGAGAAATGGTCTTCTGGCCTTCCACGCGGAGGCTGTTCATGGAGTTCGCGAGGTAAATGCGGTTGTCGGCGGTGACCTGCTGCACAATCTTCATGCAACCGTCAAAGTCGGTGTCGAGGGCCAAGACGATGCTGCCGTTAGAAATCGGCTGGATCAGCTGGGCGACGCTGGTCTTCCCGGCGGGGAGGAACACGATGCTCGGAATGCCGGCCTTGGCGCAGTAGGCGCTGAGGGCTGCGGAGGTGTCACCGGTAGAGGCGCAGGCCACGGCGTCGATTTCGTGAATCTTTTTCTTGATAATGTGGTTCACCTGGCTCACGAGGACCGTCATGCCGAGGTCCTTGAAAGAACCCGTGTGGGAGTTGCCGCAAAGCTTGACCTTCAGGCTCTTGATGCCCATTTCTTTTGCCAAGGGAGCTGCGTCAAAGAGCGGGCTCCAGCCTTCGCGCATGGTGACGATGTCTTCGAGGGGCATGTCGGGAAGCACCATTTCGCGCTTGCTCCAGATGCCGCTCATGTCGGCCGGTTCGAAGCTCATGCGGCGTTCGGCGAAGAGCTTCTTCCATTCTTCGGGGCTCTTCTCGGCAAGGGCTGCACGGTCGTGTTCGACTTCGAGCAGGCTGCCGTCGACTTTGCTCCTGTAAATGACATCGGTCAGCGGGTAAGTATCGTCCCCGTTGATGTTCCTAAAATGGGCATTGAATTGAGCCATAATATCCTCTTGTTTTTACGGGTCAAATTTAGGAAATTTTTCGCTAATTTTCTATATTGTACGCGTAATTTACAGTTAGACTCGGAGTTCTGAGTGAAAAAGAATAGAAACGGTTTTATTGTCGGTCCGGCCTTCTTGGCAATCATTTTGTTGTTGGTGGCATTTTTGACGACATCCTGTATTTTTGAATCCGATGACAATGGCTTGGAATCGTGGCTTTCTACTCAGGGAATGCCTAGCAGTTATAAGATGCAAACATTGAGCATCGAAAATATCAAGCCGGTGTCGGCCGAGGCTTTCTTGGATACGTTCCCCAAATCTGCAGATGCGCGGGCTGTACTAGGTCATCGTTCGAACTTGACGCATGATCTTGTGATGGACTTTGCCTTTTCTCCGAAATCGAGCTTTATAAAGACATTCAAGGATTCGGATACTTCAGGATCGTTTCTAGTTCTATTCTGGCAGCGTGATTTTTACAAGATGAAGCAGTTCCCGAAGGATTCTCTTCCGCTGAAGGACGAGCTGACCGTGAATGTCAGCTGGATTTTGGAAACGAGCAAAAATTCCAATTTTATAGACAGCCTCATGGATGTCGAAGATTCCACTTGGTATGAAAGCTTGACCAAATGGGAACCGGATGCGTCCGCTGATACGACGCTAAAGATCAAAATGGCCAAGGGGGATACTTCAATCCGTATGGAGATGCCTTCGGCATTGGTGGAGGCGTTTAAAAAGATCAAGGGGTCTGCTCACTTGCAACTTCGTCTATCGGCTCCGGAAGCCGCCCGGGAATATCGTTTCAATGGTGATGCGACTTCCTATCCGCCTATCCTTGCGATTTTCGCTGATTCGACGACCTACATTTCGCCCAATCCGTTCCGCATGGCAAATATCGTGAAAAATGAGGAAGACTGCTCCGATTGTCCTATCTTGCATGGGGGAGTGTTTGATTCCTTGGTGATAGAACTTCCTCCGGAGCCCATCTTGGATGCTCTTTCAGAATTTTATGGAGACGAGTTCCCCTTTACGAAGGGGGACGGCAACGATGTTCGTCAGACGGTGATTCTAGCCGAACTGAAGATGCTGCGAGACGACTCCAAGGGTTGCAACGAACTTGGTCAACCGATACAGGTGGTCGTCGGTTCTTATGTTGATAGTGCCGATACGCAGGTCCGTCGAATGGAAAATTACCGTTTGAATAATGAAGTTATTCTTGAAAATGGTCACCAGAACTTGGTGTTCCACGATGGAGATTCCTTGACGGTGCAATTGACTGCTGGACTTCGGGACTTTGTGAATCGTGCAAGTGATGGTCGCAACATGAAGTTCATTATGCGTATGGGATACCCCTTCCTTCAAGAGAGGGACACGGCCTATACAAATTATAGGACAGCCGCAGGCGATACGAGTTTTGTGTTCCTGAATTACTTTGACTACGCTCGTTACGATTTCTCTACCTCGATGGAAAATCCGATGACACTAAAACTTTGGCTAGCCTCCAAGCGGGGGGATGAATAATGAAAAAGCTCCTCTTGTTCGTATTGTTTGTATTTGGATCTTCTTTTGCTTCGATGATCGGTGTGGAAGCTCTAGGTGAAGAGCATGTCATGGGAGGAACGGCTTCTGCGGCTGGTCGTGGTTTTGCGGGCAATGCAAAAGCAGGCGATGCCGAAGGATTGTCTGTTGTGAATCCTGCCCGACTGGCTTTCGATGTCAAGGTCGTTTTCAACCTGAACTTTCTGATTGAAATGGATGCGGCTCGCAATGATGGCGATCACTATACTGCAAATAATATAGCCTTGCCGTCGTTCAATCTGTCGTTCCCGATGGGTAACTGGGGGGCGATGGGCTTGTCCCTGTGGCAGCATTATGCAACAACGGTTAACGAGGAATTTGAGGATTCCGAGAATTCCTCCGATGTGAAAATTGAGTATCAGGGCAGCGTCTATGAACTGGTTCCGGCTTATGCTGTACGCTTGCCGATTTTCCGTTCCTTATCCTTGGGTGGGGCTGCTCACTTTGTGATGGGTAATACTTCCAGAGAACTGACTCTGGGTGGCAATACCTCCGCCGTCGCTGCCGAAGATGCATGGGGTGCCGGATCGTACAAGATCTCGGATTATGTTGACGGAACATGGGAAATCAAGAATCATCCTGCTTACTATACGGCGTCACTCCAGTATCGCGGTAAGCAGGTGTCCTATTTCTTCTCCTTTACGACGGGATATACTCTTCAAAACGAATTGAGCTACAATTTTAGATTTAGCGAAGCGGATACATTGGCTGCAACGCATTACACTCGTGAAATCGATGTTCCCGCATTGCTTGCAACGGGTATCAATTATCGTTTGGCCAAGCGCCACAATGTGATGGCTGATTTGCATTGGCGCGCCTGGGATAGCGATATCGAAAATCTTGGGGGCGGCTGGAATATTCCCGAAGTCACTGAAACTCAGAAGGATTTTATGATTTCGCTTGGTTACCAGTGCGATGGAAGTCCTCTGTTCTATGAATCGTATTTCAAGCGGATCAACTACCGAGTTGGTACATGGTATCGAAACTGGTATGTTAAGGATGTCTTTGAAATAGGAGGATCGCTAGGAGGCGGTTTCCCGTTAGGACGTAAGGGGACTACCCTGGATTTGGCTTTCCAGGGGGGTAAACGTTTTGCCGATACAGACCAGCAGTGGGAAGAATTTTTCATCTCTGCGCGTATTGGCCTAACAGGCATAGCGACATGGGGCATGGGACGCTGATAGTTTTATATGAAGGAGGCTGTCATGGCTACAAAAAAGGAACCTGAAACAAAGTCTAAAGTCAAGAGCACCGTCAAGAGCGTTGCGGAAAAGGCTTCTGCTAAGGTGAAAAAAGTCAAGGAAGTTACCGAAGCCGGAGCCAAGAAAAAGGTGGCTAAGGTTGTGAAGGAAGTCAAGGCTGTCAAGGCGACGGCTAAGAAAAAGATCGAGGCTGTTGCAGTCAAGAAAACAGCGACAAAGTCTGCCACTATTAAGACAATGAAGGATGCGGAAGAAAAGGCTGTGAAGGCTGTCGCCAAGGTCAAGAAGGCCGCAGCGACAAAGGTCTCCAAGATTTCTGCTGAAGTCAAGAAGGTGACCGGTAAGAAAACGGTTGCTACAAAGTCTGCCGCAAAGTCTGCTCCCGCTAAGCTCGCTAAGGTTTCTGAAAAGGATGTCGCCAAAATGGCGCAATCCTTCGATGCCGAATACTTGGTACTAATGCAGAAGGATCCGAACTGGATGCATGCCTTCTGGGAAGTTTCCGAAAATCGAATCAACGAAGCAAAGAAGGGCAAGGGGAAAATCGTCCTTCGCTTGTTTGATATCGCATCGGACCTGACCGTACAGCGTGGCAAGAAACGCAAGTTCCGTGATATCGAGGTCCCTGCCAATGCCCGCAGCTGGTATGTCGAGAATACGGCCGATAAGGCTGTGGTTGCCGTTCTTGGATCTGTGCAGGGCAAGAGTTTCAAGCCGATTGTGGAATCAAATCCGGTTGCCGTATTTGATAAGCATGCTGCTGCTCCTGCTGCAGATGACGCCTTTGCAAAGGCTTCTCTCGGTGGCAATACGCTCGGCAATTTCATGAGTTCTGGATTTTCCAGCCAGACGGCAGAATCCTGGCTCAAGAATCTCGGTGGCAATTTTGGAAGTTCTTCCGAATCAATGTTCTCGGGAGCGCTTTCGAGTGCAGCTCTCCAGTCCAATAATATCGAGGTGTCGAAGGATTCCGTGAACTACGGGAAGGATTTCTTCTTGTGGGTCAAGACTCGTTTGATTGTTTACGGAGGAACTCGTCCTGATGCTCATTTGCAGGTGCGCGGAGAACCGTTCCCGCTCAATCCGGATGGTACTTTCAGTTTTGAAGAAGACCTGCCGGATTGCACGAAGGTCATTCCGGTATTTGCAACAGACAAGGATGGTGATTTTCCGACCACGATCGTGCCGATTGTTGTAAAGCGTACGGAGTAGTCCTTTTTAATGGGCGCTCCCGGAAAAATTCTTTTCCTGATGCACGCACATTTACCTTTTGTGCGTCATCCGGAATATAAACGCTTCTTCGAAGAGAATTGGCTTTTTGAGGCCATTGCCGAAACCTATTTGCCTCTAGTGCAGGCAATGCGGCGCCTCTTGGAAAAGGGTGTTCCCGGAACGCTCAACTTAAGTATTTCTCCTCCGCTGATAGAGATGCTTTCGGATGAAAGTTTGATCGAAAAATTCTCGGAGCACCTGAAAAAGCAGCTCGAACTGATCGAAAAGGAAGTGGCTCGCAATGCCGGAACGGAGCTGGAGCAACTTTCACGGTTTTACCTTTCTCGTCAGCGGACGCTAATTGACTTGTGGGAAAATCGCCTGCATCGCAATTTGCTCGCTGAATTTCTGGAGCTTGAAAAGTTCGGAAAATTGAACCTTCTCACTTGCGTGGGTACTCATCCTTTTTTGCCCGCTTACCAGAGCGACCCTGCGTCGATTCGCATGCAGCTGGATGTGACCGTGCGTTGTTTTGAACGTGCCTTTGGCCGAAAGCCGAAGGGCGTTTGGCTTCCGGAGTGCGGATACTTTCCGGGACTTGATAAATATTTGGCCGAATTTGGCCTGCATTATTTTTTCTTGGAAACCCATGGAGCCTTGCTCGCGTCTCCGCCTCCCAAGTATGGCGTGTTTACGCCGCTCCGTACTACTCAGGGGCTTTACTGCATGGGACGCGAACAGAAAAGTTCTATGGAGGTATGGAGTCGTCGCACAGGTTATCCGGGACATCCTGAATATCGCGAGTTTTTCAAGGATATCGCGAAAGATCGTCCGCGCGACTATCTCGGAGAATATTTCTTTGCAGGTGATGAACCAATCGATACAGGTTTTAAGTACAATCGCATTACTGGCAGCGAACAGAAAGAGCTGTACCGTCCCTGGAATGCGATGCATCTTGCAGAGGACCATGCCCACCTTTTTGTGGTAAATCGCGAAACGACCATTTCTGAGCTGCTAGTGAATATGGACGGTAACAAGGCCGCCATGCTCTGCCCTTATGATGCGGAACTCTTTGGCCACTGGTGGTTTGAGGGCCCGATATTCCTTGAGGCAATGCTTGAACGTGCGGCATCTTCACCAGTAGTTGAATTTGCCGGAGCTGATGAAATAATGACTTCGTCGGCTGATCCAGATACTCATGAACCAGCGTTCTCTAGCTGGGGCGAAGGCGGTTTTGGATCGGTATGGATTAATGGTGAAACGGATAAATATTATCCGCAGTCGTATCGTCTGCGAGCCATGATTGATCACTTGGCTTCGATTCGCCAAAAGATGGGCGAACAATCCCCGCGTGGAATCCTGCTTGGTCGCTACATTAGGCAGATGGAGCGAGAACTGATGCTGTTCCAGTCTTCGGACTGGGCTTTCATGATTCACAATCATTCTGCTGATGGTTATGCTCGTCGCCGTCTAGATGAGCATTACAATAATGGGCATGCCCTGTTTGCGGAGGCCTGTAAAACTATCCTCAGGAATACGGAGAATCCGGCATCGAATTCCGTTTTGCCGGATCTTGAAAAGACCAATAATATATTTAGCTGGCTCTAGCTAGTATATTACGATAAAATCTTTGGTTTTGCCGTTGTTGCCGGCTCTGAAGCGGTAGACTCCAGGGACGAGCATCGACTTGACCTTATTTTCGTCAAGACAGAGCGTGCTGCTGTCGTAAGGAATCTTCTCGATGAGGTTTCCGCGACGATTTCGAATTTCTAGATGTTTCTTGCCTTGCGGGAGAGGGGTGAAACAGAGCAGTCCATGACGCCAGGGAGTTGGGTACGCTCGTAGGGTGGAGTCCGATATGGTGGTCGGTGTAATTTCGCTTTCGGAGAATCGACTTGTGATCCAGATTACGGAGTCAAGATCGGCTTCGTTCGCAAATTCAACACGGACGGAATCGACGCTGTTGGTGGTTGGTAGAAATCGAACCTTGTAGGAATGCTTGTTCAAGGCGATTGCCGAAGTTTTTCCTGTGAAATGGCCGAGGTCAGGAGTACCATTGGAGTAAAACTGGAATGCCAATGAATCAATGGAACGGACAGAAAAGTTTCCTGATTGGGCATTGATTCTGTAATCGCTCCATAGAGGTTGGTCGCGATCAATCCAGAAGGAGGAGTCAACGAGTGAACTCCGCCTGCCGGCAAAGGCGAGCCTTGTCGCGAAATCGTGGAAAAGGGAATCGGAGGAGAGCTTGCGCTTGCTTACGGCTTTGGCTAGATGATCCTGGAATGGTCTGTTAGGTTGTCGTGCGAAGCTTTCCCAAATCAGTTTGTCGGTATCGCGTCCGACATGGTTGTAGAGGTATAGGAATAGGGGACTTGCTCCATAATCATTGTCCATTTTATCTAGAGGCGTTCCGACGCTTTCAGAGGCTTCACGAAGGTAGGCAATATAGTCATTGACTTCGGAATAGATGACATTTTCCATTCCTACTGCAGATGCTTCGTACCAAAGGTTGATGTAAGAAAACATGTCTAGGTATCTTAGCTGAATTGCATGATAAAGTTCGTGTGCAGCGGTAATCCGTATGGCATTTATCCAGCGCTCCGCATAGGAATATCCATAGGTTGTGTTCACGAGGGGCTCGGTTGCGACTGTGTAGGGGCAATTCTTACCGTGGAAATGGGTCGAGTCTATTTGGGCGTTGGTTAAGGGCGTGAAGCGAAAATCATTGTCAATCATGAGTTCGCTTCGTGTAGAATCAAACGGAAATGTAAGTCCGTAGCATCCGTGGCAGACTCCGTTTAGGATTGATTTGGTGTTGCGCAGCAGATCGATGTCTAGCACTTCAACAGGATAGAGTCCTGTTGTTGTTGTTTTTTGATATTGGTATGTTTCGGAGCCGCCAATAGGGGCGCGCATCCCTGATTTTCGAACATGAAAATTCCAGGTATATTCAAGCGTATTGACAAGTGAATCGATAAATTCGGTAGTTGTCTGGTGGGGACCATCCAGCGTGTAAAATATTTCAAAATGTTCAGTTTTCTTTGTGTAGACGCTGTCATACAGGTCGCTTGCAGTACAGGAGGATATGTCGGTCTGTGCAAGGGGCTTTTGGTATAATAGTTGCCTGAGCGTCTTGCCTTGATTTTTCAAGTTTTCTAGAATGCGAGCGGTTCCGCACAAACCGTCTGCGAAAGAGGGAATGACGCTGAAAAAAAATACAACCAATATGAAAGATACGAGGCGGATCATGTGTTCTGTACCAGAATATTTTCTTCTACAAGAATGCGGCGGGCTTTATCTCGGATTGTGTCCGAAATGGCAAGAGCTTCCTGGTGAAAAGGCTTGATTCGTGCGTCGACAATGATGGGCGCGCTGCATGCCCAATGTTTGGTGCTTACATTCGCTCGGTAGCCAAAGATGTCTTTAGCAGGATCGGAACGGGTAAATGTCTGCCACAGAAAATCACGAAGTTCGCAACCGCATTTGTCGGAATGAGAATCGACAAGCGAAATCCATGGATAGTTTTCTCGATAAGGCCACTGGGAAAGTGCGTCCTCGATTTGAGAAATGTAGAACTCGCGATTTTTTTCGTCGTATGCGGGAGCTTCTAGCATCAAAATGCCTGGCATGGGAATTGAAATGGCCGTGATTCCTGGAATGTTTAAATTCAGGAGGTCCTGCTTATTACAGCGCAGTTCGCGCTTTCTGATACCAGCCGCAGCGATTGTCAGCTTCGAACCATGGTTGATGCGTCCTCCGGTATAGTCCAAGGTGTCGATGGTCGTGCAGGTCTCAAAATGCAGATCGCGCGAGAAATCGATGCGTTCCAGAACATGCGAGAAAAACCCGGCGACATCGTTCACGTCAATCTTGTGCTGCAAATCTTCGTCTTCGACGGCGGCAATCAAAAGATACTTGGTGAGGCTTGCCTGGTTGAATCCTAAGATGGCATTCGCCGTCTTCAAAAGTTCCGATGGCTCGCGGTCTTCTTGCTTGATATATGGACTGAATCTTTCATGTGCGAGAGCAAGGCACAGGGGGTGAACTCCTGCATCATCAATTGCGTGGAGTGCCACTAACCCGGGTATCGAGGCGGGAACCATGGGCTTTGTTATCTGGTGAATAAACTTCCCGAAAAGGGTGTCTTCTTGCGGGGGACGTCCCACGACCGTAAACGGGAAGATGGCGTTTTTTTTGCAAAGAACTTTTTCGACCTTGAGGTACGGAAAATCATGCTTGTCGGAATAGTAACCAATGTGGTCGCCGAAGGGTCCTTCGGGTTTTAGTTCTGGCTGAATTTCTCCGAGTATGCAGAAATCTGCATCGCTAGAGACTATATAGTTGTTGTGAATAAAATAACGAAATCTCCTTCCGCTGAGCATTCCTGCGAATAGAAGTTCGCTCAGATTTTCGGGCATGGGCATGACGGCTGCGACTGTATGCGCCGGAGGTCCACCGATAAAGACGCTTACTTTAAGGGGACGGCCTTCTTCGATTGCCTTTTGGTGGTGCCTTGCGATGTCTCGCTTAATCTGGTAGTGCAACCCGCATTCTGCATTTGGAATGTAGTCGTTGCCAGAAATTTGGATACGGTACATGCCTACGTTCGTTGTCATGATGCCGGTATCGATCCCGGGTCGCG
This sequence comes from uncultured Fibrobacter sp., assembly GCF_937877005.1. Classification (GTDB taxonomy): domain Bacteria; phylum Fibrobacterota; class Fibrobacteria; order Fibrobacterales; family Fibrobacteraceae; genus Fibrobacter. Next base: position 23,426 of record NZ_CALEFV010000049.1, on the reverse strand, counting down.
ATGCAACCTGCGGAAGTGTGATGAAGGCTCCTCCGTCGCGGGGCCAACAAACAAGTTGCGGCAAGTCCGATAGCTTGCATTCCAAGAAGTCCTTGATGCTCCCGCTTTTGCGGGGAAGCGAATGGATTCCGGTGAGTGCTGCTTTCCACAATTTTTTTAGATTGGCTTGCTTGAAAAAATTAACAGGATTTGACTTGAAAAGAACTGCCGTTTGCGTTCCTCTGAGGGTATCCCGGAAGAGATAGTCGAGTCTTTCCTGTGTGCCAAAGATGTTACAGACTGCTCTGAAAGGGCTTCCTTTGACATGTTCAAAAAGTAAGGCTGGACCGCCGGCTTCGAACACCTGACGAGCGATTTCTGGCATTTCCAGGTTCGGATCCACTTCTCGCTGAATACGTCTCAACATGCCAGCTTTTTCTAAATCCAGCAGGGCCTGTTCCAAGTTCTTGTACATGGAAGACCCCTATCCGGCGGTGGCGGATTGTTCGATAGCCTCGAATCCTTGGGTCTGTTTCTTGTTTTCGATGGCAAGGAGAGCGTCGCGCATGTCCTTGCGGCTTGCGACTGCGTATATGATTGAAGCCTTATCCATGACTTTTGCAAATACATCCTCGGGGAATTCGCTAAAGCCCTGGAAGGAAAATTCGTCATAGCAGGCGGTCATGTTGCCTTCATCAACGAATTCGTGGCTTGCGTTGAAGCCGCGGAAAGGTCCTTTGCCGAGTCGTACCATGACCTTGTTGCCCTTTACGGCGCTAATCATGCCTGTCCAGCTGATTTTTTTAAAGCCGACGATGACCGTGTAGCGGACAGCTTCGCCTGGTTCGAGAATCTTGGGTAACGTGTAATGGATTACGGGCTCTTTTCCGACAGTCACATTCATGGGGGCATAACGCATTGTTTCTAGCATGTTTGCTAGAGTGTATTCTTGCCATGAAGTTTGACTGTACTGAACCATATGTGAATAATTTAGTAAAAAAAAGGGCGATGCGCACGAATTGATGAATAATTCTCAAAAAAAGGTCTGTATAAATTTATATTTGAGTCGTTAGGAAAAGACATAGTATTATGATACCCAAGAAGATACATTACATTTGGCTTTCAAATGACCCTCTGCCGCTTTTACCGCGTCTCTGTATTGACAGCTGGAAACGTCATTGTCCTGATTACGAAATAATTCATTGGGACATGACAAAATGTCAGAAAATCATAGATGAAGTTCCGTTTGTCCGCGAAGCTGTTCAACTTTCGAAATGGGCTTTTGCCAGTGATTATATACGACTGTATGCGATTTTCAGCGAAGGTGGAATATATCTGGATAGCGATGTTTTCGTCTACCAGAATTTTGATCCGTTTCTTGAGAACCGTTACTTTACGAATATAGAGTTTACTTCGCATTTTAAGAAGAATAAGTCCTGGAAATTTTTGAATGAAGATGGAACCAAGAAGGATCCGAACCAGATTGCTCTTCCGGGGCTTGCCTTGCAGGCGGCTATTTTTGGTGCCGAAGCGGGACATCCGTTCTTGAGAAAATGTATGGAATATTATGAAAAGGAAAAGTTCATTCTGCCTGATGGGGAATTGAACATTAAGAACATTTCTCCCTTTATATATGCTCACATGGCTCAACAGTATGGATTTGTATACAAGAATGAACTGCAAAAGATTTCTGAAGGAATGACTATTTATCCAGGCGAAGTCTTTTTGCCCAGCTTGAATGAATCAAAAACAAAACCTTTTGCCATACATGTGACAAATGGAAGCTGGCGGCCTTTCTGGCAACGGGTGAAAAATTTCTTGCGAAACGCCCCCCGAGGTACTATCGAAAACAGACTTGCCGCCTACGAAAGTAAGAGACCTATTGAGATTTAAGGATTGTATGCCCTCAGTCAAGTATCTTTTTGTCCTGACCAGTTCCCCGAAGGATTTTTTCTGTGAACAGACGCTGGTAGCCATCGCCTCTTTGCGAGTGCATAACCCGGGCGCCTTTGTGACGCTCCTGACCGACGACAAGACGGCGGAAACTTTGGTCGGTCCCCGCGCAGTTTTGAAGGACGCTGTGGATGAGTTGAAGGTTTTGACCCTCGACGAAAAGTTCACGCCCATGCTGCGTTCCCGCTACCTCAAGACGGTCATGCGCAATGTGGTTGACGGCGATTTCCTGTACATGGATTCCGACATTGCGATTGTGGGTGACCTTTCGATTCCTGAAGAATGGAAAGGCGGAATTTACGCGGTGCTCGACTTTCACACGAATCTCTCGAAGGCGATCAACCGCAAGAAGGTCTTGAACAACGCGAAGATGATGGGCTTCTCGCCGATTCTGAACGACGAAATCTTTAACGGGGGCGTGATGTTTGCGGCAGACACTCCCGAAGCCCGCAAGTTTTTTGAGACCTGGCACGAACTGTGGCTCTATTGCGTGTCCAAGAACTTCCCCTACGACATGGCGAGCCTCGCCGAGACGAATTTCAAGTTTAATTACATTACCCAGAAAATGCCCGGTGGCTGGAACTGCCAGCTGGCTTACGGCAACCGCTTTCTCCCAACAGCGAAGGTGCTGCATTTCTTCGGTTCGCGAATCATCGATACCCGCGGTCACAAGGTACCCGCCAGCATGGACCTGTTCTTGCCCAAGATTTTGCGCAAGGACTTCTACACCGACCTGAAGAACATTCCGGTGAAGGTCAATGCCGACAAGAGCATTACCATCAACGAGTATTATGACGACGTGATTGCCCACGCCAAGGAAGAATTTGAATTCCAGACCCGCAAGGTGGGGGCAGCAGGCGCCTACATTATCCGCAGCTACGCCTTCGCCAAGTCGCTCGCCTGGATTTACAAGAAGATGCCGTTCCTCGTGTTCCCCTTGAGAGTGCTCGGAAAAATCCTCGGGAGGTAACGATGAACCTGCTTTTCAATCTGGTTGCGGTACAGCCGATTCATAGCGCCAAGTTCCACGGCGGAGGCTCTTACGGCGAAGTGATTTTCTGGGCGCTGGTCAAGCGCGGCGTGCAATTCAGCTGCGCTTACGATAGCCGCAAGTATCTGGACCCTATGATTCTCGATGCGTGCAAAACGCAGAACATTCCGCTATTCGATATCAACGAAAAAACTCCGCAGCAGATTGTCGACGAAAACCAGATTGATACCTTCTACACGCCGCTTTATTCCCTTGAAAAAAAGTGGGATGTTGATGTCAAGGATTTTGTGTTTACCTGGCATGGCGTGCGTGCACTCGAAATGCAGTACAGCTGGGCCGGCGTCGGTTTCGCCAAAAAGCTCGGACAGAAGTTCGAAGCGCTGGTGCGTTACCGCGAAAGCTGGAAAAAGTATTTCTACAAGCCCAAGTATCAGGCACTCGCGACCCGCATGGCGGAGTCGCTGACTTCAGGTCCGGAGGGTCGCAAGGTCCGAGCCATCACGGTGAGCGAACACAGCCGCGCCTCCATCAAGGCGTTCTTCCCGGAACTCATGGATTTGGAAATTCCCGTGTTCTACAGCCCCATGAGGTCATATGAGCCCGAAGGTTTCCTGCCGCCGGGTGTTACTGCGAAAAAATACTTCTTGCTTACGAGCGGAGCCCGCTGGGAAAAGAACAACCTGCGCGCCGCCCGCGCGTTCGATGAACTGGTGGGCATGTATGAATCGCAGGGCAAATCGTTTGACTACAAGATGGTCATTACCGGCGCTACGAATGCGCGTGCCTACCTGCGCCATCTCAAGCATAAAGACCGCTTTGTCTTGCTCGGCTATGTGGAAAGCAAGGAACTGGAATTCTTGCACCAGAACGCCTACGCTTTTGTATTCCCGAGCCTGAACGAAGGCTTTGGCTACCCGCCGGTGCAGTCCATGCGCTACGGCGTGCCTGTGGCCGCAAGCGGTACGACTTCGATTCCCGAGGTCTGTGGTGATGCGGTGCTGTACTTTGACCCGTATTCCGTAAGCGAAATCAAGAACCGCCTGGTACAACTGCTCGACGCCCGCATCTATGCGGATTTTGCACAGCGCGCGCCCAAGCGTTACGCGCAGGTCCACGCGCGTCAGGTCGAGGATCTGGAATACGCTGTAAATTTTATCATGAAAATCTAGGGTTCCTAGAATTTCCGTTTGTAGAAGAGGTACTGTGCACCCAGTATCAGCAACGTTGCTACGTAGATGGCAATTTTGTGCCACATTTCCAGCTGGACACCGTCAATGTTGACGAAAATGTAAAGCCCGATAAGGGCCAGAATCCAGACGAATTCTACCCATAGCTTGCGAGAGTAAGGCTGCATTTTTCGGCGCAGCAGATAGACATTATAACAGATTGCGGAAGCAAGCCCGTAGATAAACATGGAAAGCGCCGCTCCGACAAGTTCAAATGGCGGAATCAGCAGGAACCCAAATAATAGCGAAAGTACCAATGCAAGTAAGCTCACCTTCAGGTTCACGATGCTCTTGCCGATACCGTCGATAATCGTATTGACCATGCCAAAAAAAGTTGCAATTAGCTGGAAGAAGAGAAGTATTCCGAGTGCTTTGGGTTGCATCACGAAGCTTTTGCCGGCAATCGACATGATTTCGGCGGGGAAAAGTACGATGAAGAATCCGATGACAATCTGGATCATGGTCGCCATAGAGACACAGTAGGAATAGACTGGCTTGATGTCTGTTTTGAGGCGTTCCTCGTTCATTTCAGAAACGACCGGAATCAGAATGGGGTTGAACCCGTTTCGGATGGTCTGTAGTCCGTTTGCAAGTGTCGTCATGAGCGCATAGACGCCGGCAGCTTCGGCTCCTAGGAAGAAGAGAACCATCCATAGGGTTGAACGCATCAGCAGGTTTCCTGTCAGAACATTGAATCCGATAGGCAGAGAGTAGAGCACCAGTTCTTTCTCAATTCTTTTCTTGGGAATGAGGGGCATGTCCTTGAACTGGGAACGGATCACTAGCGAATGCATGATGAATCCGCCCATTTGGCCAAGCAGCAGGCCGAAGGGGAGTGCGTGTGGAATGTCGCAGAAATGTAGAATGATCGATGCCCCCGGAGAAAGTACGGCTACGAGAAAGTCGTTGATCAGGATGGCATACCATGGCTTGCGGTTGCCTTCGGAGGAATTGCTCAGAACAAAGGTGCCGGAGTAGAATACTAGGGAAAGGGCATAGTAGGGGAGTTCGTCCGAAACGAAATCCGTGAATGATCCTGCAAAAATGATAAGCGTGATAAACAGCGAAATGGCGATGGTTACCCAGAACGATTCCATGATGCCCTGATGTGGAGGGCGGTTGTGGAGCTTGTTCTGGGGGAGGTACCAGTGCAGTCCTCGATCTAGTCCGATAGTGGAGGCCCTGGAAATGGTTAGCAGCAAAGCTTGCGTCGAAACGAAAATACCGAACTCGTTCGCGCCGAAAATACGTGCGAGTACCACCGTCAATAGCGGCCCGCATATTTTAAGCGCAGTCCCCAGGATGTTGAAAAGGGCTCCTTTCTTTAGGAATTTGCTATCGGATTCGAGATTATTCATTGTTCTTTGGTCGGCATAAGCTTGTTTCTGTAGACTATATACTTCCAAGTGTTTGAAATGGCTCGCATGGTAGCTGTCGTCTTGAGTATTTCTTCGCGGCTTATTTCGGTTGGTTGCTCGTTCACGAATCCTTCAACGGGACTAGCCGTATTCCAGGTCGGTTCATGGTCTTTCTTTAAAACGAGTGCCGGGTCCTTGCCTTCGACATTCGGGAGCAGGAACGTGAGCGAGTCGTTACGCAGAGCCATGTCGCCGCCGCGGAAGGAATAGACCGGAGGAAGTTCCATGGTGCAGCTGGAATCCTTGCATTGAAGCAGGTTCGTTCCCATGAAGTGGTTCGATACATCTAGGTCAAGGTAGCCGATAATCGATGGCGCGATGTCTCCTTGAGAGACCGGGCGCGTGTCTGTGCGGGGCTCGATGCCGGGGCCTGCAAATAGGAGCGAAACCCAGGTAAAGGCATCGGAAGCCTGGCCAACCTTTTCTACGGTAGGCATTTGCTCACTAGTGGGGAGGGAATGGTCTCCGGTTAAGATAAACAAGGTATTGTTTGCTCTTGGCCCCTTTGCAACTTCGTCCATGATGATGCCGAGTGCGCTATCCATATAGGCTACGGCACGGAGATAGGCTTCGTCAATGTCGTCCGGTTTTGGTCCCATATCTTCGGGAAGGTCAAACGGGATATGCATGCTGCAACTCATCCAATGATAGAATAGCGGCTTGTCCTTGGGTCGTGTTTTATAGTGCTCAATAAAGCGGTGGGCCATGGCGACATCACTGTGATTCTCGGGGTTGTATTCTACGTAATCAAACCACTTTTGGAACCAGACCATTCCGTTGTCGAAATACGGGTCTGAACCGATAAGAACCTCGGTATGGTAATTGGCGTCGCGAAGAATTTCAGAAATGGATCGCATCTGTGTGTTGGGATAGCTGTTGAGCAACACATGATGAGGAAGGCTCAAGACGCCTTCCATGATGCCGAGTAGACCTTCAATAGAGGGAGAACCAACGCTGTAGGCATAGGGAAAGTAGAGGCTGTTTTTGACGAGTTCGCAAAGGTGCGGCGCGCGCTTGCAGTTTTCTTCAACGCGCATGTCGTTGGTCCAGCCTCGCAGACTTTCTATGGTGAAAAGGATGATGTCCGGCTTTTCTTCAAGAGTCTTGGCCTTGAATGCATCGAGAGAGGCTTTTTCGTTATTCGCTTCTTTCCAGAAGGGGTATTCCTGATCGGGATTTCCGCGGAGTGCGATGACTCCTTCGCGATAGTCGACAGGAGGATTCCTTGTCTTGAGAATTTCAAGGAAGTTGTCTGTAAAGCTGTAGATGACGGGCTTGATGCGTACTTGCCTGCGCGATACAGGATTGTACCACCAGAACGAGGTGCAGCCGACGACGGCGAGGATAAACATGATGCTCAGAGACAAGATGTTTTTCTTGTAGGGAGTGGCAAAAAAGATGTTCTGTTTCTTTTTGAGCGTAAAGAAGACAAGTGCGGCCGTAAAAAAGACTACGATACCGACAGTCAGTAAAAAGTGGGAGGCGTCACCCCAGAAAATGTTCGAGGCGAGTTCGGTGTCGGAAAACGCCAGAATGTAGGTGCTGATAAACGAGAAGGATAGCTTCTGGCTCATCCAGCGCATGATTTCGTCATCGGTTCCGGCAAGAATAAGATAGAGTGAGCCGAGGATAATTGAAATGGCCTTTAAAATTTGGACACCCTTGCCGCGGACGAAAAAAGATATGGCGTAAAAACAGGTTGCCAAAGCCATGCATACGCCAGATTCCACATAAAGTGTGTGCCACAGAAATTTGTCAATACGGTCGACAAAGACTCCGCCATAAGGTGTTTTTAGGCAATAGAGTGATAGAAGTAGCGAAAAACGGCCTGCGACCAAAATCAGACCATACCATAACCAGTACCAACGGAACATTAGAATCTCTCTCCTTTTTAACGCTGCCAAATATAGATATCTTGTGGGAGAATGTCATAACTTTTTTTATTTTTGGATAGGACAAAAGGATGAGTAATGTTTCTAAAGTCGTTTCTGAGTAAATGCAGTCCCTACCTCTGCATGGCATTAATTGCTGTCATCGTGCAGACTGTCATGCTGGTCTTGTTTTATTGCCTCCCGGATCCCTTGGGTCTTTCAATGGCAGAAATGTTTGAAGGAAAGACTCTTTGGCAAGTTTTCATGGCCTATGGCGCAATCCTTGTGATGGCCGCCCTTTTCGGCTTTGCCCGTGCACCTCGCGGACTTGCCGTATTCTATGCGCTTTACTTTTTCGTGGCGGCGGCGGATTATGACGTGTTCCGTTTTTCGCACCAGCGTCTTTCGTATTCTTTTCTGCGTACCTATTTTCACATTTCAAATATTACCGATGCGACCACGGTTTCAACACTCGGTGGCGACCTTGTAGGAACCATTTCCTGGCTGGTTGTCGTATTTGGATGCCTTGGCGCAGCTGCCGTTTACGTGGTCCTTTATACATGGCGTCTGCACAAGATGCGAAATCTTTTAGTTCTTGACAATCGTGATCGCGCATGGCGCCCTGCTTCTAAGAAAGTTCCGGTAATCATGTTTGCGGTGGGCATGGCTCTTTCTATTACGCCACTCGTGCTGTTTTTGACAGGAACGCGCGGATGGATCGAAATCCCCGTAACGCATACGAAAGTCGATATGCGCTTTACGCTTGGAAAACATACGCTGACGGCTCCGGTTTTGCATATTGCGGCCGTGGAAACGTTCGAATTTTTCCACGATAATGCAAAAATTACCGAGGAACTTGTCCGTGACCTGGATGCCTTCTTGCCCGAAAGCTTCGTAAAAAATCGTCCGAATACGATGCAATATCCCATGTATCGTAGTGCCCCGATGCAGGAATACAAGGCTCATAGACCATACAATATCGTATTCATCATGGGCGAGTCCTTCAAGGGCCGTATTTTCAACCGCATGCTTTCTGGCGATACGCTTCTTGCTCCGAATATCTGGAAACTGGCAACGGGCGGTTACTTTGCCAAGGATTCCGCTGGCAATACGCTTGGTGGTGGACTTTGGTTTAAGCATGCCTATAGTGGAGGGTATCCGACGGTTCGTGGAACCATGTCGACATACTTGGGCTTTCCGTCTCATCCGAATCGGGATGTGCCTAGTTTCTATGCGGCCAATAAATTCAAGGGATATCCGGAATTTTTGGAGGGATATTCCAAAAAGTACATGACGGTCTCAAATCCGATTTTTGACCATACCTTGCCTTTTGTTGAAAAGTTTTTTGGCAAGGAATGGCATTTGCCTGCCGAAGAAACGGTGGAAGGAACTGTCGATAGTCTCGGCGTTGACGCAGCCTTGAAACTGCTAAAATCCCAGCCGACAGACAAGCCTTGGCTGCTTGCTTTCAATACGATTGCGTCGCACATTCCGTTCTATAATTATCCGGTCGCCTTTGCCGAACAACCTGACGATGCGATGGTGCGTTACAGGAACGCCATTCGCTATACCGACACACAACTCGGCCGCTTCCTGGATTCGCTTTCGGTTCGTTCCGATTTTGAAAATACTGTGATTTTTGTCTTGGGCGATCATGATACGCCAGTGGATTCCGTGGATTACCGGGTGCCGCAGCCCTTGGGCCTTTCGGCCTCGCAGATTTTTATCGGCATATTTTCTGCAGATACAGCCTTGTTCAAGGGGCTCATGATCCGCGAAGATGTCGCATCTCAGCTAGATCTTGGACCGACGATTTTTGACTTGGCGAATGTTCGTGAACCGAATCATTTCTGGGGCTATGACCTGCTGACGGAAGAACGCCCTGCTGAACAGCCTTCGGTATTCTTTTCGCAGAATGCCTATTACCTAGGTTTTCGCGACCACGTGCTGACTGGCGGTCTTGAAAACGAGGATGTTTACCGTGCATCATCCGGTGGCGAGAGCCCTTATAGCATCACGACCGATTCGACAGATCTTTCCTGGAAAGAGAAGGCAGTGGGGGCCGCCCGAATTGTACGCTCCGTACTACGCAATGATGTCATGATGCCTTAACATTGTTCCGTTTGTCGGTTAGTTTGGCTTGTTTGTCCGTTTTTGATAGAGAAAGCGGACTATTTTTTTTATATTGGCTTCCATGGTTACGAAAAAAAATCTGATAGAACGCTTCTCGAATTGGTATATTCCTCTTATCTGTAGACACCAGTACAAGGCTTTGGCCTTTTATTTGGTCTTGGCGATTCTATGCGCCATTCCTATTCTTTTCAAGCCAGGGCTCAAGCTAGATGCGGATCTTTCTCACTTGCTTCCCGAAGATACGCCGAGCGTGAAGGCTTTGGAAGAATCCTATCTGCGATTTGGTTCTACAGATAAGTTCATGATTGCCATCCAGAGTGAAGATGTGAACCTGGTGGTTGCCCTTCAGGATTCTATTGCCGCCTATATTCATAAGAATTGGGAAGGGGACTATGTTTCAACTCAGGTTGATAACGACAACCAGTTCTTCAAGGACAATGCGCTCCTTTATTTACCGGTCAAACACTTGGAGAACCTCCGTGACAACCTCGAGGATTTACAGCTTGAAATTGGCCGCAAGAATGGACCGTTGGTCGTCGATTTGTTGGGTGATTCAACGGATGGCTCTGCAGCGACTGCGTCGGATACGGCAAAAAAGGAACGCATCTGGTTCGACGAGAATTTGCCTCAGGAACTTGGCTTGCCTGACGAGGCCGTGAGCGCCTTTGCCGCGTTTTTCAAGAAAGATAAGACCGATTCGACGAATGCCATTGCTGCTTCTGAGGCCGAAGAATGGAACCCGAAATCGACGATCCCTTCCGAACTCAAGAACCGCCTGATAGGTTCTCCGCGTCCAGACAGTACAGGAAAGATTCTTTTCAATGGAGTGGTGAATGCAAAACTCGTCAAGCCATCAACCGATTACGAATTCGTGACCCACATTCTAGCTCGCACCGATTCTCTGCTTGCCTATTTTAGTTCCAAGACCTATCCTGTACCGACCCGCTTTACGGTGGAAGGAACCTATGAAGGCCTCAAGGAAGTCGATGAAGTCGCAAATGATTCCGTATTCTCCTTTGCCATTAGCCTTGTATTGATAATCTTTCTTACGATATTCTTCTTCAGGAGCGTCAAGGGGCCTATTCTTGTGACGGCTTCGGTTCTGTATGCCTGTCTTCCGACGCTAGCCTTTACGGCTCTTTTCTACGGAAAGTTGAATCCGTTCACAGTGTTTGTGGCGTCGATTATTCTCGGTATCGGAATTGACTATTCAATCCACATTTTGGGAACCTCGCAAAAGCTTTTGAACAAGTGTGCTACGCTCGAAGAGGTTCTCGAGACTGCGCAACGCAAGATGCTCAAGCCTTTTATTCTAGCGAGCTTTACGACGATTGCCGCGTTCCTTACGCTTTTGGCTGCGCATTTCCGCGGTTTCTACGAGTTTGGCGTTGTGGCATCAATGGGTGTGCTGTTCAGTATGTTGACCTCGGTGCTGTTCCTTCCTGTGCTCGTGAAGTGCATGGGTGGCATTCCCAAGGCTCCCGACAACACCTTGCTGCCTAAGTCCTGGGATGACGCTCAAATTCTCAAGTTCTTCAAGTATGTCGCCTTTGCGGGTTTTGCCTTGGGTGCTGTTTCTCTCTGGTTTGCCCAGGATGTTGATTTTGAACATAATTTGCGCAACTTGCGCCGCGTTTCGACAGCGACCAAGGTGGCCGACAACAAGATTTCTACTAAGGTGACGCGTGCGACAGGCAAGGCCGTGACTTCGACACCGGCTGCCGTGATGGGCTCTAAACCCGAACAGCTGGACAAGCTTTACGATACGCTCATGGTGCGCTTGCATGTGGAAAAGGATTCGACGCTCGGAAGTTTTCTCACGCTAAAGAGCTTCGTGCCGCCGCAGGACTCGCAGAAATTGCGTCTCGAAGTAATCGAGGAAATCCGTGAACTCGCCGAAGCCCGCGTCTTTGACCGTGCTACGGGAGATGATTCCGTTAACGTGCAGAACTTGCGCAAGCTTTCGGCTGTTGAAAAAACCTTTACCGCCGAAGATGTTCCGAGCTGGACTCTGGACCTGCTTCGTGAAAAGGATGGCAGTTATGGAAAGATTGGCTTTATTTACGGAGATTTCCCCAGCTGGGATGCAAAAGCCTTGCATCGTTTCCAGGAACGTTATGGACATTGGAATTTCGATGGAGAAAATCTTCGTACTTTCTCGTCGCAGTTTATCCTCTCCGATGTGATAGACTCCGTGAAGAAGGATAGCTTTAGACTGGCTCTCGTGATAATCCTCGTGATTTTTGGCACGCTGGTGATTTCTTTCCGCAAACCGAAACTCTTCCTTGCAGGGAGCATCTCGTTCGGCATGGGAACGCTTTTGACGCTCGGTCTCCTTGGTTTCCTTACCGATATGTTCGAGTTCGGAAAAATCAGTATCTACAACGTGATTGTGATTCCGATGACACTCGGTATAGGTATCGATGCAACCATCCACATGATTACCTCGTGGATAAGCGACAAGAACATGACTCTCCGTCAGTTGATGGATACAACTGGACGTAACGTGATGGCGAGTTCCACGACTACCATAGCAGGTTTTGTCGGATTCCTCTTTACGACTCACCGCGGTCTCAAGGGCATCGGTGATCTGGCCTGTATTGGTATTGCGATGTTTCTTGTGACAAGTATCATTTTTACCATGTATCTGTGCGGATCCTGGCTCAAGAAGAAGGAATAGATTTGCCGCAAAGGCGGACTGCCAATCGGAATCTTTTTTATTTTTGGGCGGATAATTTTATAGACAAGGCTAGAAAGGATGTTTAAAGTTGGTTTTGATAACGACGCGTACCTCAAGACGCAGTCCGAAAAGATTGCCGAGCGCATTGCGAAGTTCGGCGGAAAACTTTATCTGGAATTTGGCGGAAAACTTTTCGACGATCATCACGCATCACGCGTATTGCCGGGTTTTGCTCCTGACAGTAAGATTCGTATGCTCGAAAAGCTCAAGGACAAGGCCGAGGTGATTATCGCCATCAATGCTGGCGATATCGAAAAGAACAAGGTTCGCGGTGATCTTGGAATCACCTATGACATGGATGTGCTTCGATTGATCGATGCTTTCAGAGGCTATGGCCTTTATGTGAGCAGCGTTGTGCTGACCCGCTGGCAAGAACAGCCGAGTGCGATTGCCTATCAGAAAAAACTTGAAGGTTTAGGTCTGAAAGTCTATCGTCATTATCCGATTGCGGGTTATCCAAGCAACATACCGTTGGTCGTGAGCGATGACGGTTACGGTAAGAATGAATTTGTCGAGACATCCCGAGAACTCGTGGTCGTGACGGCTCCGGGGCCCGGAAGTGGAAAGATGGCCGTATGTCTTTCTCAGATTTACCATGAAAACAAGCGCGGCGTAAAGGCCGGTTATGCCAAGTTTGAAACTTTCCCCATCTGGAATATTCCGCTTAAGCACCCGGTGAATCTTGCTTATGAAGCTGCCACGGCAGACCTGAACGATGTCAACATGATAGACCCGTTCCATTTGGAAGCTTACGGCAAGACGACAATCAACTATAACCGCGATGTGGAAATCTTCCCTGTTTTGAATGCTCTCTTTACCCGTATTCTGGGCGAATCTCCATACAAGTCTCCGACGGATATGGGCGTGAACATGGCGGGGAACTGCATCATTGACGACGATGCTGTTTGCGAAGCGGCCAAGCAGGAAATAATTCGCCGCTACTATAATACGCTTTGCGATGTTCGTAAGGGCAATGCGGATAAGGAACAAATTTATAAACAAGAATTGATCATGGAACAGGCCCAGATCAGTACGGCGGACCGCCCGGTGATTGCTGCTGCGGTTCAGAAGGCGGAACTGACTAATGGTCCGGCGGTAGCCATTCAGCTGAATGATGGTGTGATCATTTCTGCAAAGACATCATCTTTGCTAGGAGCCTCTTCAGCCATGTTGCTCGACGCCCTGAAGCACTTGGCGGGCATCCCCGATGAAGTTCGCCTGTTGTCTCCGATGGTGATTGAACCGATTCAGAGCCTCAAGACGAAACAGCTTGGTCACAAGAACCCCCGCTTGCACATGGACGAAGTCCTGGTGGCGCTCTCTGTTTGCGCCCTGACCGATTACAACGCAAAGATTGCACTTGAAAAATTGCCGGAACTCCGCCACTGCGAAGTGCATTCTAGCGTGATTCTTTCGCAGGTTGATGTGGGTGTTTTCCGTCGTCTGGGTGTGAACCTGACTACGGAACCGGCGTATCAGTCAAGTAAATTATACCACGGCTAAGCTTCGTCTAGCTTCGTTCTCGGCCCACTCGCTGTATTATTTATACAGCGTCGCGCTATACTCGCTATCCAATATCCTAGAAAAATGTTGTAACATGAAAAAAGTCGCGATTATGTCGCGACTTTTTCACTTGTATGCAATGACTTTTTTTCGTGGAAGAATTACTTCTTCTTGGAAGCCTTCTTGCTAGAAGATTTCGGGGGGTGTACCGCAATCTTCTTCACGCTCTTGTCTTCGGCCTTGGCGAGCTCGGCTTCTTCGGCTTCGAAGATAGCCTGAGCTTGGCGGAGTGCGTCAGTCGGGTCGATTTCGATTGCTTCGGAGGCTTCGTCCACGAGTTCTGCGAAGTCATCGTACCAGTCGGCGAAGATTTCCACTTCGAGGTGGTCGACCCCGGGAACGGTGAGGCGCGCGCCGCAGGCTTCGCCCACGCGGTCGAGGTACTTGGCCATCTGCGGCTTGAGGAGTGTGAGGTCGAGACCATCGAGATCTTCGGGTTCAAAATAAACTCCGTCGACATCGCTGTCGTCGTCCTTGGCCTTCTTAGACTTTTTGCCTTCGCACTTGCCGCACTTGCACTGGCCGCTGCAGCATTCGTCGTTGCCGTATAGCGCCATGTATTCTTCGTCGTCCATGCCGCTGTCGTAGTAGAATTCGTCTTCTTCAAGGTACAGGGTTTCGACAAAGATTCCCTTGGCGCCGAGCGTCTTGGCTGCGGCGATGAATTCCTTGAGGTCGCCGCCGAAATAGCGGGTGGTTTCCATGTCTTCGTTCAAGGTCTGAACGGGAATGGGGGAGAGCTTCTGCTTCTTGAGGTAGTCGCAGATTTCGTCACTGATGGATTTCTGAGTCTTTGCCATGGGGCCTCCTATACGTGATACTTCTTCAGGCTCTCAGCCTTTTCATTGATGAGCTTCATGATGCGGGCCACGGCTTCGTCACCGCGGGCGGTATCCTTGACGCTGGTCATCGGCTGGAAGAGCGGGCTGTTGAACATGGTTCCCAGAGGAATAGGGTTCTTGCGGCAGAAGGTCGCTTCTACGTAGTCGCGGGCGGCGTCCTGCAGGTCGTCGCACTTCTGGAATTCGCCCTTCTGGAAAGCCTTGTACAGGTCCACGAAAATCTTGGCCGCTTCGGGGATGTTCGCCGTTGCGCTCACGAGGCCCGTGCCGCCCATTTCGAGTAAGTCTGCGAAGAGACCGTCTTCACCGCTCATGACGGCGAAGTCCTTGCCCTTCGTTTCCTTGATGACGCGCATGGTGTCTTCGTGGAACTTTTCGCCGATGCGGAAATCGACCGCCTGCTTGAGTCCGATGATGTTCTTGTCTTCGGAAAGGGCGATGAGGGTGTCGGGGTGGACGTAGCTTGCGGTACGGCCTGGCACGTTGTAGATGATAATCTTTGCGCCCGTTTCGGAGCTGAGCGTCTTGAAGTGCTTCTCGATGCCTTCCTGCGAGGGGTTGTTGTAGTAACCCGTGACGCAGAGGACCGGGACTTCCGCAATCTTCAGGACTTCTTCGATCATCTCGACGGATTCGCGGGTGCAGTTGCTGCCGGCACCTGCAATCACGGGCACGCGGCCGTCCACGTAGTCCAGCGTGAACTTGATGATGTCGAGGTGCTGCTTGTGGGTGACCGTCGCACTCTGGCCCGTGGTACCCACGGGGAGAATGCCGGAAACGCCAGAAGCGATAAGGTCGTCAATCATATGCTCCATCTTCTTGTAGTCGACGGAGTTGCGGAGACACTTGGGATCGTCGTCCATCAGCGGGGTGAACAACGCGGGGAAAACACCAGTAAGTTGAGAAGCGTTAGTAATCTGCATAGTGCCTAAAATATATAAAAGTAGGCAATAGGCAGTAGGCAGTAGGCCGTAAATTGTTGTGGTTATTTCAGAAATTTAGAGCAAATGCTCCGCCGTAAGTTTTGTTTATCGGGTCTATAATTGGGGCTACTTGTTCAGATTGTACTGGTACAGTTGTTTATAGTAGGCGGCAAAATCGACTTCCTGTTTTACTGGGGGCTTGTTTTGGGCAAAACAGAATGTTGAGAGGAAAATCAAGGAAAAGAATACTTTGTATAAAAAATGATTCACATCCGTAATTTAACAAAATCTGTAATGTGATTTTGTGGGGGCGTTTACGGGGTGTGTTCCCCCTTTAAATCCTCAAAAAACTCGTCTCACGCCTCTTTTTCTATCGTCAATCGTCTATCGTCTATCGTCTTTTTTCTAAATTTTCCGCGTTAAAACTTAAAAGGAACCGTTATGGAAAACATTACGCAGATTTGGAAAAAGATTCAGTCCCCCGAATTCAACCCGGCTACCGATATGGGCCTGGTCGAACAGGTAAAGCAGGTCGCACTGACCTCCCAGGAGCCCGCCAAGGTGAGCTTTGGTACTTCTGGCTGGCGTGGCGAAATCGGTTCCGAATTTACGCTCCGCAACCTCCAGGTGGTGGGTGCGGCAATCGTCCGCCTCTATAAGGAAGCAACTCCTGAACTTTTTGAAGCTCTCGGCGTGAAGGACTTTGCCGAACTCCAGAAGCGCGGCGTGGTCGTGGGCCACGATAACCGCCTGCTCGGTCACGAGTTCTGCGAAGCCGTGGCTGACCAGTTTGCGAAGGCCGGCGTGAAGGTCTACTACGGTGGCGAAATGCCGACTCCGGAATTCAGCGCCTGCATCGAGATGCTCGGTGCCGCTTGCTCCATCAACATGACTCCGAGCCACAACCCGAGCCATTACAACGGCATCAAGTTCAATCCGGCCGATGGCGGTCCTGCCGGTCCGGAAATCACGAATGTGATTACCAAGCTCAGCAACGAAATGATGGCCACCTGGAAGTTTGAACCGGTAGGCAAGGTTGACTGGGAAATCATCGACTCCCTCAAGATTTACAAGGAATTCCTGGTCAAGCAGGGCACCATCAAGTTCGACCGCATCAAGGACTTCATCAAGAAGGGCCGCCTGACCCTCGTTTGCGACCATGTGCACGGTTCTACCCGTCGCCGTCCGGCAGCTCTCCTCGACAATCCGGAATGCCTCATTACGCTCCGCAACGAAGACGACTCCCTGTTCGGCGGTATCGCTCCGGAACCGTCCAGCAAGAACCTCGAAAAGGTTCGCAAGGTGTTGGACGAAAGCAAGTCCTGGTTCCGCCTGGGTGCCATCTTCGACCCGGATGGCGACCGTATCCGTTTCTATGACGGCACCCGCGAAATCGACATGAACCAGTTCGGCGCTATCGCTTTCCATTACATGGCTACCTGGCGCAAGGAACAGGGCTGTGTCGCCAAGTCCGTCGCGACCTCCAACTTTGTGAACATCATCGCCGAAAAGCTCGGCGTGCCCGTGATGGAAACTCCGGTGGGCTTCAAGAACTTCCGCCCGTGGCTTTCCCGCAACGCGAAGCAGAAGGCTCTCGTGGCGTTCGAAGAATCTGACGGTATTTCGGGCCTCAACAACACGCTCGAAAAGGATGCCCAGTTCGGCCTCCTCATCGCTCTTGAAATCATGGCGGTGACGGGCAAGAACCTCGGCGAATACCTCGACGCCCTGTACGAAGAATACGGCCGCTTCTATCCGACCCGTTCGGGTTTTGAAGTGGATAAGTCCCTCGTTGGCGAACCGCTTAAGGCCAAGGTGAATGCTATCGCTGATATCGCGAAGCCGGGTGCAAAGGTCATGGTCGGTAACAACGAAAAGACCGTGAAGCAGCTCCTCACGCTCGACGGCGTGAAGATTATTTTCGACGACGACTCCTGGATGCTGGTGCGTCCGTCCGGTACCGAACCGAAGGTTCGTATCTATACGGAATGCCGCAACCCGGATGAAAAGGACCCGATGTTCGAGGCTGCCAAGGCTCTGTTCTTCAAGAATTAATAAGCTTTTCAAGGGAGGTTCCTATGAAAAAACTTATCGCTTTTCTCTTTTTGGCTTTTGCTGTCGTTTGTTCGGCGCAGTCTTCGATTAAGCCCGAGTTCCAGGCTTTTTCTGGGGCTCTTCTTAAGCTGAAAAAAGTCGAAAAGGGCTATCACAAGTTCCGCATGACGGTGGATGTCGCTCCGTGGGCTTTCCAGGCCGATGGCGAAGTCCAGGCTCCTGGTGGTGATCCGGAAGCATTGATTACGGGGCTTTTCGACGGAGAAGTTTATGCCGTGCTCGCTTATGTTCCTTCTACGGCGGCAGGTTCCGACGGTAAGGAATATCAGGTGGGCTTCTTCGACATGATGCTCTATTTCGAGGAAGAACCGACCAAGATCCGTAACTTACGCTTCAAGTTGCTTCCGCCCGCCAATGATGAATGGGCTATGGGTATCTTGAAGGATGCTCTTGAATCGGGATCCCTTATTGGTAATGTCTGGGGCGGCAAGTACGAGAAGGCCATTACCAAGGCCTCCGCCGATCCGCTTGACAAGGCGAAGCTTCGCGCTCTGCAGAAGAAGAGCGGTAAGTCTTTGGACGATAACGATGGTACTATTACCAGTCGTAAGCGCCGTGTCGAGGCAGACGAAGAAGTTGCCCCGAAAAAGAAGAAGGCAAAGACTATTTCGGATGATGACGACGGCACTATCAACAAGCGTAAGCGCCGTGTTGATGATGACGACGACGATTCTCCCAAAAAGAAAAAGAAGAAAAAGAAAAAGGCTTCTGCCGCCGATGAATGTGACGATCCTAGCCTCTCGGTCAAGGAACGCCGTCGCTGCCAGTTGAAGTATAAATAGCAGATTTCTAATTATATCGAAAAATCCAACTAGAGGTAATCTATGTCCGGTCACTCCAAATGGGCCACCACCAAACGCAAGAAAGCCAAGACTGACGTTGCTCGCGCCAAGGCTTGGAACAAGTTGATCAAGGAAATCTCCATTGCTGCTAAGCTTGGCGGCGGAAACCCGGATGCGAACCCGCGTCTGCGTGCTGCAATTCTCAAGTCCAAGAGCCAGAGCCTTCCGACCAAGAACATTGAAAGCGCTATCGCCAAGGGTACGGGCGCCAACTCCGGTACCGAAATGACGGAACCGCTGTACGAAGGACGCGGCCCGGGTGGCATTGCCATCATGGTGCAGTGCCTGACCGACAACAAGGTCCGTACTGTTGCCGAAATCCGCAACATCTTCAACAAGAACAACGGCTCCATGGGCGAATCCGGTTCCGTTTCTTGGGCATTCACCTACAAGGGTGTGATTATTGTTGACGCTGAAAAGTATCCGGAAGACCAGGTGATGGACCTCGTGCTCGAAGCCGGTGCCGAAGATATGGCTACCGAAGATGGCGTGCATGAAATCTCCACCAGCCCCGAAGCGTTTGACGCCGTTTCCAAGGCTCTCGAAGCAGCTGGTATCGAAATGATGAGTGCCGAAATCACCTACGTCGCTAACGACCCGGTGAAGCTCGGTCACGAAGATGCCCAGAAGCTCCTGAAGCTTATCGACAAGTTCGAAGATCACGACGATGTCCAGGATGTTTATCACAACGCCGAAATCGACGAAGCCGACATGGACGAGTAGTTCGAACCGAAGGACTTAAAAAATTAAAACCGATTGCCTGCCGCAATCGGTTTTTCTGTATCAAGGGGTTATTCCCATTTAAAGAAATGAACTATCTATAGTCCCTTTTCGAGGCTGTAGTCCGAAATTTTCAGCAGGGTGTCGATGATTGTTTTCAGGCGCTCCGCCTCCCTTGGATAGTCGGCGGAGATGTCCTTTTCCTGGTGCAGGTCGCCTTCGGCAAATAGATAAGTTTCGTTCATGCTCGGGTATTTCGTGACAAAGCGTTTCCCGTCCATTCCGAGAGCGGCATATCCGGAGTAGGCGCCCAGGGAAAGGCCCTTGCGGGGAGCCTGTGTCGAATCTGCCTCGCGTAGCAGGTTATGTCCCATGAAAATATTCGGAACGGCGAAACCGGCCAGTTCAAGTATCGTGGGGGCGATGTCCATCTGGGCGGCTGTTGTCGTGTCTAGCGAGTAATCCAGCCCTTCGCCGTGGATAAAGAAGGGAATCCAGCTGATATTTGAAAAACCGCCTCCGTTCATGGTGGAAACGCCGTTCTCGCCAAGGGGAAATCCATGATCGGCCATCACGATTACATAGGTGTTCTTGTACCAGTCTTCGTTTTCAACTGCGCGGATGAAACGGGCGAGCTGTCTGTCGGCGTAACCCATTGTCACGTTGATGCGTTCCTGTAGAGGTTTGGCTTTCTGTTCGTCGGTCATGCCTGCAGCAAAATTGAACGGGTAGTGGTTGGAACGTGTCATGAGTGTCGCGAGGAAGGGCTTGCCATTTTTGGAAAGCGTATCGCGAACATATTCAATGGCGTGGTCCATGAAGGTGGAGTCGTCTTCTCGTTCGCGGCTGTAATGCTGCTTTGTGTACCATTTGGACATCCAGACGCCCAGATTGTCCCAGGCGGGGTCTGCGGCGGACATATAGTGCGTGCTGTAGCCGTTTTCGGTCAGAACGGACACGAAGCTTGGCAATGTCACATGGGCCAGGTCCGTAGCTTGCGCAAGGCGAGTGTGGTGAGGAATGCCGAGATGCGTCGAAAGTACGCCGCCCGTCGTTGGCACGCCGCTTGTGTGCATTCGTGTCCATACATGAGAATGTGCAGCTAGAGAGTCCATGAAGGGTGTTGGCGAGGGCTGAATCAGCGGATTCATGTAGCCTATGTTGAGCCCGCGTTGCGATTCCATGAGCACAAGGATAAAATTGGGCTTTTTCTCGCGCTGGACCTTTAGTTTTTCGCTTTGTAGCAATGCTTGCGTCGGTATGCGGTACAGCGGAAGCCTGTTGCCTTCTTCGGAATCGGAGAACTGCCAGAGCGAGTCTCCTTGCACCTTTTGCCATAGATTTTGATAGGTAAGACGGTAGGCGCCAAAATCGGCGTCCGAAAGTCCGGCCACTCTTTCTGCAGCGAACAGATCATTGTAGATAAGCGATACGACGGGGCGCAGCTTCGTCATGCGTGCATTTCCCGTCCAGATAAAGTAGATGAACGAGTACGAGGCTATGTAGAAGATTGCCATGACAATAACAGACTTTCTCAAATAGAAACCCTCGTTCGGGCGGTACCACTTGCATAAAAGTCGGTAGAATGCATAGGTCAGCGGAAGCATTGCCACAAGGATTACGAACTGCAGGTAGGGTACGGAAAGGTCGTTGGCGACATAGTCGTAGAATACGATAATTGAAGAGGTGTCCTTATAGGTATTCACGAGACCAAAGGTCAGATGACCGCCCAGAAATCTCTGCGTTTCGTTGTCGAGAAGCGTGAGTGGTAGTAACACTCCATGGAATGTCGCGTAAAGAATGGTCGTCATCTTGACGATTATCGTTTTTCCCGAAGAAAAACGGTAGAGAATTCCACCAACGATCAAAAATATCGCGAGCGCATTGCAAATCCACAGAAAGTCAATGCAGATGGCATGGAAGATGAACCAGTCTGGTTTCGATACGAACGGGAATCCGTACGGGTTGCTACGGAACAGGAGCAACACCCGCAGGACGATGTGCATGGCCCATGCCGCGAGTGATATCAGGACTAGGTTTTGAAGCGGCGCTAGGTTTCGGCCGAGAGCCTTGAGCAAATTCGCGAGTTTCTGTTTCATTATGTACTAGAATTCAAAGTCAACGGCGCGGCGTTCGGTTACGACTTTTTTTACGAACGAAACGATGGCCAGGTGCTCGGGATGATTCTGGTATATGTCGAGAGCCGCCTTGGTGTGGAATGTCGTGTCGAGGGCGATGTCGTATTCCATGTCTCCGTTTCCGAGTTCAGTCTTGTTGAAATTGAGACCCGATTCGATGCTCAGGAGTCCAGGAATCTTTCCTGCGAGTGCATGGAATGCGTCGACCATCTTTTGGCCGTTTTCCTTGGCAGAAGCACCTTCGGCTTCGGTTTTCAATTTCCAGAATACGATGTGACGAATCATGATTTCCTCTTTTGCTTTTCAAGTTGCTTGTAAAGATCGAGCTGCCGCTTGAAACAGTCGGTCCAGCTGAATTTTTCGGCGTACTGTCGCGCATTCGCCTTCTTTTGGCGAAGGTCCGAGTGGTAAAGTTTTACGATGGCATCGGCGAGTGCTTGCGGGGTGCGGTTTTCAAGCGTGAACCCGGCTTCGGAATTTCGGACATGTTCGGCCGCGGCGCCGGTGGCGGCGCCGATCTGTGCGTTGCCGCAGGCCATGCTTTCAAGAATGGATAGCCCGAAGGTTTCCCAGCCCGAAAGAGCTAGCCCGATGTCGACACTTGCGTAATGTCGCGCCATTTCATCGATCGAAGTGATGAATCCTGCGTATTGCACATGCGAAAACTTCTTGACGGCATCTTCGACTTGTGGCAGATAGGGCCCTGTTCCTGCAAAAACAAGCGTCGGTTCTGCGCCGAGTTTCTCGGTCAGTAGCGGATAGGCTCCGAGTAAGAGTTCGATGCCCTTCTCTTCGCAGAAACGATGTGGAAAAAATATTGTGAGCCTGTCGGGGTTGCCGTCCTTCAGCTTTTTGACCAGTTCCTCATCGCGCTTTTGCGGCGAGAACATTTCGATGTCGCAGCCCAGCGGAATCCAGTGCGAATGGGGAAGCCTGTTACGTTCGAGACGCTGCAATACTTCGTTGCATGAGACTTGGATGCCGTCATAATGCCTGAATTCCTGCCTTGCGTACCAGAATGCGAGTTTCTTTCCGATAACTCCGAGCGCCTTGCCGAACTTGTTTGCAATGGGACGCTGTACATAGGTCACAGGAAAATCCGCGTGCCAGAAACTTAGGAGGACTGCATCCGGCACAATTTTGCGGGCTACGTGTCGCACGATGGTTGGTAGTATGTAGGGAGAACCGACTTCGATGACTTGAGGTTTGTACTTTTCGAGCACGGGTCTTATCTGGGAAGGGTGCCACATAAAGCGGTATTCCCATTTTCCGGGAAAACGGAAGGCTTCTACATGTTCGATAATGAGGCTTTCGCTGCGGACTTCCGTAAAAGTCTTCGAATCCGGCATTACGAATACGGATACAACTGAATCGTTTGGATCTCTTTCTCGTGCCTTTTCGTAAAAGGCCATTTTTTGCAAATGATAGCGACGGACGCCCCCTCCTGAGGGGCTCCAGAAGTTATTGAAATCGACGATCGTGAACATTAGAGATACTGTGCGGGAGCGTCCGGAGCGGCTGTCTCTTCCTGCATCCTGTTGGACAGGGCGTCGATGGAAAGCGTTCCTTGGTACAGTTGATTGTTGCCTAGTCGTTTGGAGTCGACATTCAGGAACAGGTTCCCGCCCTTGGATTCAAGCCAGTAGATAGCGTCAGAATCGCGCAGGTAAGCCCTGGGACCAATCAGGCCTTGTTCGGAATCGATTAGTTCTCCACCAAGGAATAGCGGAATGTCTAGCGCCTTGTACAGGTCAAGGATGACTGCAGAGCGACGCTCGTGAATGTCGGAAAGATCTTCGTGGTCAGAGACCTTCAAGTGGTCGAGGCCATCAACGATGACGACTAGATTTGGATGCTCCTTAACTTCTTCCTTCAGTGTCGCAAGTAGTTCCTTGTTGTCGAAGGTCGGCTGGTCTTCCCAGATTTCAAGACGGTTGCTACGTACATAGCCCATGAGCTCGCGAGTTGCCTC
>NZ_CALEFV010000048.1 GCF_937877005.1 uncultured Fibrobacter sp. | reverse complement strand
TGCTTTATTATACTGAATGTAGCTTTTTTATGGACAAAAGGAAAAAATAAAATAATGGAAATTTGCGGTTTTCACAAAAAAACACCCAAATTGTGCAAAATGGGTGCTTGTTTAATTTATTTGTAAAATAGAACTCTTACTTCACTTGCTTCGCGAAGGAATCCTTCAGGTCCACCGTGCGGTTGAACACCAGGTGGCCCGGCTTGGAATCTTCGCTATCGAGGCAGAAATAGCCCTGACGCATAAACTGGAAGCGGTCTTCGAGCTTGGCGTTTGCAAGGCTCGGCTCCACCTTGGCCTGCTTCACGACCATGGATTCCGGGTTCAGGTAGTCGTGCCAGTCTTCGCCCTCGGGAACCTGTGCCGGGTCTTCCAGCGTGAACAGGTTATTGATGAGGCGCACTTCGGCATCCACGGCGTGTGCCGCAGAAACCCAGTGGATGGTGCCCTTGACCTTACGGCCATCGGGCGTTTCGCCACCCTTGCTCAGCGGGTCGTAAACGCAGTGAATCACGGTGACCTTGCCGTTTTCATCCTTCTCGACGCTCTTGCAAGTCACGAAGTAGGCGCCCTTCAGGCGGACTTCGCCATCCGGCTTCAGGCGGAAGTACTTCTTGGGCGGTTCTTCCATGAAGTCGTCGGCCTCGATGTAAAGTTCCTTCCCGAAGGGGACTTCGCGGGTACCGGCAGCGGGGTCGTTGGGGTTGTTTTCCACCTTGATCATTTCCACCTTACCGTCTTCCCAGTTGTCAATCACGAGCTTCACCGGGTCAATCACCGCCATCACGCGGTTCGCCGTCTTGTTCAGTTCTTCGCGGATGCAGAAGTAGAGCAGGTTCACGTCCACCATGGAATCGGCCTTCGACACGCCGATGCGGTCGCAGAACTCGCGGATGGAACTGGGCGTAAAGCCACGGCGACGGTAACCGCAGACCGTCGGCATGCGCGGGTCGTTCCAGCCCATCACGGCCTTCGTCTCCACCAGTTCCAGGAGCTTTCTCTTGCTCATCATGGTGTAGGTCAGGTTCAAGCGGGCAAATTCAATCTGCTGCGGGCGGTTGTCCAGGCCCAGTTCAATCAGGAACCAGTCGTACAGCGGGCGGTGGGCCTCGAATTCCAGCGTACAGATGGAGTGGGTAATGCCCTCGATCCAGTCACTGAGCGGGTGGGCAAAGTCGTACATCGGGTAGATGCACCACTTGTCGCCGGTGCGGTGGTGGGTGCAGTGCTTGATACGGTAGATGACCGGGTCGCGCATATTCATGTTCGGGCTAGCGAGGTCCACCTTCGCGCGGAGGCATTTTTCGCCATCGGCGTACTTGCCGTCACGCATCTCGCGGAACAGTTTCATGTTCTCTTCGACGCTGCGGTCGCGGTAGGGGCTCGGGCGGCTGGGCTTGCCGGCGTCGTTGCCGCGGTATTCCTGCATCTCGTCGCGGGTCAGATCTTCCACGTAGGCCTTGCCCATCTCGATGAGCTTTTCGGCAAAGGCGTAAATCTGGTCGTAGTAGTCGCTGGCGAAATATTCGCCGCCCTTCCATTCAAAACCGAGCCACTTCACGTCTTCGCGGATGGAGTCCACATATTCCACGTCTTCCTTGGAGGGGTTCGTGTCGTCAAAGCGGAGGTTCGTGATGCCGCCGAAATCCTTGTACTTGTTCGCGGTACCGAAGTTCAGGCAGATGGACTTGGCGTGTCCGATGTGGATGTAACCGTTCGGTTCGGGCGGGAAACGGGTATGCACGCTCTTGCGCTTGCCCGTCTTGAGGTCGTTAACGATGATGTCCTGTACAAAATTCGAGGATTCGGGGATTTCCATGTTTAAACCTTTCTGTAATTTCGCGCAGAAATGTAGAAAAATAGGTGAAAGCTAGCGTCTAATCTTGCTGAATCCGCCACGGTTTTGGCTGGAGTTGCTACGGCTCTGGGTCGAACGGTTGTGGTCGCTGCTTCGGGTCGATGTCATGTTGCCGAAATTTTGTTTTTTCTTCTGTTCGTAGTAGTCTTCATCCGCAGGATTTGTGCTACGGACCGTCGTGACCTTTTGGGTGTTGGCCGCTGCACCTTGGATATCCGAGTGTGTCCTGTACCGTGGGGCAGTGTCATGATTCATTGGCACCTTGGCTGGTCGACTTGGAGGGGGCGCTACATAGCGGTCTCTTCTGGGTTCCGGATGGTGATAGCGTGGCCGATGGTGCGGAATCGGTCGCCGGTGATGCCAGCGGTAGTCGTGCACGTATATTAAATGAGTGTCCCATTCAAACCAGGTGGATCCCCAGCCCCAGTAGGTATAATCACCCCCAATCCAGACTCCGGAGCGGTAACGGAGACCCGGATAACCGTTGGAATAAACATAATAGACTACATGAGGGTTGTATACGGGAACATAGATGTATTCCTTTTGTACGGGCTCGATGATGATAGTCTTTTCCTTGATGACCTTGACCTGTTCGTTGCTTTGCAGATGACCATGCGTATAGGCTGCATTGCGCATGCGTTGCACGGCATCCATGACTTGCTCTTTCTGGCTTGCGACTGCATCGCCTAGCTGGTCTGTCCAGACTTGGTATTTGGCCATGGTTGCAAGGACTGTCGGGAAGGGAATGAGCGCCTGAACGGTCTCGTCGTAGGGGAGATCCTCATTAGCAATGGCTTCGGCGAGAGCTTGTCCCTTGAGGTGCTTGTGTTGCGTTGCCCAATCCGACGCACCGGGTATTTCGTCTCCATGAACGGAGGCCGCCAATACCTGGGCAAGTAATGGGTCTGGGTATAGCGCTATTGTTGATACGAGAGTATCGAGTTCCTGAGGAGAATAGGCCTCGTTTGCACGGGGTGAGGCCGGAAATGCCAAGATAAGGGCGAAAAGGAGCCATAGGGCTGATTTCGCGATGGACTTTGTAAACATTTTTTACCTCCAGTATCAATAAAGTAGAATAATATTGCTTTAAAGGTACGCTTTTTAGATGTCTGACCCTATAAGAATGTTGCACATGTGTTTTTTTGCGTAATTTCGCCGTTGTTGGCATATACAACGCGTAAAGCGTTTTTAACGCAATGTTGTGTTGGCTGGGGTGTATTTTTATTGTAAGTTGAAAGGAGGTTTTTATGGGTGTGTGTATCAGGGGTGTGGCGATAGCGGCTTTCCTCGCTTCATTTACTTTTGCGCAGACTGTCGATTTGCCGATAATTTTCATTGACACGAAGGGCAAATGTCTCGATCAGAATGTTACTGAAAAAATCCCTGCGACTATGAGGATTCTTGATGCTGCCGTAAATTCCGTGGCCGACAGTGCCAAGGGAACTCCCTATGATATTGGAATCAAGGTCCGTGGGCAGTCTTCGGCCAAGTTCCCGAAGCCGGGCTACAGTATCGAAGTTCGCGACGAAAAGGGCGAAGGCATGGATGTCAGTATGCTTGGACTTCCACCTGCTGATGACTGGGTCTTGCACGGTCCGTATGTAGACAAGAGCATGATGCGCAATGCCCTGGCTCATTGGCTCTTTAGACAAGCTGGTCACTATAGTCCTCGCACAAAGCATTTTGACCTGTATATCAATGGAGTGTACCGCGGTGTCTATGTGATGATTGAAAAAATTAAACGCGGCAAGTATCGTGTGAACGTGAGCAAGCTTAAAGAAACCGACATCAGCGGCGACGACGTGACCGGTGGCTACATCTGGGCATTTGACAAGACTGGCACGAATACCGGTGGCATGGGTTTTGATGATGTCAATATAGAAGGTTTCAGCACGGCTGATGGCTTGAATGTCATTATGCATTACCCCAAGAAGGAAAACCTTCAGCAACAGCAACAGGCCTACCTGAAAAAGTACCTGGAAGATCTCGAGAACCTGTTCAAGAACGGCAGGAACGGTAGCGGCTATGAAAACTATGTCGACATGACATCTGCGCTCGACTACGTGCTGCACGAAGAAGTTGCCAATAACTCCGATGCTTACTGGTGTAGTTTCTTCTTGCACAAGCCCAAGGACAGCAAGGGTGGAAAGGTGACGCTCGGCCCGGCGTGGGACTTTAACCTTGCCATGAGTAACGGTGGCGGCATGGGCTCGACATCGACCGACGGCTGGCAAATCGAGAACCCGCAGAAACAGGGCCAGGGTGGAATGATGATGATGGGTAGTAACCTGAAAGCTCCTAACTGGCTTATCGGCATGTGGAAGGACAGCCACTACCAGAGTGAACTGAAGAAGCGCTGGGCGGAACTCCGCAGCGGCGTGTGGCACACCAAGACGATGGATGCGTATCTGGATTCCATGAAGGTTTACCTCACCAAGGCGGCTGACCGCAACTTTAAGCGTTGGCCCAACCTGGGACAGGGTAGCGGCCAGGGAGATCCCGATCCGGAACCGATGAAATTCTGCAACAATCAGAACCAGGGCGGCCAGAACCAGAACCCCTGGGGAATGTGGGGCGGCGGTGGCGGCGGCGTTGCCATGGGTGGCGACAACGCCGATACCTGGGACGGCGAATTCGAGCATCTTCGCAAGAAGATGAAAGAAAGGATGGCCTGGATGGACCAGCAGCTAGGCTTTACGGAACCGGCAAATCCCATTGTAACAGAGCCTGTGATCCATCTTCCAGATTGGCAAAAGGAAGAGGCTGAAAAGAACAATGAAAATGAAGATAAGATGAATGTCCGCTTTGAAAATTTCAGCAGGCTTTCTCCGACAAATTTCTTTGTCGTAAATGGGAACTGCCTTGAGGTACAAACGGATCTGGGTGGCGTGTTTGCCCTGGTGGATTTGAACGGAAGTGTCCTATTCAAGACGCGGATAGGAAAGGGACTCACGACACTGAAAATTCCGGCCAAGGCGCTGAACAGACATTGGATTGCTACGCTTAATGGTAAAATGCTGAGCCGTTAGTTTGTATAAAAGCCCGCATGAGGGGCTTTTTTTTGTGTAAGGGGACTCCAAATATATGTAGGGAGTCCCTTTTCTATAGGTCTTTTTGCTAAATTATGCGCCAACGTGATTTTATCTAGAACCCATAGGCTTCTTTGGGCCTTTTTGGCGTTATGGCTGGTATTCTTAGCCGCTCCTGCCGCATTCGGTCAGGAGATGACTCGCTTTGAACTCGAAGAAAGGGTTCAAGAAGAGGAGGATACGACCGAAGTTGACTGGATGAATGATACGACCGGGGTGGATACGATTGAATATCATGCCGTTGACTTGGTGTACGATGTTGATAAGTCAACCTTCAACCTAAATAATGGCGCTCAGCTGAAGTATCGCACGGCGACACTGGATGCAGATACGATCTGGTTCGATCAGGAAAACAGTGTCTTGGCGGCGAGTGGTGACCCGGTGCTTCGAGAATCCAAGAATCCCTCCCTTTCGGGAATGCGGCTCAAGTATAACATGAAAAGCCGAATAGGCGAAATCTACTATGCGACCACTTATCAGGACAACCAGCAACTGAACGGTATGGAGGTACGTAGGTTGCCTGACCAACGAATCCAGATTGCCCGCGGCGACTTCAGCACCTGTAATGATTCTACCCATCAGCACTTCTATTTTTATGGTCGACGCATGGTTGTCAAGCCGAAGGAGACGATTACTGCACGCCCGGTGGTTCTAAACATTGCCGATGTGCCTGTGGCGGTTCTACCGATGATTGTCGCTCCACTCAAAAGTGGCCGCAAGTCGGGCCTCTTGACCCCTAAGTTCGGTGGCGACCAGAAGCAGGGCTACTACATGAGCAATATCGGGTTCTATTATGCACCGAATGACTATTGGGATGCGACATTGAAGGGCGACATTATCGAAGGCGAAGAAGCTCGTTTTGAAAGGTCTACGGTGACGGGTGAAGTGCGATACAAGAAACGCTATGTGCTTGACGGAAATGTTTCTTATAAGGCCTATCTCGAGGAGTTCGACATGGCGAATAGTGGCTATGACATCAATTTTAGCCACAACCAGAATCTAACCCCCGATGCAAAGCATACTTTGAGCGGCTCAGGTTCTTTCGTGAGTAGCCAGAGTATCCGCAAAGATAAGGCCTTGGATGCGGAAACGATCTTAAACCAGCAGGCCAATGCTCAATTAACCTATTCTGGCAAGATCGGGACTAACAAAAGTCTGACCGTGAAGGCGAGTCAGTCGCATAACCTGGTGACGGATATGCTGGAACGTCAACTGCCCGATATTCAGTATCGAATGAGCGGCCAGCTTTTTACCTTCGAAATAGACGAAGATGATGAGGCATATGATGACGGCTCTTTTGAGTCGTACATGGAAAAGTTCAACTACAACTTTAATAACCATTTTAACTACTATACCCGTCGGGCACGCGATACGGTCAATGCTGTCGATACAACGGCTGAATATGTTGGTTATACGGGAACTTATTCTCTGGATTATTCCGGGTCGCTGTTCGATGTCATTAATGTTACGCCTAAAGCAACGTTTACTGGGTACTGGACAGGAACAGGTTGGATAAATCCTGAGGATTCTCTCAAGTACCGTAAACGGTTCATGAGCCTTGATCCGGAACACGACAGTTACGGTGAAGTGGCTTACAACCATAATTACAGTATTACGGCGGATACCAAGCTTTATGGAATCTGGGTCCCAGAAATAGGACGATTTACGGGTGCCCGTCATGTACTTTCTCCGAGTATTTCTTATACCTATGCACCTGAAATTGATACCGTGAAGAAGTTTGCTCCGCATCCTCTCTTGAGTCAGACCCCTTATCAGGTTGAACAGAAAACGGTCGGTTTTGGCTTGAATAATGATTTTGATATCAAGTACCTTAAGGTCGTGGGACATGCGGCCGATACGACTAAGGGTGATTCGGCGACAGCGGTCGAAGATCAGTATGGTACAAGGCGTCTCCTGACCACGCGTCATAGTGTTTCCTATAACTTTGCCGCAGATTCACTTCAGTTCTCGGATATTACGTCTTCATTTGGTTTTCAGATTTTGCCTGATTATCTTTTTACGATCAATACGCGCCACAGCGTCTATCACAAGTTTAGCGATGATCCGCACAAGGTTCAGGTACCGGAACTGATCTATTGGGGCTACGATTTTTCGAAACGCTTTAACTGGAGCGGAGAATTCAATGGCGGTCTTCCGTCGCAAATGGAAAAGTACGAGATGCTCAAGTGGACGTTTGGTCTGGATTATAGTTACAGTTTTAGCAGCAACCGTGTAGCGAAGGATTTGTTCCAAGATAAAATAACGCATTCTACCGGCATCAGTGCGTCTTTGATGCCGACGCGGAATTGGGAAATGACTTACAGTACTCGATATAACTATAACGAGGGCCGTTTTGTGACGCATAGTTTTACCTTTAATCGAGTGTTGCATTGCTGGCAACTTGACTTTAGCTGGACTCCGACGGGGCCTGCTGCTGGATGGAGCTTCTCCATCTACGTAAGAGATTTGCCGGATATCAAACTGAATGCGGGTAGTACGGATACGGATCAGTAGAATAAGGGAGATCTTGTAATGGGAAAGACTAAAGTGATTTTGGCTAGTGGTTCGCCTAGGCGTAGGGAAGTCTTGCAGCTGATAGGCGTGAATTTCGAAGTGGTTGTTTCGAATGAAGACGAAAAGCCGACTTCGAACAATCCGCTTGATTTTCCGAAGGAAAATGCTTCGATCAAGGCCCTTTCTGTTTCTCGCCAAATGCCTGGTGAAATTGTACTTGGTTTTGATACGCTCGTATTCTTGGATGGAACCCCGTTGGGCAAACCGCACGACGAAGCGGAAGCTCTTTCCATGCTTAAGGCTCTAAACGGAAGGGGGCATAAGGTGATTACCGGGGTCGCTATTGCCCACGGAGGAAAGCTTCTTTCGGTGGAATGCGAAGAAACGGATGTGTTTTTTAGGGATAATTCCTGCCAAGAACTCGAAGATTATGTAAATTCTAAGGACCCGATGGATAAGGCGGGGGCTTACGGTATCCAAACTGCAGGTGCTCGGCTTATCAAGATGATTCGGGGTTGCTATTACAATGTAGTGGGACTGCCTGTGGCACGAACGCTGCAGATGTTGCGCAATTTGAACGTTGAGGTCTAAATTTTGAATTCGGTTGAACAGAAACGCCCTGATGAAAAACTGGGCGAATTTATTGCGAGAGTCCGCGTCGAACGTGGAATGTCTGTTGAACAGCTGTCGGTCGCAACCAAGGTAGCTGTTTCCTATATAAAGTCCATTGAGGCGGGTGAATGGAAGTCTTTTCCTGTGGCAGCGTATGTTCGCGGCTATTTGAATTCAATTGCATCCAAGCTGAATCTTGATGCTCATGCCGTGCTGAGCGCGTTTGCCGCTGAAAGTGGAAACCGTCTTGATCATGAATTTGAGGATGTCTCTGGCGGCAAGAAGATTAAGCCGCTTGCCGAAGGTGAAAATAAGAAAAAGAGCCTTGCTGTTCCGCTTGTCATCATCTTGTTGATCATGGCGTTTTTGGCTGCATCGCATTTTCTGAACTTGATTTCGCCTACTGAAAAACAGGCTGGGGAACCGGCTGTCGAAAAGCCTGCTGTGGTTGTAGATTCTGCAGATGCCCAGGAAATTCCGGATGGGGCCGAAGCGATTCCTGCTGATTCCATAGCTGCGGACTCCGTAGTTTCCGATACCGCGCTGAAATCTTTCTCTCTTGGCGTTACTGTAAGCCAGGCTGTGGTCGATGAAGCCGTGAAAAAATCCGATTTACCAGCCTCTGCGACGATTTTCATATCTTCTGATTCCAAGAAGAAGGACGCAACTGCGGAAGTGACGAACGCACCGAAAACGAACAAGACCAATTTCATGTTGATCGGTTCGGGCGAAGCACTTTCCTGGGTGGGACTGAAACGTCGTGAAGATGCCAACACCTTCCTTAAGGAAGCAAATATTTCCAGGGCGGGAGTCAAGATGGTTTACAATACGAACGACACTTTGTGCGTGACGATTGGTGAGCCGAAGGCTATTTCCAAGATGCTCTTGAATGGCGTCGAGACTCCGCTCCCCGAAATGAAGTTTGGTCGTGTCACCCGTTTCCGTGTCTACGGCGGTCTCATTGTAAAATAAAGGTCTTTTATGCGCAGTACGACAATTACAAGAAAGACGAACGAAACCGATATTACCTTGTCCTTGAATCTTGACGATTCTACTCTGGGTAAAATAGAGACGGGATCTGGATTCCTCGACCACATGCTCAACCTGTTTCAGGTGCATGGAGGCATTCATCTCGACCTCGCCTGCAAGGGCGATGTCGAGGTCGACATGCATCATAGCATGGAAGACATTGCGATTGTCCTTGGACAGGCACTGGTGGAATGCCTTGGCGACAAGAAGGGGATCGAACGTTATGGCTTTTACTTCGTTCCGATGGATGAAGCGTTAAGCCGCGTGTGTCTGGACTTTAGTAACCGCATTGGCTTTGTCTGGAACGTGAATTTGCCTGCCGCGACTGCTGGCGGAATTGAGGCAAGCATGTTTGAGCATTTCTTTAAGAGCGTTTGCGAAAATGCTCGCATGAACTTGCATGTGGAACTGTTCTACGGCCACGATAATCATCATTGTCTGGAATCAATCTTCAAGGCGTTTGCCCGTGCTGTCGCCATGGCGATTGCTCCGAGCCGCAATGTGAAGGGAATTCCTAGCAGCAAGGGTGTTCTTTAACCTGAGGATGTCTTTCTCCCATGAAAAAAAGAATTCTCTTGTTGATGACTTTGTGCATAGTTTTTTTTGTTGCGTGTGGCGGTGATACGGAAAAGCCTCAAAAAAGCTCTGCTCCAGAACCGCTTAAACATTCAAAAGGGTCTTTTACGGATTCTAGGGATGGGCAGGTTTACAGGACTGCTACAATTGGTTCGCAGACTTGGTTTGCGCAAAATTTGAACTTTAAAAATTCGAATAGTTTCTGCTATCTTAAGAAAAAAGAAAATTGTGAAGTATTTGGTAGGCTTTACGTATGGTCTGCCGCAATGGATTCCGCTTGTCCGCCTGGTTGGCATTTGCCGAGTAAAAACGATTTTGAAACATTGTTCAATGCGATTGATCGTTTTATCAATGCAGGAAAGAAACCGCTTGAACCACGTATAGGCTTGGGAAAAGTCTTGAAATCCCAAGAATACTGGCTTGATCGCATTGTAGCCGAAAGTACCACGGATGATTACGGATTTTCTGTTATCCCTGCGGGAGATAGACATTATGATGGTAATTTTTTTAAAATAAAAGAACGGGCATATTTTTGGACATCTACAGAAGAAGATGAAAATAGGGCCTATGCGACCGTGTTTTCTTTCAGCAATAGCGGTGTTGAAACTCGATATTATTATCAAAAATCTTCGGGATTTTCCATACGTTGTATAAAAGACTGAGCCCTGGCTACATTCTCGGTACCCGTACCTTATCTCCGGCGTTCAAATGTTCTAGCACCACGCCTGCATTTACGGACTGCAGCGTCGAAATAACGTAGAATCGGGGGAGACTTTGGGCGCCCGCCCCATAGGTCCGCTTCAGCAATTTGAACA
This sequence comes from uncultured Fibrobacter sp., assembly GCF_937877005.1. Taxonomy (GTDB): domain Bacteria; phylum Fibrobacterota; class Fibrobacteria; order Fibrobacterales; family Fibrobacteraceae; genus Fibrobacter. Next base: position 22,850 of record NZ_CALEFV010000048.1, on the reverse strand, counting down.
GGTCTTCGCCTTCCTTGGCCTCTACCACTTTGTAGAGATTTGCATTTGATGGGTCGGACTGCAACTTGGATAAGGCTGTAGCGAATCTATCGGCGAACTGCTCTGCGCTGTTGTCGAACTGATTCGAGGGGGCACTTACGTGTTTTGCGGTCGCGGACTTGGGTGCGTGGTTCGGCTTCGTATCTTTCTTTCCTGTGACAGATCCCGGTAGCTTGAAGATGGGGGCTTCGAAGGTGTTTACGCTGATGTTTGCTTCAGTTTCGGTATTTTTCTTGATGGGCTCTAGCGCCAAGATCGAGTCGAGGGAGGCGATGTAAATGCTGTCGGGCCACTCGGTCAGGGGCATTTTCTGGTCGGTGACGATGACTTTTGCCACGGGGGTCTCGTTCCCGCAGGCCGTCAAAAAGGCCGAAATGGCCGTTAAAAACGCCATAAAGATTCTATTCATGCTCCTAAAAATACCTAATTCCCTTGCCAAAATGGCGTTTTTTTCTAAATTTTGGCTCTCAAAATCAACTACTTCACAGGAAGTTTAAAAATGAAAGAAGGTATCCACCCTAACTATCAACCGGTCGTGTTCGTCGATGCGAATACGGGTAAAGAATACATCACCCGCTCCACGAAGTCTTCCGCCGAAAAGAAGACTATCGATGGTGTTGAATATAGCGTGATTTCCTTGGAAATCACGGCTGATACCCATCCGTTCTGGACGGGCAAGCAGCATCGCGTGGATACGGCTGGCCGTATCGACCGCTTCAACAAGCGTTTCGCTGGCAACATCACGGGCGCAAAGCGCAAGACCCGCAAGGCTGCTCCTGCCAAGGCCGAAGACGCCGAATAATTTCATTCACAAAAGGCTCCCGCTGTCCTAGAGGGGGCCTTTTATCATAATAAAAGGATTCGTATGAAAAAGCATCTCTTTATTGGCGCAGCCGCCCTCGTCGCCATGGCTATGACCGGTTGCGAAAAGACTGGCACGATCGACGGTGTAGTCCTTGATCCGTTTACCGGCAAGGCAATCGAAATGCCCACTGTCTGGATGGACTCTACCATTTTCGGTACCCAGAACCCGAAGTACCCCTACAAGGCCGACCTCCAGCAGGGTAAGTTCAAGTTTGAAAAGGTTCCTGTCGGCAACTACCTGATCAAGGCACGTCGCTCCAAGTACATCCTTGGCCAGCAGAAGATTACGACCGACGAAAAGAACCCGAACCTGACCGTTACCTTGTACGAATACAGCGACCAGATCAAGCCGGGTCTTTACAAGAGCGGTACGACTGAAGGTCCCGAAAAGATTGATAACCAGTGGGTTGTCTATTCTACGAGCTGCAGCGAATCCGTTGCCGGTTACCGTTTGACCATGCCGATTGCTACCGATGCCGCCAAGGTTCCGGGCAAGAAGGCTGACAAAAAGAAGAAGAAAAAGGCTGACAAGGGCGCTGCCAAGGTTTCTAGCCTCCCGGCTCCGTTGGCCGTGGACGCAGCCCTCAATGTGTTCTACGTGAACGCAAGCTCCGTGACTTCTCCGCTGGTTGCGACCTCCTATCCGGCTGTGGAAGGCAAGGTGGCAGACCATTCCGACTGCCAGGGCTTCGGCGCCGACGAAAAGACCGGTCTCTTTGTAGATAAGTCCAAGGGCACGACTCTGAACGTGGAATACAAGGCCGAAAACCTGTTCCAGGTTACGGGAACTCTTCCGTCTGGCAAGCAGATTCTTCAGCTCGCCCAGGATGGCAAGACTCTGCAGACCTACTACTTCCAGGTCAAGTAATCCCGTAAAGGTTTAGTTTACTCCCCCGGTGCATGCACCGGGGGACTTTTTTGTGTGCAAAAAATCATATTTATGTAGTATTGTTTGCGCTTTGTGGTATTTTGATATATATTTGTTATTAAAACATATAAATCAAGGAGTAAAACATGAAAATTTGGAAGTTGGGAACACTTCTTTCCCTCACAGCCTCTTTTGGACTGATCGCTTGTGGTGATGACAGCGGTAGCGGAGCCGGTGATGTGAGCGACGAACCCTATACCTGTGAAGTTTCGGACACGAAGGTCGTTGTCAAGCAGAACGCTGGACAATATTCGATTACGACGACTTATATTCATAACGAAGATGGAACCATGACTACCCGTAGCGAGTATGGTTCTGGCATTCCGGATGTTTGCTCTGGCGAAGTCGCCGAGGCTGCCAAAAAAGCGGGCGATAAGGCTGAAATGACCTGCGAAGACAATGTTCTTACTGTTGTTACTTCGGACAAGGTGAGCTCTGAGCAATTCAAGGCGTATGCAGGTACTGCGGCTAAGGTTTGTGAAGACCCTGCTGCCATGGGTGATCCGACGAAATTATCTCCTGATGAAGAAGATGAGGACGACGAAGACGGTGATAACTCGGGATCGTCGAATCCTGGCCAGACCGATTCTGATGGTGATGATGAAGGCAGCTCGCCTTCCGAGAATCCGGGAAATCTAGATCAGGAAACTTGCACTGATGGTCAGACGATTGATATGGGTGGTTTGACCATGACCTGCGAAGGTGGCGAATGGGTTGAAGACATGGAAGAGTGCACTGCTGCTAACGAAGGTGCAAAGACCACCGTCCTTGGAATTCCCGCGGTTTGCAAGGATGGTGAATGGGAACCGGATATGGAAGAGTGCACCGCTGCAAACGAAGGCGCGAAGACAAACCTTATGGGCGTCGATGTTGTCTGTAGGAATGGTGAATGGGAACCGGATATGGAAGAGTGCACCGCTGCAAACGAAGGCAGCACCACGACTCAAAATGTCATGGGCCTTGAAGTGGAACTAGTGTGCCTTGATGGTGAATGGCAGGAAGCTCCCTGCACCGAAGGCGCTACCAAACAGGAAAATTTCCTTGGCATGGACGTGACGATGGTGTGCGAAGATGGCAGCTGGGAAATAGATGAGAATTCGATAATGACGCCTCCTGGAGAATAAGCCAAGAAGGTTAAATGATTAAAGTGAAGTTCTCGGTTGATTCCGGGAACTTTTTTTATGCTAGCAGAAAGGTGCGTTTGACTACAGGTCTCGGTATAGAGTGATTTTGCGTCCGCAGCCGAGAGCCGTACGAATCAAGTTCTTGATGGAGTCGGAATGTCTTGGGAAATCGGTAGGGTGTAATGCGATACGAGGTAGTCCGAACGGGATCTTTAGGATAAGAACTCCGAATTTGAAGGCAAGCTTGACTAGACTATTGGGGATGCCCGCGAAACTTGCGACGGGGGAGGGATAACGCTTGCCACGGATTGTCTTAAGCGAGAAGCGGTTTTCGTACAGCATCTTTTCGGCGCGGATTTGGCTTGGCAAGAACTTGTTGCTATACCAGGTCGGCGGAATAAATGCCGATGGCCTTGTCTGGGCGTCTTTACCTTCCTTGCCGAAGAGTCTGTTCCATGCGTCCAGTCCTAGATGCAGAATGCGGCTGGATTCGAATTCGCTAAGGCCCGCAAATTCAGCCTCGCCGTTTGTCAGGTTCATGGCGATAAGCCCGGCGTAGCTGCGGCCCTGGCTGAATTCCGCCTTGTGCTTGAAGCCGTGGAGTGCAAGTTCGAAACCGTCTGCTTTAAGCTTCTGGAGTGTTTCGCGAAAGCCCTTGACCATGTCGGAGGGGGCCTTTTCGGTATCCGGAATAACGAGCACGCTGAAAGGTCTACCTGCCAGGTCCTTGAGTTCTTCAAGAATCGGGGTGACTTTCTGGTAGTTCCAGACGCTGAAATCGTGAAAGCAGAGGAGGAATTTGCGAGCCATGCTGTGAATATAGTTAATAGTGGTTAGTGATTAGTGGTTAGGATATGCAAAAAAGACATCTTGGTGTTAGTTTTCCTGTTTACTAACCACTGTTTACCAACCACTCTTTTGCTACATTTACCCTACTATGTTCGAATCTATCATCCTCGGCCTTTTGCAGGGCCTCGCCGAATTCCTTCCCATCTCCAGCTCCGGCCACCTTGTGCTTGGGCACGAACTTTTAGGCATGAACGAAGCGGGCATGTTCTTCGATATCATGCTCCACGCCGGAACGCTGCTTTCCATTTTCGTGGTGTTCCACAAGAAGATTACCGACATCATCGTAGGCTGCATCCGCCGTAATCCGGACCAGTTGCGCGAAGCAGGCTACATCATTCTAGCAAGCATCCCGACAGCGATGATCGGCCTCGGCTTCAAGGACCTGCTGGAAGGCCTTTTCGAGAACCCGCGGGCCGTGTGCGTGGCCGAACTCTTTACGGGCTTGCTCCTGTTTACCTCGCAGTGGGGCCCGACCGGCGCCAAGCATCCGGATAACGTTGGCGTCAAGATGAACTGGTGGCGCGCTCTCGTGACTGGCGTGGTACAGGGTATCGCCTGCATCCCGGGCATCAGCCGCAGCGGTTCTACCATCAGCGCCATGATGTTCATGGGCGTGAACCGCAAGTACGCGGGCGAATTCAGCTTCCTCATGAGCATCCCTGCCGTGGGCGGTGCCGCTCTCCTCGACTGCATCAAGTGGATCAAGTGCCAAACCATGACTCCGGAAAAGGCTCTCCTCGACCCGGAAAAGGCAATGAAGTGTGCCGATGCCGGAGGCTTTACCCCGGAACTTTTGGTGGGCATGGTCGTGTCGTTCATTTTCGGCATCATCGCCCTCAAGTGGCTCATGACCTTCTTGCAGAAGGGCAAGTTCCAGCACTTCGCCTGGTACGTATGGGCCGTGGGTATCCTTGGGCTGATCTTCATCAAGTAAGATTACGAAAGAGGTTTGAATGTCGGGGCTCAATCGAGCCCCTTTTTCTTTTATGCCGAACGGTCTTTTTTTGGCACGGTTCTTGCAATTACTATAGCGAAAACAAGGCGGAAACTGTCAAATTGTTTCATTTTGAAACATTTTGGCAGCCCGGACCGCTTGAAAATTAAACATCAAGGAGATCCCCGCCTTCGCGGGGATGACAAAGGACAGAAAAATGGCAACAGAGAAGATGGAATTCCAGACCGAAGTTCGCGACATGCTGAACTTGATGATCAACTCTCTTTACAGCAACAAGGAAATCTTCCTCCGCGAACTTGTTTCTAACGCGGCGGACGCACTTGACAAGCGCCGTTTCCTCTCGCTTTCAAACGCAGAACTCTTGCCGCAGGGCACGCAGCTCCGCATCGACATCTCGGTGAACAAGGAAGGCAAGAGAATCGTTGTGGAAGACAACGGTATCGGCATGAACAAGGAAGACTTGATCAACTGCCTGGGCACCATCGCCCGTAGCGGCACCAAGAACTTCATCAAGAATTTGAAGGAAGGCGACAAGGGCAGCGTCGATCTCATCGGTCAGTTCGGTGTAGGTTTCTACTCCGTGTTCATGGTCGCGAAGAAGGTCGAAGTATTGCCCTTGAAGGCCGGCGAAACTCAGGGTTACCTGTGGTCTTCCGAAGGCACGGGCGAATTCGAGATTTCTGAAGCCCCGCGCGACAAGGTCGGTACCAAGATTACTTTGTACCTGAAGGACGACGAAGACGCGGGCGACTTCGCCAGCGAATGGAAAATCAAGGACATTGTCCAGAAGTACAGCGGCTTCGTGAGCTACGGCATCTACTTCCACCCCGAAGCAACGAAGAACGACAAGGGCGAACTCGAAGAAAAGCCGGAAGAACGCTTGAACGAAAAGCAGGCATTGTGGCGCCAGAGCGAAAAGGAAGTCACCGAAGAACAGTACAAGGATTTCTACAACGTCATCAGCCACGAAGCCGACGAACCGGCCGCTTGGAGCCACAGCCACGCCGAAGGTTCCCAGGAATTCTGGAGCCTCGTGTACATCCCGAGCAAGGCTCCGTTCAACATCTGGCATAACGACGCATTGCACGGCCTCAAGCTGTACGTGAAGAAAGTCTTTATCATGGACGACTGCAAGGACTTGCTGCCGCCTTGGCTCCGCTTTGTGCGCGGCGTGGTCGATAGCGAAGACTTGCCGCTGAACGTGTCCCGTGAAATCTTGCAGAACAACAAGATAATCACCAACATTCGTAAGCACGTCATCAAGAAGGTGCTCGACACCCTGCAGAACATGGCCGACAAGGATGCCGCGAAGTACAACGCCTGGTGGCGCGAACTCGGCATGGTGCTGAAGGAAGGCTTCTACATGAACTGGGAACATCTTGACGAGCTCAAGAAGCTGCTCCGTTTCGAAAGCACCAAGACGGAAGGCGACGCCCTCGTGGGTCTCGACGAATACGTGAAGCGCATGCCGGAGGGCCAGAAGGAAATCTACTACCTCATCGGCGACAAGAACGCCGTGAAATCGAACCCGATGCTCGAAGCCTTCAAGGCGAAGGGCTACGAAGTGCTGCTCATGAGCGACGGCATCGATGAATTCATGATGTCTAGCCTCACCGAATTCGGCGACAAGAAGTTCCACGACATCGCCCGCGGCGACGTGGATTTCGAAAAGACCGAAGACGAAAAGAAGGCCGAAGAAGCCAACAAGGGCATTTTCAAGGGCCTCTGCGAAAACCTGCAGAAGGTCTTGGACGAAGACATCAAGGAAGTCCGCGTGTCAAGCCGCCTGAAGGATAGCCCCTGCTGCCTGGTGACCAGCGAAGACGCCATGAGCGCCCAGATGGAACGCATGATGAAGGCCATGGGCCAGAAGAACTTGCCGAAGAGCAAGCGCATCCTGGAAATCAACCCGACGCACCCGATTTGCGAAATGCTCAAGAAGAAGGCTGAAGCCAAGGAAGACCTGGGCGATTGGCCGAAGGCCCTCTACGGTCAGGCATTACTCGCCGAAGGTTCTCCGCTCCCGAACCCGGCGGAATATGTTGCAGCGATTACAAAGCTTCTGACCGCCAGCGTGAAGTAGTGAACGTCATTGCGAGCGTTAGCGAAGCAATCTATATGAAAAAGACCGCGATTCCATCGCGGCCTTTTTTGCAAAGCTTCACCTCAGCCATGCACAAGCAAGCTTGTGCGCGGCATTTGGTTCGCTACATTTGCACTCCTTCGGAGTGCGATGTTCGTCGGCTCGGTCATGGGCAAGCGAGCTTGCCCGCGACACTCGCCTCCTTACATCTCCGGAACATCAACGTCGTAGCTGGCCTTGTGACCGGCTTCGTCTACGAGCTTGATGTTGAAGTGGCCTCCTGCCTCAGGAAGTTTTTCGCCCTCGATAACGATTTCGCGCGGTTCGGAATCGTATTCAGCGGCAACCCACTTCTTGCCGACCGTTACCGTAATCGCGTTTCCGTCGGGGATTCCGTCATACTTGAACATGAGCGGAACTCTCAGGGCGGGTTGACGAACGCCACCGATGAACATGTCGCCCCAGTAGGGGAAACCAAGAATGGGAGCTTCCTCGTTATTGATGTTTGCGATATCCCGCAGTTCGTTTGTGGTGGCGCAGCGTTTTTTACCCTTGGTCTGCTTGCTGAAAATGAACCAGTTGCGGCTCGTTTCTCCAAGCCAGTATAGCGGAGCGTTGTTTTCGGGATTTTCGATACAGACTGTCCAATTCTTGAGTTGCATTCCTTTGGGATGGAATTCCAGATAATCAAGACTGTCCGTATGAGTGCGAGTCACGGCAAGAATGCGTTTGGTTGAGTCTTTTACTGTGGGAATGCCAGTTATTTTTTGGGAAACGGTGATGTTTCCGATATTGGTGCTCCAATTGACACTCTTCTGGTATTGGTTGAATGTGTAGATGGAAATGTTTTCGTTGACGGCTTTGCCGTCGCCCGTTGCGGCCGCATCGGCGCTGTAGTGAATGTCTGTCATTTCTGGATAGATTTCGAGGAGGCGTCCGATGGTAATCGGTCTGTGCTTAAATGCCTTGCACATGTCCTCTTCGATAACCTTGTCCTTGAACATAGCACTGAACTTCATTCCGTTTTCGCAACGGAACAGGTCGAGCATGGGACGGCTTAGGAATGTAAATAGAGGTGATGTCTGGACCTTGGTTAGCGGAATGGCGTGGTCGCTCTTGCAATGGGGATGGAATGTAAACTTTTTCGATGTTTTGTTGCCGTTATAGTCTTCAACTTCGATTGTGTATGTTGAAAGTGGGGCGAGTTTCGCCTGTATTACATGCCAGTCGCCTGCAGTATCGGCTTCTTCAGCCCACAGTAATTGGTCGCGAATCTGCGTCATCTTGCTATAGCGCAAGGTGTCGAGCTTATCCTCGAAAATCTTTTCGTCGTAACGCCACAAGGTGATGCGACGGACCGACATCGGATTTTCCTTAGGTTCGCGGCTGTAGTCGACGATCTTAACGGCGATATCAAGATTGTATTCGTTTTTGACGGGGGTTTCGACGCATCCCTTGTCAATTGCTTCGGGCGTTGTGATGGCGAGGTGGTTGCCCTGCCATACGGCGATACCGAATATTTGCGGTGCGATTGTATCTGCAATGGAAACTCCTGCAAGAACCGGATTCAGCAGGCGATCGTTGTCTAGGCGTACTTCCAGGTGTAGGTGCGGATTTCCGATACCGGTGCTTCCGGCGAAGGTGAGCGTGTCTCCCTTCTTGTAGCTTTTGCCCGGCTTGATGGTAACATCGTTCTTCTTGCTTGTGTATTGCTTGGCTATAATCAGCTCGTCAAGTTTTCCGAAACTGCTTTGATGCGCGAAAGCCCAGGTCTTGCCGCTATTGCCCTTGAATAGCATTAGCTTACCGTAGAGGAATGGCGATACCCTGAGTTCTATGACCTTTCCGTCTTCGGGAGCGTAGATGGGCCAGCCTTCTTCCATGTTGGTGGAGTAATCAAAACCGGCGTGGTAACGTGTTCCCCGGTTTTCACCGAAGCTGGAGGTTACATATGCATCGCGGTTGAAGGGGCGGTAGATTGGAATCGCCTCTATTCCGATGGTCTTGGTCTTGACGCTGTCGCCATTGTCGATGGAAACGCCTGATTTTGCGTTGACGCAGTCTTCGTATGCGAAGGCGTCCATGGTCTGTTGATTGCATTCCTCGGCATAGATCGGAGTTGCAAAAAATACGAAGCCCCCGATCATTCCACTGACCGCAATTTTAGAGAGTTTGTTCCAAATGATGTTCATGTGCGCAAAGATACAAAATTATTACAAGATGTGCAAACCGGATAAAGCAAAAAGACCCGCTTGCATTACAAACGGGCCTTTCGAGTGGAGCTAAGGAGAGTCGAACTCCTGACCTCCTGCATGCCATGCAGGCGCTCTACCAACTGAGCTATAACCCCGAAGGACGAGCCAAATATAGAAGAACTAATTTGACTTGTCAAGGGTGGGGCATAAAAAAAGTGAAAATTTTTTACGACCCGTTGTTTTTAGGCTTTTGCGATGGTCACGGATTCGATGATCACGTCTTCGTATGGGGCATCGCGGCGGTCGGTCTTGACCCCTGCGATTTCGTCGAGGACTTCGAAGCCTTCGTAGAGCTGTCCGAATACGGAGTAGCCTTCGGCGGGACCACCGTTAGAGGGGTGATCTAGGAAGTGAACGTCGTCGCCATGCACGATAAAGAACTGGCTGCCGATAGAATTCGGCATCATTGTCTTTGCCCAGCTGAGGGCTCCGCGCATGTGGGTGAGGCGCGGATCGTACTTGTCGCCAATTGTTGTGCCGGGGCCCTTGGCGGAGTGGCCGCCAGTACCGTTGCGATTTGTAAAGTCACCGCCCTGAATCATGAAACCGCTGATGATGCGGTGGAAGGGGGCGCCGTCATACTTACCCTGCTTGGCAAGTTCGACGAAGTTCGTGGCGCATTCGCCCACGATGTCTTCAAAAATGCGTAGCTTCATGGTGCCGTGATTGGTCTTCATGATGGCGATGGTTTCGCCTGCTTCCGGTTTGCCCAGCTGATTGAACATGGATTCTCCTATAGGTGTGAGGTTTTCCCTATATATATAAAAAAATAGGGGTATTTTCTAACTTTTCCAAGAAAAAAAGTCTAGAAAAAAACTAATTTCTAGCTGAAAACACAAAACGAACGACGCGAGTGACCTCGAACCCCAGAGGGCGCTGTGCGACTGACCTGATACTTATATGAAAGACAACTGTAAAAAAATTAGAGAATTGCTATCTGCTCAGGCGATGGAATTCGCTCTAGATGAAATGGCTGCTAAATTGGCCAAGATGCACCCCTCGGCGGATGACTTAGTGGTGCTCGGCATGGCTAGTCGCGGAATTCCGCTGGCCAAAAAACTTTGCGAGCGTCTCAGTCAAAAGTTTGACCGCGCCATCCCGATGGGAAGTCTCGATGCAACATTCTATCGCGATGACTTCCATTACCGCACCCACATGGGCACAAGCGAAATGCGCATTACCGAAATGCCTGCTTCGGTTGAAGGCAAGACGGTAATCCTTGTGGACGACGTACTTTATACGGGACGTTCGGTGCGTGCAGCCATGCAGGCGATTCTCGACCTAGGTCGTCCGGCAGCCATTCGTCTTTGCGTGCTTGTGGATCGCGGCCACCGCGAACTCCCTATCGCTCCCGATTGCGTGGGGCTCACGGTAGAAACGGCACAGGATCAGGAAGTCCGCGTGCAGATAGAGCCTTTTGATAAAGAAAATTCCGTTTACCTCGTAGAGGTGGAGGTTTAAGTTGAGCGCACTTCAGATTAAGCATTTGTTTGGACTTCAGGGCGTGTCCAAGCAGGATATCCGTACCATTTTGGACAACGCCAAGCAGTTTCGTGAGATTTTGGAACGTCCCGTCAAGAAGGTCCCGTCACTGCGCGGCCTTACCGTGGTGAACCTTTTCTTTGAAAATAGCACCCGCACGCGTACGAGCTTTGAACTTGCAGAAAAGCGTCTGTCGGCCGATACGGTAAACTTCGCTAGCAGTAATTCCAGTGTCAAGAAGGGTGAAACATTGGTTGATACGCTTCGCAATATCGAATCAATGAAGATTGATATTGTGGTTGTTCGACACAAGGGAACGGGTGTTCCGAAGTTTCTTGCCGAACACAGCAATGCAATTATCGTGAACGCGGGGGATGGTGCTCATGAACATCCCACGCAAGCATTGTTGGACATGCTTACTGTTGAAGAAAAGCTCGGAACCCTTGAAGGAAAGAAGGTAACGATCGTTGGCGATATCCGCCACAGTCGCGTGGCCCGTAGTAATATTTGGGGGATGACCACCATGGGTGCCCATGTGACGCTCTGCGGTCCGTCGACGCTGGTTCCTCGCAATACGGAACTTCTGCAGTATAAGGAACTCGGCAATGTTTCTTGGGAGGGCGATGTTGAAAAGGCGGTCAAGGAAGCCGATGTTGTCATTGCCCTTCGCCTCCAGAAGGAACGCATGGATGACGCCTTGCTTCCGAGCATGCGAGAGTACCGCAATTTCTTTGGCATTACTGAGAATGTACTTGCTCAAGCAAAGGATAAGGTCCTGATAATGCATCCAGGTCCAATCAATCGCGGAGTAGAACTTGATTCGGACATCGCCGACGGCGAACATTCCGTAATCCTTGATCAGGTGACGAACGGCGTGGCCGTTCGCATGGCGGTGTTGTATCTTTTGGCCGGAGGCCGTGCAAATGACTAATCGTGTGAACAATGTAGTTTTGAAAAATGTCCGCTTTTGGAACGGTAGTAAATTTGTCGAAACGGACAAAATGGCGATTGCCGATGGCTATGTTGCCGACAAGGATTACTTTGATAATTCATCTGAGACTGCTGCTGTTGTAGATTGCGGCGGTGCTATGGCTCTTCCGGCCTTGTTTGCCTTGGGAGTCGACTTTCAAGAACCCCTGCGCGATGACATATACACGTTTAAGGATGGATTCAAGGCTATGCGCAAGGGAGGCTTCTATGGAGGCCTTTACGAAAGTGCGGCAAACCCGATTGACGATAGCGAGAAACTAGCTGCGCTTGAAAATCGTTTGCTCGCCGAAGACATGAAGTTCGCGATTCTTGGCGCTTATAGCATTGGTTTCGGTAGTGATCGCTTGTCCGAAATGATGGAACTTGCCTCGGGATGTGATGAACTTGACGTGTGTGGTGTTGCAGGCTTTGGCGATGGTGGTGCAAGTATCCCGTCGACACGCTTTATTCGCCTAGCCATGGAATATGGCAAGATGACGGGTAAGCGATTCTTCTTCCAGCCGATGGATAGGACGCTGCGCAAGAACGGTTGTGTTCATGAAGGTGCTTATTCCGACATGCTTGGAATGAAGGGGATACCTCGTGTGGCAGAAACTATCGCTGCCTACACCGTTCTTGAAATGGCGCGATTCCTCAATGTCCCGGTGCACTTTAAGCAGGTGACCTGCGGCGAAACACTCGACCTTGTTCGAGAAGCCCGTAAGAAGGGCATGGATGTTACCTGTGATGTTGATATTTATCACTTGCTGTTGGATGATTCTTCTCTTGTTTCCCTTGATTCCGCATATCATCTGATACCTCCATTGCGGGCGGCATCCGACCGGGAGGCTTTGTTCAAGGGAATTGAGGATGGTACGGTGAATGCCGTGAGTATGAATCATTGCCCGGTACTTCGTCAGGACAAGGAAGTGAATTTTGAAGATTCTGTCCCTGGAGCAATTTCGCTGGAAGTAGCTTTGCCCGCCTTGTGGAAAGAGCTATCCGGTCGTTTCGGTGAGGCTAAGGCGATAGAACTGTTGTCGTCTGCGCCTGCCAAAATCGCTGGCGTGACTCCCGATGAAAAGCGTGTAAACTTGGTGGTTCTTTCTGATAAGCCTCACCGGGTAAAGCCTTCCGATGTTGCAGGCCATGTGCGCAATACGCCTCTCATGGACATTGAACTGCCGTGTACAATTCTCGGTACCTACATTGGTGGGGTGTGGACGGAAGTCTGAGGCCTTGTTCATGATAGAACCATTACAGCTTCTTTGGATAACTGGCATTATCTTCTTGGGCCTGTCACTGTTAGTGCTGGTCGAGGTTCAGCGTATCAATTACCGCCGTGAAAATGAAGATATGTTTGGAACAAGGATTTTTGACGAAAAGGTTGCTGCAATTGGTTTTACAGATAAAGAAAAAAGGACTTTGGATAAAATAATCCGTGCGTCGACCTTTGAAAATAAAGATGCAATCTTGAATTCGTCGAAGTTGTTCGAGGAAGCTGTCGCGATGTTCTACGATATTCGAAATGTATTTCAAATACGAGATGAAACATTGTCGGCTGTGGAACGGCTCCGTGAAAAATTGAATTTTACGGCCTCGAATAATCTGACGGAAATCTATTCAACGCGCCAATTCAGGATCGGGGATCGTATCGATCTCGTTCTTGAAAATGGCATGAAGATTAAACGGTCCGAAATTGCCTGGCGAAATGAAAAAGAGTGGGCGATTTCTTTTGAAAATGAACCGGGCGTTGAAGCCCCTAAGCTAGAAGGATCTGTCTTGATTCGCTGGACGAGACCCGACGATGCTCTTTATTCTGCTTTACTTCCTGTACTTAGAATGGAAAACGGACTTCTTGTTCTGCCTCATACCAATAAGTTGGATAAACGCCAATTGCGTCGTTGGGTTCGTGAACAGGTCCAGTTCCCGGTCACGGCGAAATTTGAAGATGAGTCCGAATGCGGGGGGATACTGTTGGATCTCTCTGCCGGTGGTATTATGATCGGACTGCCTAAGGAATGCTTTCCTGGCCAACGGCTCCGTATTAATTTTGAACTTCCCAGTTTTGGCGAACAGGTTGCAGAAATTGAAATTTTGCGTAACCTGGGGCATAAGAGTAACGACTTTCCGACCTATTTTTGCATGACGGCATCCTTTAGTGGGGCTTTCGGTTGGATTCAGGAAACGGTTCTTCAGTATCTGTTTGAATTGAATAAGAACAAAAAAGAGGCCAAAAAGAGAGCGAAAAGTACCTAACTAGTTCATTTTCAAGGACTTAGATGAATTTTTCTCTTGACATTTAGCTTTTATAAAGGTAGAATTGAAGTGATATTGTTCTTCAATCGGAGTTTACATTGGCTTTAGGATTGATTGCGAAAATTCGTGGTTTACGCGAAACAGTTGGCATTGATGTTGGTCATTACAGCATCAAGTATGTCAAGGTGTTGCATGGCGCTAGTGGTGGTAAGATTGTGCTAGATGCCGACCTGGAACGAGTGCCCGATGGAGCCATCGTTAATGGCGAAATCCAGGTTCGTGAGGGAGATGCTCCTGCGGATGCTGAAGGAAAGCATGAGAAGGATGGCGCCGAACTGCTTGGTGATGCGCTGAATAAGTTGCTTATCCGTCATCCTATCGATGATTCTTGTGATGTAGTCGCGTGTGTCAATTGTGGCGCAGGCGCTGGTGGCGTGCTGGTGGACCGTCTTTCTGTCAAGGTGCCTAAGAATGGCAATGAGGCTGCCATTATTCTTCAGACCGCCCAGTCCCGTCCGCCCTTTGATGATCAGGACAACGTGATTGACTATGAAGTCGCCTCTCGTGACAATGACGATGTCAAGGTGAATGTTGTTGCTGCCAAGAGTGCTTTGCTTGATTCTTGGGCGCAGTTTTTTACGCGAAAGGGCGTTCGACTGGCAGCCCTGGATGTCGATATTTTTGGCTTGCTGAATGCTTATATGGTGTCCATGGAAGAAAAGGACAAGGACAAGACCGTTGCCATTTTCAATATCGGCGAGAAGAAAATGAGTGTGGCATTTGTTCAGGATGGAAAGTTCCACTCTATGCGTGCCATGACCGGTGGATCATTGGACATGGTCATTAGCAAGACCTGCATGAACTTGGGAGTCGATGCCGAGAAGTGTCATGAAATTTTTAACAATGGTGACCTGTCTGTTGTAGATGGTTTTTCAGAAGCGGAAGTTGAAGCTGCGCTCCGACTGGCATACGAGGATCTCCTTGCGCAGATCGACATCGGTATTCGTTATTTCTCTTCGTCCGAGGATTCCAAGGCGCTCAACATGATCCTGCTTGGCGGTGGTGGCGCAGCAATTCCGGGCTTGAAGGAATTTGTTGCTGAACGTACGGGTGTAGAAACCGATACGGTGAACCCGTTCCGTCTGATTCCTTGTGATTCCAAGGTGTTCGGTGAAACGGGAATATCCGTTAGTTTGTCTAACATTTACGCTCCTGCGTTGGGCTTGGCAATGAGGAAGTTCTAATGGCGTCTAAGAAAACAGAACCCACAGGAAATGCCTTGGCCATTTCGATTAACCTGCTTCCTCCGGAATACCGGAAGAAACAGAAAGACTTTACCTGGATTACAGACCGTCGTATTATTTGGCCTACGATAGCCTTGATCGCGGCTGCTGTTGCCGTGATGATGCTGCAGACATTCATTAATGAAACCATTTCTAGGTTGTCGACAGAGTTGACTTCTGTTCAGGAAGAAGTCGAACGCGAACGTCCCTTGCTTTCCAAGATTAGCGACCTGGAACAGAAACAAGGCGTCATTAATACCAAGATTAATGCTCTTAAATCCATTCAGGTGAGCAAGAAGCGCTGGGTGATGTTGCTAGAAAACATCTCGTCGGTTCTTCCGCCTAATATGTGGGTCACGAGCATCAATCAGATGGGTGATTTTGATTTGGAAATGAAAGGGGTAACGTTTGATTTTTCCGAGGTGGCCGAATATATGGTTAAACTGGAAAAACAGGCTAGTATCCAATCTGTATCCTTGGTGACCATCGCTACGACTAAAGTCGAAACGGAGGAAGCGTATAACTTCACCATAAAGGTCATCCTGAAACAGGATCTCGGCCTTGAGGAGGAGGGATAATGGGCAAGATAGATCTTAAAGACAAACGAAACGTATATGCCATCGTCATATGCCTTATTTTGATGGCTGCGGCCCATTTGGTATATAACTACATGTGGGATCCGTTCGTTTATCAGCGTGAGAGCCTGGAGCGTGACTTGGAAGGTGCCAAGGCGGAGCGCGACAAGATTAATGCTAAGAAGCATCGTGTTGCTGAATTGGAAATGCAGCTGGTCCAGGCCGAAAAGGACTTTGAAAAGTTGAAGGAAATGTTCCCGGAAGAGGAAAAGGTCCCTCTGCGCCTGCAGGATCTTTATTCTGTGCTTCGCAGCTCTGGCGTGCAGATCCAGAAGTTTAATCCTGAGGGTAGCGGAACCGAAAGGGAACATTATATAGAGAACCGTTATTCTATTGCGGTCAATTCAGGCTACCATATGCTTGGATATCTTTTCGCGGAAATTGCGAATTTCAGCTATCCGACGGCTATTACCAATTTGAGGTTGAACCGTTATTCGGGAATCGCTGCTGAAATCCAGAAGGCTGAAACGCACGGCTGGACTCCGATAACCATGTCCGTGAGTTTTAACTTGACCACTTACACATCAAAGAAGGTGGCAAAATGATGAAGTGTAAGTTCCTTTTATTGTCTCTTCTGTTGGTGGTGGTTGCCAATGCCGCCCAGATTAAGGATGTTCGCTTTGTTTGCGATGCGAAGGGCTGCCGCTTGGTGTATGCTTTTGCTTCGGAAAAGGATTTGCCGAATTTCTACCAGAAGTATGATGCTGCTGCTAAGAAACTGACGGTCGGTTTTTCGCAGACGACTTTCGCGTTGGGCGAAGGCGAGTTTGGCGTTGATCCTGAATCCAAGTTTATCAAGTCGATGCGAGTGTTCAAGGATAACCTCAAGGGCACTCCGTTCTTGAAGATTGAAATGGTCGTTGGATCTTCAATTTCGAGTGACAAGAACGAAATTGCTCTCGATAAGTCCAATTTCTTGCTCCAGTTCAAGAACAAGGGTGGAAAGTCCTGGACTTTGTCTAAACTCTTTGCCGAGCGCAAGAAAGAAGCTGAGAAGGCTGCTCTAGAAGAGAGGAAAGCTGCCGAAAAGGCGGCTCTCGAAGAAAAGAAACGTCTGGCCGAAGAAAAGAAGGCCGCCGAGAAGAAGGCTCTTGAAGAGAAGAAGGCCGCAGAAAAGGCCGCCAAGGAAGAAAAGAAGCGCCTGGCCGAAGAAAAGAAGGCTGCTGAAAAGCGTGCTCTTGAAGAGAAGAAGGCTGCCGAGAAGGCGGCTCTCGAAGAGAAAAAGCGTTTGGCCGAAGAGAAGAAGGCCGCAGAAAAAGCTGCCCGTGAACAGGAAAAGTTGATGGCTGAACAGCAAAAACAGCTCGATAAGGCCATTAAGGAAGGTGGCAAGATTTCTGCCTTGCTTCCGAACCTGAAGGAGATGACTGTCCTGATTGGTTCCGGCATGGAGCAGTTCCGATTGGTAGCCGAGTCTCCTATTGAACTAAAGAATATTTCTGGTCCGGATAAGAATTCTACATTGACAGTCGGTCTTGCGGGACCGCAAAAGTCTCCAGTGTTCAAGATTGGTGCTGGTTCTCTGGTCAAGTCTGTGACTTGGGGGAGCAACGGTCTCAAAATTCAGTTGCAGTCGAGTGTCAAACCGGTCATTCTTGTCCAAGATGGAATCTTAGTCCTGCAGGTCGCGGAACGCGCCCTGAAGAAGGACGGCTTTGTCTTCTGGTCTGCTCAGCCGGATGGAATCTTTGTGAGGGATTGGATGAAGGCCGTCGATGAAGCCTTGAACTTTGATTCCTTTGTCAAGAAGATGGAAAAGGATAGCAAGAAAATTGTTTCGGGATCTCAGACATTCCATTTGCGTCCGGTCATCCGCGAATTGATTGTTGTTGCCGATGAAATTGAGCTCTATGCGGCTCCTAACGAAAATGCACAGGTGCTGCAGCGTCTAGTCTTCGGCGATAGGCTTGTCAGCCTCGATTTGACTGGACTCTATCGCAAGGTTCAGTATGGGAACCGTGTTGGCTATGTTAACCGTCGCTCGGTGAGTTTCTTTGATGAGTTGTCTGCTGTGCAGGCGGAACGCCTGAAACAGGTCGATAAGGATCGTGGTACCGATCTTGCGGGTGGAACGCCTGTAACGACGGGAAGCCAACTGGAAGGATTGTATGAAGACCGCGTGACCTATAGCTCTTTTGGTCGTCGTGATCCATTTGTAGAAATTAAGGGCTTAGTAGAAGAAGGTATCAATATCGACCAGGTCGAACTGGTTGGAATTATTTGGGAATCGGATGTCCCGATGGCTATCTTGGTTGAATCTAAGAATCCGTCGGTTTCTTACACGCTTAAGGAAGGTGACAAGATTCTCAATGGCAAAGTCTTGAAAATTACACAAACTGACGTCCTCTTCCTGATTCAGGAATTCGGGGTGAGCCGTCGCTATTCCATGGGTCTTCCCGATAAATTTGGGGGTCAAAAGTGAAAAATATGATTAAAATACTGACTGCTATTCTCTTGGTGGTTTCTATGGCCACAGCAGGCCCTGCCGAAGGTTCGGTAAGTGGACCCAATACGAAATTATATGATTTCAGTTTCGTAGAAATGAACTTCGAGGCTGTCTTCAATTCCATATCCAAGGTGGCTCAAGTCGACATTATCCTTGCTCCGGAAGTCAAGGGTAAGACGAGCTTGACTATCACGAAGAAGACTTGGCAAGAAGCTCTTGATATCGTCTGTAACATGAACGACTTGACATGGATTGTGGAGGACAAGTATATCTTGATTCAGCGATCCAGTACTTACTTTGCTAAGCAGAAAAAGATTGCTGACGAAGAAGCTCAAGCCGAACAGAACGCTCCGCTAGTGCGAAAGAATTTCCAGATTCATCATGCAAAGGCCCAGGAACTCATTCAGGTCCTTGAAAGCATGAAGTCTGGACGTGGTCGTATCACCACCGTGGAACGTACGAATTCGATTATCGTTTATGATACTGAAGCAAAAATTGAGCAGATGCAGAACGCTCTCACGGAACTTGACGTTGAAACACTTCAGATCATGATTACGGCGAAGCTCGTGGTGGTTAATAGCGAACGTGCTCGCGAATTGGGTGTTGACTGGACTGCGAGAATGGGAAATGCCGCGTTGACACCTGGTGTTGCTGGTACTCCTACTGGAACAACCTCCGGTGGTACACGTACTAGTGCTGCTATTCAGTCGTTCCCGAATGGTGGAGCCTCTCCGGCTGTGAATAAGGCTTCGACGGCGATTACGGCAAGTCTGCTTGACAATAATCTGCAAATTGCTTTGACGAACTTGATGGGCGATGCTTCTACGGAAGTTCTTGCTAGCCCGCAGGTATCTACCCTCGACAATACGGAAGCCCTGGTGTTCATGGGTGATAAGGTGTCCATCCGCGTGATTGACGATGATGGTGAATCTTCGACACAGCTGGTGGAAACGGGTATCAAGCTTACGGTGACTCCGCATGTGTCTGGAGACAACCGAATCTTGCTTGATTTGCATCCTGAAAACAATTCCTATGGTTATGACGAAAAGGGTGAAGTCGTTATCAGTACGCAGGAAGCAAAGACCAAGGTTGTCGTGGCAGATGGCGAAACGATTGTTATCGGTGGCCTCACTCGTAATGAGAATACGGAAACTGAATCCGGTATTCCATTCCTCAAGGATATTCCGCTGCTGGGTAACTTGTTCAAGTACACGCGTAAGTCCGTTGCGAAGAAGGACCTTGTTATCTTTGTGACGCCGCGAATCATTCGCAATTATGTAGGCGATGTTGAACTTTCTGAACCGGTTGCCGAAAGAGTGGATGCAAAGCAGGAAGAAAAGCCTGCCGAAAAGACGAATGAAGAACAACAGCCTGCCGCAGAAGCTGCTCCGGTCGTAGAAACGGCTCCTGCTGCACAGCAGGCTCCGGCCCCTGCGGAATCCAAGCCGGCTGCGGCTGCACAGCCTGCTCCTGCGGCACCTGCTCCTGCAGAAGATGCCGAAGACTGGAACTAAAAAGAACCTCTTTTAAAAGAACCCCGGAACGATTGTTCCGGTTTTTTTTTATCTGAAATCTTTAACTTTTGTGCTATCTAACAACCAGTGCTGCAAGAGCCAGTTCCTGGCTCGTCCGAGTCCAACTGGAACTCTTGAATTCATAGTTGAGATCAGCGAGGCGTCGAATAACTCGGCATAGGAGTGGCTTGCCCCAACGACGGCAGCATTCGGCGGCGTTACCTTGTTTGCAGAACAGAAAGTAATTCTTGCCGAGTGCCTGAGCTGCTTCTTGTGGGCTCATTTTTGTGGAGAGAGTCATGTAGTTGAGCAGGTCTACCGCATGGTTGTATAGAGCGTTCACAAGACTGATTGCATCTTTTGTGCCGTCTTTGCCGCCATAAAGAATCTCATGGAGTTTGTTGGTGTAGCCTGCCGAATCGCGCATGCCGAAGAAGTTCAGTATTTCATAGGGGGGAATTTCTCGGCGTGGAATCACGAGCATCTTGACTAGATCAAGCGTAATCTTGTCGCAGTCAGGTTTGTATAGCAGGATTTTTTCCACTTCATCGCAAACAGTCTTGGTGCTTGTGCCGATTGCATCAGCTAAGTAAAGACTTGCCGCAGGTTCAATTGGCTTGCCAAAGAAGGAGGGGATTGTCGCTGCAATCCATTCTTGCATCTTGTACTGCTTGGGCTCTTCGTATTTTTCGACTTTGCCCACTTTTTGTAGAACCTTGTAGAGTTCCGATGTGGCACGAAGTTCGTCAAAGTCTAACAGCAATTTGCAGTCAGGGGCCTCTTTTAACCAGCTGGTAAGAGCCTTGACTTCATCGGCAGTTTTGATTGCATCGGCCTTGCGGACGACTACGGCCTGTTCCGGAGCGAACATTGAGACTGAACCACAGTTTTCCATAATTAGGGCTGTGACAGAGGATATGTTCGGATCGGAGGCGTATACCACTAGCTTTGCCAGCGGATCGTCTTTTCGATCGCCAAGAGCATCGGTTAGAAACTTGTCTATTTGACGCTCTTTCGAAAACTGGTCTGTGCCGATGAGGGCTATAATCATAGCTTACTTGAAGTCAATGATTTCGAAACGGTTCTTACCCTTGGGGGTGACGACTTCGACAATTTCACCTTTCTTTTTACCCATGAATGCTGAACCCATGGGACTCTTGAAACTGATTTTGCCGTTCATCGGATCGACGCCTTCGGGGCTTACCAACTGATAGACAACTTCTTTCTTGGTTGCGAGGTTTTTGGCGGTGACAGTTGCACCAAAGCGGATGGTGTCGGAGTTGGCGTCAAATTCCACAATAATTGCATTAGAAATTTGGTCTTCCAGTTTGGGAATTTCCAGATCAATATGAGCCAGCATTTCCTTGGCGGCGTGGTATTCGGCGTTTTCGCTCAGGTCGCCTTGCTTGCGGGCTTCTTCCATTTCATCAACAACGCGGGGACGTTCGACCTTTTTGAGGAAGGTGTAACGTTCAACCAGCTTATCGTAAGTTTCTTTAGTACAGGGTGTTTTAGCCATACCATTAAATTAGAATTTTTTTGCGGGGCAGATGCGGGGGGTGTTCAACATTGGTGCATTTTTCTATAATTTAGGAGGTAAAAAACAATAGGAGATACTATGTACACTGTATTGGAAAAAGGCGGCGTCTGCTCCCCGAAGGGCTTTACCGCGTCTGGAATTTGTGCAGGCATCAAGGCCAGCGGTAACGCTGACATGGCTCTTCTGAAGAGCGAAAAGGCTGCACGTTGCTTTGCCGTGTTTACAACGAACAAGGTGAAGGCTGCTCCGGTGCTTTACGACAAAGCCGCCCTTGAACATGCCCACTTTGCCTCTGCCGTTGTGGTGAACAGCGGTAACGCAAATGCCTGTACCGGCGAACAGGGCCTGCGCGATGCAGAACGCATGGCTGTCCTTACCGAAGAAGCCTTGAAGCTTACTCCGAAGAGCGTGCTCGTTTGCAGCACCGGTGTGATTGGCCACCTGATGCCGATGGACAAGATTGAAGCCGGTATTCCGAAGCTTGTGGAAAAGCTCCATGCTGACGCTTCCGAAGAATTTGGCCGCGCCATTCTGACGACTGACCTTGCGCTCAAGAGCCATGCCGTCGAAATCCAGACCGAAAAGGGTGTGGTAACGATTGGTGGCGCCTGCAAGGGCTCGGGCATGATTCACCCGAACATGGCCACGATGCTTGCCTTTATTACCACTGACCTTGCTTTGCCGATCGATTTCTTTGCTGAATTCCGCGCCGACATCGCCGACTCCTTCAATGCGATTACGGTCGATGGCGACACCAGTACGAACGACACTTGCATTCTTTTGGCAAACGGCATGAGCGGTCTCAAGTACGAAGACCTCTCGCTCAGCGAACAAGGTGAATTCCGCGCAGCACTCATGCTCGTGATGAAGGAACTTGCTAAGGATATCGTCCGCGACGGCGAAGGTGCGACCAAGCTGATTGAACTCTGCATCGAAAAGGCCGAAAGCCACGAAGAGGCTTTGCGCATGGCCCGCTTTATAGGGACTTCTAACTTGGCCAAGTGCGCTATGTTCGGCGAAGACCCGAACTGGGGCCGTATTCTGAGCAGCGCAGGTTCGAGCGGCTGCAACATGGTCGCCGAACAGACGGACCTTTTCTTTGGCGATGTGCAGGTGCTTTCTAACGGTCGCCCGGTGCAGCTTGACGAAGAACAGACCAAGGCTCTGCGTGCGGTAGTCCGCCAGCGTGAATACAAAGTAACGCTCGTCCTTAACATTGGGCACGCAAGCGCAAGCGCGTTCACTTGCGACTTGAGCTATGACTACGTTAAGATCAACGCCGAATATACGACCTAATAAGACCGAGCAGGCTAAATTCACCAGAATCCTTACTCTGAAGCCAGCTCTCTCGCCACCACGACTCGTTAGGACGAGTCGCTTGTGGCTCACGGATGGCTAAACTCAACAGAATCCTTATACGGGAGCCGATTATCTCGCAACCACGCCTAGTCAATACTAGGCGTTTGTTGCTCACGGAGACCGTTCGGCTCTCACGGTAGACCGCTCGGCGTGTTTGGTTCCTTTTGTGAACGGAATTCTTGTGAAAATCCTGCTTTTGGGCGGGATTTTCTTGTATTTTTATAGGAAAAAAAAAGAGGAATAACATGGATAATTTCAACTTCTAC
>NZ_CALEFV010000047.1 GCF_937877005.1 uncultured Fibrobacter sp. | reverse complement strand
TTGTCATCACCGACATCATTCTTAAGAACATAAAATTCGCCTAGATGATTATTTTTCGACTCATAGAAGGCATATCGCAGGCAAGAATAAATCGTTTCCGCAGACACCTCGGGAGCATCAAGACTAATCGCACCTGCCACAAACGAAAGAACAATCCGATTGCCACCGACAGTGAAATCATGGAGCACATTGTACTGGATTCGGTTGTAAAGATTCCTGAGATCATCAACCGTCATGTTCTTGCTGACAATTGCGAACTTTGTTCCGTCCATGCGATACCATTCGCCCCTGCCGAAAGCCTCTGTCTTAATCATCTTCGAGAATTCCTGCAGAATGCGGTTCCCGAAAGTATAGCCGTAAATTTCGTTCAGCCGAGAAAAATCATTGATGCCAACCATCATTACCTGAAGAGAATCCTTCTGGTATAATGACGAATTAAGGTCCTCCATGAATCCATAAAGGCTCCTGCAATTGGATATATCGTCAAAATAGCTCAACGAATCATTATTCTTGACGGAACCGACAAAGTAATTCGGCTTTCCCAAATCATCAACCAGAACTGCACCACGGCAAGTACACATGACATATTCGTCTGCAGAATTCCTTATGCGGTATTGCAGGTAATGTTCGGCAGACTCTCCCGACAAGACGCGCATAATATCCGCATGATATTCAGCTTGGTCTTTCGGATGGATTTTCTCCATCCATGACATTGCAACACCCTGCATATATTCAGAAGGCAAGCCAAAATAATGTACAGCTTCCTTAGACCACCTCGTCCAATCAGAACGCAAATCAGTAACATAGACATAGGCTCCATTTGACAAAATGGAGGTCACATTGAACAGGGAATCCAACTTTAGCTTAACGATATTGTCCATCAGAACCATCCCTATAGCACCACAACGCAATTGCGCCCTGCTGCTTTCGCCTTGTAAAGAGCCTGGTCAACGCGAACATACACAGCATCAGTATCGTCATTTTCATTGATTGCGGTAACACCGATACTTACGGAGCAATGTTTGGCCTTTTCAAACACCATCTCATTGAAGCTCTTGCGAACCTTTTCGGCAAACTCCCGAGCCTCCTCGGCAGACAAGCCTATCAATAGCGTCATGAATTCTTCTCCGCCCCAGCGTCCTGTTGGGCTCTGAATGTTTTCAACATCAATGGTTCTTGTTGCAAAGGAGTCCTTTCCTTCGAGATATCTAGTCAAATCAAATTCAAAGCCCTCTATACCAGAGTACCCACCCTGATCAGCAACCGAGCGCAAGGCAAGCGAGAAACCCTTGATAACGGCATCTCCTTCATGATGTCCGAAGGAGTCATTTATCTTCTTAAATTCATCGATATCGAACATGACAAGACTGCCAGATTTTTTTTGTTCAACAGCCTGTTTGATACGCCGTTGAATTTCTCCGCGATTGAACAGGTTCGTGAGCGAATCCATCATGGATATGAGCGATAGCTTTTCATTCACCTCGACCAATTCCTGAGTAGCCGCATTGATAAAAGTAGCAAGACGGTTAATCATGGAGACATTGCCCGAAAAACTCGTTTGCGCCATTTCAAAGTCATAACGGTCACCGCCCTCGCCCTCGCGCATGGAAGCAATCACCAGCGTCACGTTATGCTGATTTACAAACTTGCCCGTACGCAGAAATTCACCCGAAGTGTAAAAGCCTGATGTCGGAGCAAGGCTCTGCAGCGGAAGCGTCTCGTTGCTAATTTCGCTCTTTCCCCAGAATGTACGACGCGCCGCACAGGAGAATACTTTAATTATTTCGGGATTGAATTCGCCAATTTTACGTCCATCGTCACGAATACAGGCAAGAATCGTCTGCGGATCGCCATATGCCAAACGGGCCTTCACATTTTCGTCAATATCCGATGTCATCACGAGAGCTCCGTCGTTCCTACACGCAATTGGCGCTCGCAAGATATTGATTCCATTGTGTTTGTAGAAAAAAGGAAATTCCAGCGTATTGAGGAAGAAATTCTCATCATTCTCAATATTCAGATAGCGATAGTAAGCATCATACGCTGGAATTCCGTCAAGTTCATACAAGATATTCCTATCCGCCTTGGAGACCAAAAATTCACGGCCAAGCGGTTTCCAGCCCGTGATGTGGGTCGCTGAACAATAAAAATCTTCGCCCCCCATCAAAAGAACAAGCAGTCCCTGTTCCGAATACCCCTTCACATTCGAAAAGACACAGGCATCGTTACGAAACAAATTCGAACTGAATGCTCCCCCGCCAAAGATCATGATGGACGGATCCACATCGGTGAACGCCTCACAGAATGGAGTCATGGACATGCCACGAATCGTCATTTGCAATTCTGCCGCCTTCACCCAGGGATTCGCCTTAATTTCTTCCTTGATCGAAGCCACCACGTCAAGCGCCGTTTCGCTATTCAAGGTATACTGCAAGAGTTTTATTTGCGTCGTCGGATATTCAAATATGGTGCAGACAATCGAGATCGGGACACAGGAAAGACGACCTTCGATAATATTTCCGTTCGTGGAACAGCCCATGCATACGGCATCGGGAAAGCACTGGCCCACGACATCACAAACAAGATCTATTTGACCCTTATCCAGGGAATCCGAATAGATCTGGAATACCACATGGGAAACAATCTTGGTTCGGCACCAAAGACTGATTTTATCCAAATCGCGTTTTAACGATGTAATACTGTGGTAATCAAACTGAAATTGTTTCATGACAACGCAATTCCATCCTTTTTTTCAAGATATACCAAAGTAAGGTCAAAAGTGTAAAAAAAAGCCCCCCTATTATTCCTATATGGATTATTCACTAAAAAAATGAAAAAAAGGCCAAATTAAGCTAGAAAACGAATTTTTCAATAATTTCCGCAATGCCACCATGGTTATTGTCAACCCGGGTTACATAGTCGGCAGCATTCTTTGTCACCAGAGAGGCATTTGACATGGCAACTCCGATTCCGGCAGCCTCGATCATGGGACAATCGTTCTCCTCGTCCCCCACAGCGATCGTGTCTGCCAGAGGAACCCCATAATATTCGGCCATATAGCGCACCGCCTCACCCTTATTGGACTTCAGGTGCGAAAATTCAAGCATTTCGGGCTTACTGAATACATCAAAGAGCTTTCCTGCCGTCGATTTCCGCATTTCCGCGCGAAAATCGATTAAACTCTCATGGTCAAAGGGCGTAATTACGTTTACCTTGATGGGTGGTTTCACCACCACGTTAATCGGAGCGCCCGGAACGGTTTCGGGCGCGATTTTGCCGAAATATTCGCAAATGTCGTCAACAACCAGGTAATCCATCTGCATGATGCTACAGTATGTCTTGAGCTGTTCAGTTTCATGTTCCGAAACGACCAGGTCACCCGCATAGGTGTGCGCGTGCATTCCACGGGCATGGGCGGCATCCATGATAAACTTAACAGATTCGACCGGAATGTGACGCGTGAGGATCGCCTTTTCGGCGGCATAATCGTATATGAGTCCGCCATTGAAACTCACCAGAAAAAATCCCGGCTTGTCGAAACCATACCTTTTTGCAAGCATCTTGGCGCTCGTAAGCGGACGCCCCGTGCAGAGTACAAGCTTATGGCCACATTCCAGCATTTTCCCAATGGCATCCATATCCACATCGAGAATCCGCTTGTCATCGGTAAGCAATGTTCCGTCCAGGTCGGTAAAAAGGAGTTTCATAGAACGCAATATAGAAATTGACTATATTATTGATATGAAGATTGACGAATTTTTGAGCGAAGCTAGCTCTGTTGCCATTTTCGGCCATGTGCGTCCGGACGGGGACTGCGTAGGATCCACCACGGGTATTTATAACTATGTCAAAGACAACTATCCGAACATAAGCGTGGACCTGTACCTTGAAAACTTCCCCGAAAGCTACAAGATTTTACGCGGAACAAGTGACGCCAACCCTCTCTACACAGCCGAATGTAACAGCGGCAAACCGTATGATCTTGCATTCTTGATGGATACGCCGAGCTTTGAACGGGTAGGCGCAAATGGAGCCGACTGCATCAAGACAGCAAAGAAAACCATCAACATTGACCACCATATTTCGAACCCGCTGAACCTTTGCACACTGAACCTGGTGGAGAGCGAAGCAAGTTCCGCAAGCGAGGTACTTTACATAAATCTCGACAAGAACAAGATTTCGAAAGAAGCGGCAAACAGCATGTACCTGGGCATCGTGCACGACACGGGCGCCTTCAAGTTCAGCTGCACCGGCAAGCGCACCATGCAAGTCGTAGGAGACTTGATCGAAAAGGGAATTGACTTTGCCAAAATCGTAAACGAGACTTACTATACGCGCACCTACAAGCAGACACTCGTGACCGGATTCGTCATGGAAAACTGCAAGCTCGGACTCGATGGCAAGGTCGTTTACGCCCACATTACTCCCGAAGACATGACGCGCTTCGAAGTAACGCCGGTCGAGCTTTCAAATGTCATCGACACCATTCGCGAGGTCGGCGGCACGGAAGTTGCCCTATTCCTGTACCCCGTCAACGGCAAGTACAAGATTAGCCTGCGCAGCAACTACGTAGTCGATGTAAACGCCATCGCAAAAGAATTCGGAGGCGGCGGACACACCCGCGCTGCCGGCGGCGACACGAGCTACACACCCGATGTTGCTATCGAGAAGATTCTCGGACTAATACAGAAGCAGCTTTCCTAAAAAGCTTAGAGTTTCGCAAGAAAGCTGTCGACATCAAGTTCGTCAAGATTTTTCTGCAAATCGGCAAGGGTATCGTCCGAAATCGCAGCAGGACGAACCGGTTCGGCATCGTTTGACAGCATGGCACCAGCGAATTTTTCAGCTTCATTCTCGAACTCGGACGGCGCAGAGCCCTCGCGCGGCACAGGCATACCATCCCCTTTTTCGGATGAACGCTCTTCGGCCAGGGCTTCGGATGCATCGACCATTTTCTTGAGAGCCTCGGCCACCGCCCCCATGGCCCCCCCATTATTGACGACAGCGTCAATCGCACGACTGAGTTTCTTGCGAAGTCCGGCAAATTCCTTGCGGTCCAGTTCGGCAACCTCTCCGTGATAATACATCAAGGGAGTCTTGCAACGGGCGCAGCAAAAGACCATCATATTGGCACTGTCACCTTGGATACTAGCGTCAAATGAAGTTCCGCAATGCGGACAATCGATATGCAATTCACTCATGTTCTATAATGTAGAAATTTTCAGACATTCAATGCCAATACAAATACAATATTTTATCTTTGCAATATGCTTTGCCAGTGGCTTTATCATCTAACCAGTATAGACCTCTTCGACGGCCGTCTGTTCCGTGCAGGTGTCGCCGCCATGCTATCCATCATTTTCGTCATGAGCTTCATGCCGGTATACATCCGCAAGCTTCAAAGCCTCGACGCAACCTCGGACTTCGACAAGGACGGAAAAACCAAGTCTCCCCCGATTATGGGCGGGCTTCTACTTGTAATCGTGGTTGAAATCGTCTCGCTCCTCGTTTGCAAGATGAACAGCTACACGATATCCACCCTTGTCATCCTTGCCGCATTCTCCGCCGTAGGCGCAATCGACGACATCGCGAAAGTCCGCGCCAAGCGTCTCATCAAGCTCGGCAAGCTTAAAGCAGCCGACTATATGGACAAGGCCGATGGCATTTCAAGCAGCCTGCGCCTCGGGCTATACTTTCTCTTCAGCCTCGTGGTCGCTATTTTCTGTTACAAGTTCATTCCCGAGCTCAAGGGCGATCTCACCATTCCATTCCTCCCCATCGACGTCTTCCAGCTACATCTCCCCAATTGGATCTTCGTCGGTTTCATGACCTTCGTAATTGCCGCCGCTGCCAATGGAACAAACTTTACCGACGGGCTTGACAGTCTAGTCTCGGTACCTATTCTCACTAGCATGGTATTCGTGGGTTTAGTCGCCTACGTAAGCGGCAACTTTATCTTTAGCCAGTACCTAAGTGTGCCCTATCTGCCCGGCTGCGACGAACTATTCCCCTTAGCCACCTCCATAGCAGGCGCCCTTCTCGCCTACCTGTGGTTCAACAGTCCTCCGGCAGAAATCTACATGGGCGACGCAGGCTCCGTCGGCTTCGGCGCTGCAATTGGCATCATGTTCATCCTGGTGCAGGCGGGGTTATTCCTCCCCATCGTGTGCATCATCATCATCGCCGAAGCATGCTCCGTGCTGCTGCAGATTTTGTGGTTCAAGTTTACTAAAAAGACTACAGGAACCGGCAAGCGCATTTTCCTATGCGCTCCGCTTCACCACCACTACCAAAAGAAGTGGGAAGGACGTTTTCCAAGCAAGCCACTCATGAATTCCAAAATCGTGTGGCGTATGCACCTGGTGAGCATCTTCGCTCTCATCTTGAGCATGGTGATTTTCTTCGGCATTAGGTAGAATATGGACATTACCGAAACTTTGAACGCAGCAGGCCAACAGGAACTTGTTGCGAAACTGGAATCTTTGAGCGGCGAAGCCCGCTCCCTTCTGGAACGAGACATCGCAAGTCAGAATTGGGACGAACTGAAGGCTCTTTACACCGAGAAATCCAACGCGTCCCTAGAAGACAATGTTTCAAACGACCTGAAGCCCATGCCTTTCAAGGTTGCTGCAGACGACCTGCGCTATAATTTTTGGAACGAAACGGGACGGGTGCTTCTTGGCAAGGGGCAGGTAGCCGCATTCCTCGTCGCTGGCGGACAAGGATCCCGTCTCGGTTTCGACGGCCCGAAGGGCATGTTCGACATCGGCCTTCCGAGTCACAAGAGTCTCTTCCAGCTGCAGGCGGAACGCTTGCAGAATCTCGCCGCACAGGTCGGCCACCCGATTCCGTGGTGCATCATGACAAGTCCGCTGAATCATGATGCAACAGTCAAGTTCTTCACGGAACATCATTTCTTCGGGTACGCCCGCGAAGACATCCGTTTCTTTGCCCAGGGAACCATTTGCGCCCTAGACCCGAACGGGAAGGCCGTCGTTGACGAAAACAACCGCCTCGCCCTTGTTCCCGACGGAAACGGAGGATGCTTCAGGGCCCTCGCCCAGAGCGGAACGCTAGCCTGGCTCGTCGAAAAGGGAGTGCGCTACGTATTCCTTTACAGCGTAGACAACGCCCTCTGCCGCATTTGCGACCCAGCCTTTATCGGAGCACTCGCCAGCGAAGGCCGCAGCATGTCCGCTTCCAAGGTCGTACACAAAGCCGGTCCGAACGAAAAGGTCGGCATTTTCGCCCTGCAGAACGGTAAGCCTGGAGTCGTGGAATACAGCGACCTTCCGGAACAGTACCGCGACATGACTAATCCGGACGGAAGCCTCGTCTTTGACGGCGGCAACCTTGCCATTCATTTATTCAAAATCGAGGGCTTACGCAAGCTGCAGACGAGCAGACTTCCGTGGCACACCGCTAGAAAGACCGTCTGCGGCATCGAGAAATGTTGGAAATTTGAGCAGTTTCTGTTCGACGCGTTCCCGTTGCTCGGCAGCATGATGCCTTTCGGAGTCATCCGCGAAGAAGAATTTTCTCCGGTAAAGAATGCCGAAGGAAACGATTCACCTAAGACCGCCCGCAACATGATTGGCCGCCTGCACCGCGAATGGTTACGCAAGGCGCATGTCGAAATCAACCCGAACAAACTTTATGAGGTGTCCCCCACCATCAGCTATGCCGGAGAAGGACTTTCCCGCCGACTGTTCGAGCGTGAACTGGGAAGAAATATTCTGGAATTTGACGAAGAATAGTAGGAAGTAGACTGCAGGAAATAGGAAGGATCAATGAAGGAAATCAAGTTCGTTCTGTACAAAGCGACTTTCCATTTCCTGCTCCGCCTGCCAAACGCATTCTACGCTGCGCTATTTACACTCGCTTTTCCGATTTACAAGGCGCTGCATACCGAGCGTGCTTACGGACGCACGGTAAGGCACCTCGCTAACGCAAAAGCTTACCTGAAATCCAGCGTATGCGCACGGGACGTTTTCTGGGGAATCTTCAGGAACGCACTTGATTCATACCGCGGACTAGCACGCTTCAAAAGTGTAGAAAACTGCATTACTTTCGAAAACGAGGAAATCATCCGAAATGCAGTCAAAGCGGGCCCCATTGCAGCAATCAGCATCCACCAGGGAGCATTCGAGCTGCTACACCGTAGCCTTTGTCGCTTCAGCACAAGCGTCCATCTGATAACCGATTCCATTGGCGACGACGCTTTCCGCAAGTGCCTCGAAGATTTCCGTCACGATCCAAACCTTGTCGAGTATCATCCCGCCGAAACGGGCAAACTTATCCGTGACCTATTTAGGACCGGAGGAATTCTCGCAATGGTCGTAGATCAGGGTAAGAACACCAAAGGAAACCCCGTTGAACTCTTTGGGCAACAAAGTACCCTATACCTTAGACTTCTGCAAAAGGTAAACCAGATGGGAGCAGGCATCGTCACCTTCCGCACCTGGACTGAATATGCACCTCATAAGCGGATCATAATCCGTTTTGAACAGTTTTATCCGCCAAAAACGGACGGAGACCTCCTAGTCCGGTCCATCGCCAGAGAAACGGAACTATGGATTGGAGAACATCCCGACCAGTGGAGCTGGAATTACCACGGGAATTTCAAGTAAGGCTATTCCCCCAAAAGGGTATCCTTGATCAGCGACAAGAGAGATTCGTCTTCATCACTGCGTACAATGACCACAATCTTGGACTTGGCGTAGGTATCCGTAAAATTGATTACCTGTCCACGTTCTTCGGTCACCGAGAACGCCGCAAGGCCAATATCGGCACGGTTCTCCCTAACGGCATCGATAATCGAATCGAAATCCATATTGACGATTTCAAGAGGCCTTTCCATGAAGTCAGCAATGTAATGCGCAATTTCGATGTCAATACCCCCGAAACCATCTTCCGTCTTGTACTCATAGGGAGGGAATTCCGCATTGGTCGCAAGCCGAAGGGCAGGCCCCTTCATGGAATCCTGAACGAAATGGTAATCTCCCGAGCCACCGATGTAGGAATCAAAAATGGAGTCGTACACCCCCATCGCACGCATCTGAATCAAGGCTATATTCACCGTGTCAAGAAGGCCATATCTTTCCTTGGAAATCACACCCGCATAAGTCTCTTCCATAAAGACTTCTTCCAAAATCCGCAGGGACTGATAACGGGCCACGTAAACTGCAGCCGGGGCATCGTCGCAAAGTACCGCATCCAGTTTACCCTGACGTAGAGCCTGTATCGCTCCATCAAGCGACTTGAATCTTTCCAGTTGGATTTTTGCAGTATCCCCACCAAAATCGGCCGCATAGGTCTCAGCGGTATTGCCAATCTGCACGCCGACCCTCTTGTGCGCTAGATCATTGATGGAAAAAACACGATTCTGGGGAATTTCGGAATTCCTGCAACCAATCAAGGCTGTCCCCAAAATCAACAGCACAAAAAGAATAAGCCTTTTTTTCACGCTAACACTACCCATTGACACTAAAATATATAAAAAAAAACAGAAATCTAAAGGAGTTCGCCTAGCAATCCTTCAATCTTCAAGCCCCTCTCCCCTAGCACGAATTACCCGAAAATTTTTCTATTTTTGCCCAAAAAAAGGAAAATATGCCGCTGAACGAAGAAGAACAGTTCCAGATGGAGTGGATCCGAAACCACCGTATGGAAAACAAGGACGACCAGATGCGCATTGAAGCCGAAAAAGAGGCTGCAGCACACCCGCGCCCCCGGAATCCCCGCGGACGAAAAATGCGCCGCAGTCCGGCGGCATGGGAACTACCCATCCCCGAAGACGAAATCGACCTCCACGGCATGACCTCCGACGAAGCTGCCGAAGCAGTCGAGCGCCGCATCGACGACCTCATGATCGCCGGGCTCAAGATTCTCCGTGTCATCCATGGCGGCGGAAACCCGAGCTACGGCAATGTAAAGAGGATTATCGACCGCAAAGTCCGTTCCGAATGGAGCAACCGTGTAAAGCTCTATAAAGTAGAACCGGACAACGCCGGTTCTAGCATCATGATTCTCGGCAAGCCCCCAAAAACGTAAAAAAGAGACTATTTTTCATTTTTTTCGCGATTACCCCTTTAAAACCCGTCCATTTTTATCTATAATTGGACCACCAAACGGAATATAGCTCAGCCTGGTAGAGCGCTTGCTTCGGGAGCAAGAGGTCGTGAGTTCGAATCTCGCTATTCCGATAAAAAGAAAAACCACCTTTTAGGGTGGTTTTCTTTTTATTGCCGGAAATAGCGGGATCAAGAATGAGCGACGAAGTCGTGAGTTCGACTAAATCACGCCATGAGCGTAGCGAATTTTGCGTGATTTAGAAATTTTGGCGCATGCCAAAACCCGCAGGGCAAAGCCTAAAACGAAGTGAAGCTTTTGTCTAATCTCGCATCTTTCGGACGCCGAAGGCGGCAATCTCGCCATTCCGATAAAAAAATGGTATTTTCATCTTGTATAAAGTCTAGGTTTCCGCTTTTTTGCACTTTTTTCAGGACACCCCCTTGCCAAGGAATTTTTCGTTTGATATTTTTGGAGCCATGATGAATTTTGTGACATGTGCAACCCTGAACCGTCGTTGGTGGCGCGGACTCTGACATAGAGCCCGGTATTTGTCGCAAATCACCCAAGATTTTAAAGCAAAGGCTTCCGGACTCACGGAGGCCTTTCTCTTTTACTAAAAACGTTGAAATCCTCCGGGACCAAAGCCTTTGCGGAACCCTAAACGAAAAGGCAAACGAATTTTTAAACCAGAGGATCAAAATGACAACGAACATAAGGCACATCACTGAAAGCCCTAACTTCGAACCCCGTACCGACAGTATCTACGTGGCACTGCCCGGTGAACGTTACACCCCGTTTTCGCTGGGCAAGAAGCTGGGCGCGAAGGCAATTTTCGAGTCGGCAAGTTTTTCCCACGGCCGTAGCCGCTACTCTACCCTGATGGTGGACGAAGGTTTCCGTCTGCGCCAGAACGACAACGACGTAAGCATCGTTATCGAAGGCAAGGAAAGCACCTTCCTCAAGGAAGGCGAGGGCGATATTCTCGACGCGCTCACGCTGATTTCGGCTGAAAATACGGTGCCGCCTAACCAGATTCCTATTCCCTCTTCGGGCGTGGGCTACCTCGGCTACGAATTCTGCGCCCGCTGCGATACCATTCGCCTTGCCCCGCAGGTGGACGAACTCAACATCCCCGAGGCGGAATTCTTGGTGGGGCACATCTACATCGTGTTCGACCACTTTACCGAAAAGCTTCACTTATTCGCCCTGAACTACGAAGAACACCAGATTGACTTGAAGGCTGCCATTGAAAAGGTGAAGGCCCGCCTCGCTGACCTGGACTTTAGCTACCTCGCCCCTGAACAGCAGTACGGCAAGGGCATCACCATGACCGACCTGGAACAGTCCCGCAAGGAATACGTGGAAAAGGTCGAAGCCTTGCAGAAGCATATTGTCGCAGGCAACATTGTACAGGCGGTACCATCTCGCCGCATCCAGTTTGCAAGCGATATCGAAGCACTTGACATTTACCGCCGCCTCCGCACGGTGAACCCGTCTCCGTACATGTTCTTCCTGGATTACGGCACGCATCAGTTTATCGGTGCCTCGCCCGAAAGCCTCGTGCGCGTGCGTGAAGGCATTGCGACCATTCACCCGATTGCAGGCACCCGCCGCCGCGGCAAGGACGATGCCGAAGATGAAGCCCTGATGAAAAACCTGAAGGGCGACCCGAAGGAACGCGCCGAACACCTGATGCTGGTGGACCTGGCTCGCAACGACCTCGGCCGCGTCTGCGAAGCGGGTACGGTGGAAACCACCAAGTATATGGAATGCGAAAAGTTCAGCCACGTGATTCACCTGGTCTCTGACGTGCAGGGCAAGGTTTCCAAGACCAAGAAGGCGATTGAGGTGCTGCGTTCCAGTTTCCCGGCAGGTACGGTGAGCGGCGCCCCGAAAATCAGCGCGATTGAAATTCTTTCTGGCCTCGAAAAAGTCAAGCGCCGTTTCTACGCGGGTGCGGTAGGCTACATGGAATCCGACGGCGATTTGGATTTCTGCATCGCCATCCGTTGCTGCCTCAAGCAGGGCAAGACAATCAGCCTGCAGGCCGGTGGCGGCATTGTCGCGGCCTCTAACGCCGACCGCGAATTTGAAGAAACGAACGAAAAGCTCGGAGCAATCAGAGCCGTACTCGAAGGAGATCGATAATTAATGGATAATGAATAATGGATGATTGATAATTAAAAAAATTGCGGCGAAGCCGCCAAACTAAAAAATCATCAATTATCCATCATCAATCATCAATTATTATAATAAGGATTTTACCATGATCATCATCATCGACAACTACGACTCTTTTACTTACAACGTCTACCAGGCGCTTGCAAAAATCACTAACGAAGAAATCCGCGTGCTCCGTAGCCGCGAATGCACCATTGCCGACATCGAAAAGCTCTCCCCGAGCCGCCTCATTGTGAGCCCGGGCCCGGGCCGCCCCGAAGATGCAGGCATCTCCGTGGAAGCCATCAAGCACTTTGCGGGCAAGCTCCCGATTCTCGGCGTTTGCCTCGGTCACCAGGCCATCGGTTACGCCTTCGGTGCAAAGATTGTGCAGGCCAAGTTCATCAAGCACGGCATCGCCGAAGAAATCGACCTGGACGGCAAGGGACTCTTCCGCACTATCGGCAAGAAGAACATCTTCACGCGTTACCACAGCCTCGTCATCGACGAATCGACGCTCCCCGCCAACTTCGAAGTGACCGCCCGCGCTACCGACGGCGACATCATGGGCATTCGCCACAAGACACTCCCCATTGAAGGCGTGCAGTTCCACCCGGAATCCATCGCCAGCGGCCGCGCCGACGAATTCTTCAAGGCTTTCCTCAACTACCGTCGCGAACCGCTTGACGTGCGTGGGATTCTGAATACGCTTACCGAAGGCAAGGACTTGAGCCGCGAAACCGCCGAGATGTTCATGGAAGACTTGACCGACGGCATCATGGACGAACGCCAAATGGCCGCTATCCTGACGGCACTTTCCAGCAAGGGCCCTGTTGCCGATGAAATCGCCGGCTGCGCGAAGGTACTCAGCAGCAAGAAGCGCAAGTTCCCCTACAGCGGTGACGAACTCACCGACATCGTGGGTACCGGTGGCGACGGCAAGGGCAGTTTCAACGTGAGCTCGCTTTCCGGCCTGATTGCTGCAAGCTGTGGCGCGAAGATTGCAAAGCACGGCAACCGTGCTGTCTCTAGTAAGTCCGGTGCCGCCGACTTCTACACGGCTGCAGGCTTCAAGCTGGACATGGTTCCCGAAAAGGCAGCCTCCGTCATCGACAAGACGAACTTTGTGTTCCTGATGGCACCTGTTTACCACAGCGCCATGCGTTTTGCCGGCCCGGTTCGCGGCGTTCTCGGCGTGAAGACCATCATGAACTTGCTCGGCCCCCTCACGAACCCGGCCGAAGCCAAGTACCTCATGCTCGGCGTCTATAGCACGACCGTGCTGGAACCCTTCACCAAGGCGGCGAAGGCCCTCGGCGCGAAGCGCGTGATGGTCGCCATCAGTGACGACGGTTACGACGAAATTTCGCCCTGCGTGCCGACGACCATCGCCGAAATTCTGGAAGATGGCGAGTACAAGACTTACCGCATCGACCCCAAGGACTTCGGCATCCCTTCCGTGGATCCCGAAGACCTCGCTGGTGGTACGGGCGTCGACAACTTCAACCTCGCTCTCGACGTGCTGAACGGCAAGGGCCGCCCGGGCATCAAGTACGCCTGCGCCCTGAACGCCGGTGCCGCCCTCTACATCAGCAAGAAGGCGGAGAGCATCAAGGAAGGCTTCGACAAGGCCATCAAGGCCATGGAAGACGGCTCGGTCCTGAAAAAGATTGAAGAAGTCAAGGTCGAAACGAATAGCTAAAAGAACAATAATGGATGTCATGCCCGCGACCTGTGGTGAGCGAAGTCGAATCAAGGCGGGCATCTCCTTTCATTTTGAAGTACAGTAACATGAGCGAAGATATTCTTGCGAAGATAGTGCGGATGCGCAAGGCCGACATTGAGCGGCTGGGTCTGAATTTCGGTATCGAAATTCCGGAAAAGCGTCGCGTAGGTCATACGGAATTCCTCGGGAACGCTGGCGCGATTCTCGAAGTCAAGCGTGCATCGCCTTCGAAGGGCGACATCGCTCCGGACTTGGATCCGGTGGCGCTAGCGACGACTTATGCCGAAGCGCAGGCGCAGGCGGTGTCGGTGCTTACCGAAGGCAATTTCTTTAAAGGCTCGCTCCGCGACTTGATTGCGGTAGCCGACCTGATGGAACGCCGTCGTAAGCAGGGCTTGCACACCTGCGCCGTGCTCCGCAAGGATTTCTTGCTCTACGAAGACGAAATCGACATCGCCTACCGTTGCGGCGCCGATGCGGTGCTCCTCATTGCCCGTATTCTGGATGACGAACAGCTTGTACGCATGGCGAAGCGTGCGCAGTCTTTCGACATGCAGGCTTTCGTTGAAGTTCGTGAAAAAGACGATTTCCGCAAGCTTTCGGTTGTCACGAGCGCGCTCGGGACAGACGCCGCGAAAACCATTGTCGCAGGCGTGAACTCCCGCGACCTGGCGACCTTCCATACGGATCCACTGGTGCCGGCGTCGGTGCGCAGCAAACTTCCTGCGAAGGCCGTCTTTGAATCGGGAATTTTGACCCCGGCCGATGCCGATTACGCCCGCAGCCTCGGGTTTACGGGAATCCTCGTAGGCGAAGCTGTGGCCAAGAATCCTGCGCTAGCAAAAGAAGTGGTTGGTGCGTTTGAATCGGGCTCCGAGAATGCCCGCGGCAAGTTCTGGAAAAAGTTCGCAGAGCGCAAACAGCAGAAACAAGCACGTCATTGCGAGGAACGAAGTGACGAAGCAATCTCTACTCAAAAGACTATACGGCCCCTTGTAAAAATCTGCGGCATCACCCGTGTCGAAGACGGCTTGCTTGCCGCTGAACTGGGCGCCGACATGCTGGGATTCGTGTTCAGCACCACCAAGCGCCTCACGACCGAAGAATTCGTGCGCAGTTTTAAGGAGAGATTGCTTCGCTCCGCTCGCAATGACAAATCAGAAACCCCGATTCTCGTGGGTGTCATTACCGACCCGAATTCAGAGGAGGGAAAAACCGCCATCAAGCTCGCCCGTGAAGGTGTTCTCGACGCAGTGCAACTTCATGGAA
This sequence comes from uncultured Fibrobacter sp., assembly GCF_937877005.1. Taxonomy (GTDB): domain Bacteria; phylum Fibrobacterota; class Fibrobacteria; order Fibrobacterales; family Fibrobacteraceae; genus Fibrobacter. Next base: position 18,167 of record NZ_CALEFV010000047.1, on the reverse strand, counting down.
TAGATCCCGCTTGCCTGGCAAGTCATTGCGAGCACGAAGTGCGAAGCGATCTGGCATACTATTGTGCGGCCCGCGTTGGCGAAGAATCCGATTTCGACAAGGTGACGGCTCTCCGCAAGAACGGCGAACCGCGCATCCTCCTAGATGCGAAAGTCGAAGGAATTCCCGGCGGTACGGGTAAGACCATCCCCGAAAACCTGCTTCGTGAAAAGGCTGGCGATTTGCCACTCTGGCTTGCCGGCGGAATCAACCCCGAAAATGTGGCAGGGCTTGTGTTCAAATTCAGCCCCGAATTAATCGATGTCTCTAGTGGCGTCGAAGACGCTCCGGGAATAAAAAACAGCGAAAAGTTGAAGGCTTTGTTTGCAACGCTAAAATCTGTTTAGCTGCTAATTGTAGCTAATCCGAACAGTCCATTCCAGCTCAAAATCAGTCGCTTCTGTATCCGATTGCTTGATGGGCGTATTGACATTCTTTCCTGCATCGCGAATGATGTAGCAATAATAAGATGAGTGGTCTACATTGAGTTCAATAACATTGCGCTCAAAAACCATCGGGCAAATGTAAATTTCGTTGGCGCCACCGCTAAATTTCTTTGTGAAATACTCGTGCCCGCTCCATGTGCCGGCATCTTCTAGTTTAAACACATCTGTCTTGACAGAATCTTTTCGGGTATAGTCACTGTATGTCTTTATCACAAATGAAATGCTAGGGTCGCCATCGCTGTAGTCGCCCTCGTGTTTCTTTTGCTTTTCCCAGTTGTCCGTAAGTTGCTTGAACCATGTCAAGTCTATTTCAACGGTGTAATCCTTGTACAGGTAGGATTTTGCTTCGTCATCATAATAGGTTGCGTTTTCTGAGCTAGAACTGTAACGATAACTTGATGAATAGTAATCGTACTCATAATTATAAGCAGAGGAACTGGAACTTTTGCGTGAACTGGACGATGTGTTATAGCACTGGTATCCGTAATTTGAACAACACCAGGAATCAGAACGAGAACTTATTCCGTAGCGGCAGTCGTATTCTTCGTCAACGTAATCGTAGCTGTCGTCGCTGTCACGATTTTCCTCGGTGTCGTAGAACTCGTTTGAGGCCTCGTGGCGAATATCTTCCATGTCGTCTTCTGCGTTGCTAAACGGATTGTCATCGGAACAGGCAATCAAAAGGGGAAGGCTCGCCAGGAGCAAAATGTGGCTTGCAAGGATTTTTTTGTTTTTGAGTTTGTTCATAATTGCTCCTTAGAATGCGATGTCTAGGTTGAGGCGCCAGGTGTCTGTCAAAAGTTTGTAATTCAGAATTTCGGTGGTGTAGGTAACGGCATTGATTAAAAGCATTTGCCATTGAATTGAAAGGTGTCTTGTGAGTTCTAATCCAAAACCGAGATAGCCCAAGAATTCCCAGTCGTCTTCGGTAAATCCACCACCATTGCTTCCGTAATCATCATAGTCGTAATAGCGGCTGCTGTAACTATAATCATTGCCAAATTGCCATTCGTAGTCAAAATCGTAATCAATCCAGGCGTAAAGGGGCTTGCGAACGTGAATGCTCAAGCTGACATAGGGACTGATGACAAACGGAATTCCGAACCGGAACGTTAATGGAATTTCAGCCATAAGGTTGTGGTATTCAATAGAAATATCATGGCTATAATGGTAAGCACCCCATCCGACTTTAAGTTCTGAATCCTTAATGTCGCTGTATCCGTGATGGTAAACCATGTTTAGTCCAGTTTGGAAGCTGATTGATTTCAACATATACCAACGGAGTAAAAAGCCAAGGTTGGCTCCGATGTTGTCAAAGTCTCTGTCGCCTCCATGTACATCGTAGTTTGCTACGGTGTATTCATCGAATTTGTCAAATGCGAGCGATATGCCGAAATAGAAAATTCGGTCTTTGGGTTTGTTTTCGGGGGCCGGAGAAGTTTGCTCGTTGCTGGTTGTATCAACAAGTTCGGGTTGCTTGGTAGAGTCGGCAACGATTGTGTCTTGTGGGATCTCGGCTACAGAATCTTTGGTGATGCTGTCTGCCGTTAAGGAGTCTGTTTGTAAAGCGGTTGTGTCGATAGAGGAGGTTGTTGTGTCAGAGGTAATCTCGTTTTGCTCTGTGTCGGAGGTTGTTGCGCTCGCTTGGAGTTCCTGGGCTAGATTTTCAAGAATCTGCGAACATTTGCAAAGTGTTTCAACTTTGACGCACGCGTTTTGATTGTCGTTGCTCATGCACGAGGCGCATAGCTCCATGCACTTGTTTTGGGCAAAGGCGAATGATGCCATCATAGTTAGTGCGATTAATAGGGCCTTTTTCATGATGTCTCCGGTTGTAAAAACTAGCCAATTTTGTAAATATAAATCAATAGTTTGCTGTCAAAAAGGTGTTTTTAGTGAATTTGATCGGAAACGTGCGCTAAATCAAAGAAATTTCCACAAAAATCTTACGCTAACCTATTGACAGTCAATGAGTTATTATATGTATTACGAACATAAAGATGAAATCGGCAATCCGCTTTGACGCTAGCGCCGCTATCGACGAGGTTCTCAAAGAAGGGATTTAGGCATTGCCATTTCATCAAGTGTTTAACGGAAGACTCTCGATGACCGAGAGTCTTTCCTTTTTTATCTGGAATGCATTTCCTTTGGTATTACACTTTATGAAAGGTCGTGAGATTTCTTTATTTTTATTCGATCAACCCCTTGCCACACTAAAGAGACATTCCTAAATTAGGGTGCATGAAGATGAATTCAGCAATCCGTTTCAACCGTTGGTGGTGGGGCTCTACTAAATAGAGTCCGTTTTGCTGATTTCATCAAGTGTTTTGTAAAAGGCTTTCGGACTCCCGAAGGCCTTTAATTTTTCCCCTCAACAAAGATTTTAACCCTAACCACTGCTCACAAACCCTATGACTTCTACAACTTCCAATAACGGTTTCTTTGACAAGTTCGGCGGCAAGTACGTTGCCGAAATCATCCGCCGTCCGCTCGATGACCTCGAAGCGGCCTTTAACAAGTACATCCACGATCCGGAATTCCTCGACGAACTCCGAATCATCCAGCGCGACTACATTGGGCGCGAAACGCCGCTGTACTTTGCTCCGACGGCAACGGAACTGTTGGGTGGCGCTCAGATCTACATCAAGCTCGAAGGCCTTGCCAACACGGGTGCCCACAAGATCAACAACGCCATCGGTCAGTGCCTCTTGGCCAAGAAAATGGGCAAGACCCGCATCATTGCCGAAACGGGTGCCGGCCAGCATGGCCTTGCCACTGCTGCCGCTTGCGCCAAGCTCGGCCTCGAATGCGTGGTGTACATGGGTGAAGTCGATGTGCGCCGCCAGCAACCGAACGTGGCGACCATGGAAATGTACGGAGCCAAGGTCGTGCCGGTCACGAGTGGTGCCCGCACCCTGAAGGATGCCGTGAACGAAGCCATGCGCGACTGGGCTACGAATTTCAAGAACACCCACTATGTGCTGGGTTCTGCTCTCGGTCCGGCTCCGTTCCCGGATATCGTTCGCACCTTCCAGTCGATTATCGGTGAAGAAGTCAAGCGCCAAGCAGCCGAGCGCAACATCGATATCGCGGCGGTTGTCGCTTGCGTGGGTGGCGGTAGCAATTCCATCGGCGTGTTCACTCCGTTCATTAACGATGCGAACGTGCGCCTGATCGGTGCCGAAGCCGGAGGCATCGGCCCGAACAAGGGCGAAAACGCTGCCCGCATGACGGGTAACGCAAGCCGCGAAGGCATTCTGCAGGGTTACAAGAGCCGCTTCCTGATTGATGAAGACGGTCAGTCGCTGCCGACCCGCTCGATTTCTGCTGGTCTTGACTACATGGGAATCGGCCCGCAGCTTGCCGCCCTCGGCGAATCGGGCCGCGTGGAATTCACGGCGATTCTCGACAAGGAAGCCCTTGAAGCGGTCAAGTTCTTTGCCCGTAACGAAGGCATTCTCTTTGCGCTTGAAAGTGCGCACGCAGGGGCCGCCGCCATGAAAATCGCGAAGGAACTTCCGAAGAACAAGGCTTTGGTCATCAACATGAGTGGCCGCGGCGACAAGGACATCTTTATTACAAGCCCCGTGTTCCGCCCCGAAAAGTGGAAGGAATTCCTGAAGGCAGAACTCAAGCGCCTCGAAAACAACGAGGACATCCACGACGCGGAGATAATGAGTAATTGATGATTGATAAATGATAATTGATGATGAATAATTTCACTTTTCACTAGAACATTTCAATCAAAGAGTTATCACTATGAACTTAATGTCTCATCTCATTGCCGGGTTTCCGGACGCAGAAACTTCTATCGCCATCGCCGACGCTCTTGTGAAGGGTGGCGCGAACATCCTTGAAATCCAGCTTGCCTTCAGCGATCCGAGCGCCGACGGTCCCGCCATCCAGACGGCATCGACCATCGCTCTCGATAAGGGCTACTCGACCAAGCAGGGTCTTGAAATCGTGAAGAAGATTCACGAACGCCACCCCGAGACGCCCATCTACATCATGACTTACGGCTCCCTCGCCTTTACGCCGGGCATTGAGAACTTTGTCAAGATGTGCAAGGACGCTGGCGTGTCCGCTTGCATCATTCCGGACTTGCCGTTCGATGGCGACGAAGGCCTGACTGAAGCGTGCAAGAAGCACGGCCTCGAAAACATCCCGGTGGCGGCCCCCAGCATGACCAAGGAGCGCCTCGAAACGATGGCCTCCAAGGGCTTCAAGTACATCTACGCCGCACTCCGCGCAGGTACCACCGGCAGCGAAACCACCATTGACCAGGCGACGCTCGACTTTATCGATACAGTCGGTAAGGGTGGCGCGAAGGTGCTCGGCGGCTTCGGTATCCGTAACGGTGAACAGTCCAAGGTGCTCAGCAAGCACGTGTATGCCGTGGTCGCTGGCTCCGTGTTCGTGAACCTCGTGCTCAATAACGAAGACTCCGCCGAAGGCCGCAAAAAAGCCATCGCCGAAATCGAAGCGAAGGCCAGGGAAATTTCGGGCAAGGACAATTAATCCTTCCGGCATTTTGTTTTCAAAAGCTCCGCACAGCGTGGGGCTTTCTTTTATTTCTAAATTTGAGTGCGAAAAAAAGGATCAAGCCATGAACTTCAGAGATTTTGGTAAATACAGCCAGTATAAGGAACAATTCGCCAATATGCCCCCCGAGATGAAGGAGCAGATGATGAAAATGGCTAAAGAGCAGATGAAAACTCGTGTCAAGGCATTTATACAGAAGTGGCTTTCGACACCAATCCTTACGGTTGCGGCTATCGCGCTCGGCGCCATTGTCGGAGCACTCACAGCCTTCTTCGGGCAGGTCCTGACAGTAGTAAGCGATGTACGCGACATGCATCCGATTTACTGGATTCCCGGTCTTGCCCTCGCAGGCGCAGGAATCGTTTTCGCCTACCGCAAATTCGGCAAGGGTACAGAACGCGGAATGGACATGGTTTTTGGGGTCGCCCACGGCAAAGAAAGCGAAATTCCACTACGCATGATTCCGATGGTCGCCGTTGCAACATGGCTCACCCACCTGTTCGGCGGTAGTGCCGGTCGCGAAGGAGTCGCCATGCAGATCGGAGCCACGCTCGGGCACAATATCAGCAGAAAAATTCATGTTGAAAACGCGGGACGAATTCTACTTGTAGCGGGAATGGCAGCCGGTTTTGCAGGACTTTTCCAGACACCCCTTGCAGCAATTGCGCTTGCCATTGAAGTTCTGCTCGTCGGCCACCTGGAACTGGCTGCGCTCTTGCCCGCAACCGCAGCCGCTTTCACCGCTTATAAGGTATCAGAACTGCTCGGATCCGAATTCCCCGTCAAGGTAAACGACATTCTTCCTGCCGACATCACAAGAATCATATGGAATGACGACGGACTTGACATGAACTTTGTGATGAAACTGGTCCTCCTCGGCATTCTGTTCGGAATTATCGGCGGCGGATTTGCAAAAACACTCTCGTACGCAAAGACCTTTTTCGAAAGAAAATTCGCTAATCCGTATAAGAGAATCGTCTTTGGCGGCATCGCCATCAGCTTCCTGCTCCTCCTTTTCTGGCAAGGACGCTATGCTGGCCTCGGCACAAACCTCATCGACATGATCTTTGCCGGTTCCGTTCAAGATGCTGCAGCAGCCATTCACGCATCCGACTGGATATTGAAACTCATATTCACCATCGCGACAATTGCCATTGGATTCAAGGGAGGCGAAGTTACTCCCTTGTTTGCGATTGGAGCAACATTCGGAGCCTGGATCGCCTTGTCGCTACCAATTGCTGCCGCCCTTGGGTACGCCGCCGTGTTCGGAGCTGCAACCAACACGTTATTCGCCCCAATGCTCATCGGCGCAGAAGTTTTCGGTTTTGACTTGTTGCCCGCATTCTTTATCGTTTGCGTAATGGCCTACACATGCAACGGAGGTCAATCCATTTACGCCCAGAAGAAACTGAGAATCCGATAGTTCCGTCAATCTGATTTGTGGCATGAACGCAATCTATATCGAAATCACGAATGCCTGCAACCTGAACTGCAGTTTTTGTCCCTGCGGAAAGACAGGTTTCATACGCGACTTCATGAATACGCCTCTCTTTGAGCGCTGCATTGCCGAAAGTGCGTCCATCACCGAAAATGTCTACTTTCACATTCTCGGCGAACCGACGCTTCATCCAGGATTCGGACTGTATCTCAAGAAACTTGAAAAGACATCCCTCAAGCTGAACCTGACAACAAACGGTACGACAATCATCCGTACCGGAAAGTCGATTCTCGCCTCCCCCGCCGTGCGCCAGGTGAACTTTTCGACGCATGCCTACGCAGAACTTCCTCAAGATCAAGCCCAGAAACACCTGCAAAATGTCCTCGACTTCTGCAAACTCGCGAAAGCGATTCGCCCCGACCTATACATCAATCTACGGCTATGGAATGTCGGCGACAACAGCTGCGATTCATGGAACCAAACATTCACGGAAAGAATCCAGGCGACGTTCACTACCGCCGCCGAACTGTCGCTGAATCATTTCTGCAGCCGTCACAAGAGTTTTCTCCTCGAAGGGCGCATCTATCTGCATCAGGACAGCCGATTTGAATGGCCAGAATTAGACGAGAGACGAAAGAATAAAGACGAGAGAAACGCAACAGGAACTTGCCGCGCCCTTGACACACATGTCGGCATATTGCACGACGGTCGCGTAGTCGCATGCTGCCTTGACCACAGTGGACAAATCACGCTCGGAAAAATTCAGGAACAAAGCCTCACCGAAATTCTTGAGTCACCTCTGGCCAAGAATATTCGCGAAGGCTTCAAGAAACACGAACTGCGACATCCTTTCTGCCAAAATTGTTCCTTCTGCAAGCGCTTCGGGAAATAAGTTTATATTTGAGTCAAGATGCCTATAGTCACTATCCAAGATTTCACAGGTGTTTACGCCGAACAGCCCTTTATGCAAGGGTTGCGAGAGTCTGCAGCTACCGACAAGAATATTCATTGGTTTGACTGCACTCAAATTGACGGCACCGATTGCTACTGCGACGACGAGGCTCAAGCCATTCTCCGCAAGCAAATCGCCGAGGCTCGCACAAGTGACTCGCCGGACATTCATTTTTTCGACAACGGCAATTATCACTATATGAGCAAGCTCTGGACGGATTCAATCCGCGAGCCGTTTGACCTTGTGGTATTTGACCACCACCCCGATATGCAACCGCCCCGCTTCGAAGGAATCCTGAGTTGCGGAGGCTGGATTAAAGAGGTCCTTGATTACAATAAATTCGTGCAGAATGTCATTGTCATCGGAGTCGCCGACCACCTGCTCGAAGAAATTCGCGAAGACCTTTCGCTAGCTAGCGCCACCGAAATCCTGGACCGTGTGCAATTCGTGAAAGAAAGCGAACTGAAGAAACATCCAAAAGATCTCTCGTCTCTCGTCTGTAGCGGGTTCGCGAGCGTTCTCTCGCCTAATATCTACATCAGCATCGACAAAGACGCCCTTTCTACAGCCGAGGCTGCCACGAACTGGGACCAAGGTTCACTCACCTTTGAACAAATCGCCGAAACGCTTCAAGTTCTCGCCGAAAACAGAAAAATTCTAGGCATCGACATCTGCGGAGAACGCGCCCGCGACACGGGATTCGAAGACACCGCCGCGACAGACGCGCTCAACAACGCACTGAATGAGAAACTTTTCCACTTGCTCACGGGGTTCCATGGCGTTTCGTAACGGCAACAACAAACCACAAAAGCAAGGCGCCCACGGCGTTGCCCGCGTGATTTCCAAACGCGGTTATTGCAGCCGCAGCCAAGCCGAAAAGCTGGTACGCGAAGGCCACGTGATTCTCCGAGGCAAGCCCGTACGCGACCCCGAATCACCCGCCTATGAAAACGACGAAATTCTTGTCGACGGCACCCCCGTTACCGCAAGCGAATTCGTCTACTTCGCCATGAACAAGCCCCGCGGAATCGTCACCACCGCAAGCGACGAAAAAGGCCGCAAGACGGTGATGGATTTATTCCGCGAAGAGTACGCCAAAATGTTCCCCGGCAAACCCATGCCGCACATCGCACCCGTAGGCCGCCTCGACGCCGCAAGCGAAGGCCTGCTGCTGTTTACGAATGACACAGCCTGGGCGGACCGCGTCCTCACCGACGCAAGCCACCTCAAAGTCTACCGCGTGCAGGTCGCGGGCAAACCCTCCAACGCCGAGCTCGAACAGATGGAAAAAGGCTTCAACGTCGCGCCCCGCGTATTCGGCGAAAAAGAAGAATTCATGCACGCCGAGCGCGCCATTTTCCACAGCGAAGGCGATAAAAACTGCTGGCTTGAAATTACGTTGTCCGAAGGCAAGAACCGCGAAATCCGCCGCATGCTCGCCCACCTCGGCTACGAAGTCATGCGCCTTATGCGCATTCAATTCGACAATTTCACATTAAACGACTTAAAGCCCGGCGAAATCAGAAAAATCTGCCGCTAGCCCTTAAATCAAGTCTCTCGTCAGGAGCTCGCCGTGATCAAGCACCAGGCGGCGGAAAGGGCTGTTCAGGTAAAAGTCCGGGTTATGCGTCGCCATCACGACGGTCGTTCCGCGGGCATTAATTTCCTTGAAAATTTTAAAGACTTCTTCAGCGTTTTTCGGATCCAGGTTACCCGTCGGTTCGTCCGCCAAAAGCAGGTACGGGTTGTGCACCATGGCACGCGCAATCGCTACACGCTGCTGCTCACCGCCCGAAAGCGTATAGGGCATGGCAAAACGTTTCTGGCTGATACCCACCAGAGCTAAAGCATCGAATACAGCGGCATTAATCTGCTTGCTCGGAGTCCCCACAATGCGGAGCGCAAGCGCCACGTTTTCAAACACATTGCGGTCCGGCAACAGCTTGAAATCCTGGAAGATTATCCCCATCTTGCGGCGCAGCGACTGAATCTTGCTATCCGGTGTATTCTTGCTGTCATACAGGCAGTCGCCCGTAAACTTCACCATCACCTGGCCGCCGCGTTCTTCGTCCGGACGTTCGTCCATATAGATCAGCTTCAGAAGCGTCGACTTACCGGCACCCGAGTGCCCAGTCAGAAAAACGAATTCACCTTTATGAATACGCAGCGTCACATTGGAAAGAGCCTTCCAATTATCTTCGTAAGATTTAGTGACGTGGTTAAAGTGAATCATAAGAGCCTTTTAAACAATGGATTGCTTCTCCACAAAGAGGATAACTCTACTAAGGCAACAAGTTGACAAGTATCGTATAGCTGCGCTCGCAATGACGTTTTTACTCCGTCATGCGGATTTCGATATGAACTTCCTCGCGCCATTTCTTCACGAGCGTCTCAAGCTTCTGGTTTTCGATACGCGATGCTGCCATCTGCTCGATTTTAGCATAATCCTCTTCCAGATTCAGGTCTCGAGTCTGACGGGAATCATCCAAGCGGAAAAGATGATAAGCTCCATCAATCAGTACAGGTTCCGAAATTTCACCTACATTCAAATTGGCGACCGGATCCACGTAGGCCGGTTCCATTTCGTTACGCTGGAACCAACCAAGACGACCACCGGCAAAATTACTGGACTTGTCCTCGCTGTATTTTTTTGCAGCGGCAGCAAACGCCTCGGTCGTCTTGATATTCTTCTGTAAAGAATCGGCAAGTGCGATTACCTTGGCTGTATCCTTCGGCGTCGGAATCGTGCGCAACAAAATCTGGGCTGAACGCACACCATCTTCCTTACGTCCAATCACACGGGCAATATGCCAACCGAGTTTCGTCTTGACCGGATTAGAAGAATACTGTCCGTTCTTCAGAGCATCTAGCGCACGTTCAAAGGCCGGATCCAGCTGACCGCGTTTGAAATAGCCCAGGTCCCCTCCCTTTGCAGCGGAACTATCCTGAGAATGAGCCTTTGCCAGAAGTTCAAAACTCATGCCAAGGTTCAACGTATCAATCAAGGAATCGGCAATTTTCTTTACTGAATCCACGATCATGGAATCCGGTTCGATAGGAATCTGAATATGACTCAAGAGTACACAGTTAAACTGCTGCGGAATGGAGTCCTTGTATTCCGCAAAAAAGGCATCCACCTCTTTCTTGGTCGGGTTCACCACCCCAATATGACGCTGACGCACACGGGTCATTTCGATATGGCTACGAATCTGTTTGGCCAACTGATCGCGGTACTGGGCCATGCTGATACCGAGCTGAGCGCGAATCGCCTTTTCGAGAGTCGCAAGGGTCGTATTCTGGCTTGCAGCAAGTTGGGACAAGTGAGCATTCACGCGCTGGTCCACTTCGGCTTCCGACACTACGATGGAATCACGGTCAATGCGGCTTAGCAGGACCTTTTCTTCGATCATCTGGTCAAGTACATACTTGCGCTGATCCGCTTCGGACATTGCGGATCCTTCGGGAGTTTCCTGGAAGCGGTACAAGTTGTTCAAGAACTCAGAACGCATGATAGGCTTGCCGTCAACCACAGCCGCCACCCCTTCCATCAGCACGGGCTCCGCCAGTGCAACCGAGGCGATGCAACTCAGCATCAAAAAAATTCGCTTCATCATAGCAGGGAACTTCATTACCTTTCCTTTTCGCTAAAAACATTCATCTGCGAGAAAATCGGACGAGCCTTTTTCCACTCAGTCTTCAGACGGCGCAGCACCTCTTTCTGGTGCACCACCCAAGCCCGAGCGGCAACATCTTCGGCCACTTCGGCATAGGGTAGAACATCTGCAGAATCGAGTCTAGAAACCACGACGGACATCTTGAGGGCTCCGCCACAAACCTTCATCACCGAGAGTTTACCCAGTTCGACCTCAGCAATAGAAGGAATCATACAGCTATCGGGAGTAACCGAAGCCGAATCAAAGACCTCGATTTTCTTGATTAAGTAATGTTCCGCCGGCAGGGAATCGTACACCTGTTTCTTATGGCCCCTATAGTAAAGGTCCGCAGACTGCCAATCCTTAAAATAGAGCAAAGCGCCCTTGACCATCGTACGGCCACGAACAAACAGTTCTGGATGAGCATGGTAGTAATCAAGCCTTTCCGCATCGCCTACCATCATGGTATCCGCAAAGCCCTGCAAGAAATGGTCTACGGTCATTTTCCGGACGGTTCTCTGGATCTGTTCCTGCAAGGCAGAATCCTCCAGGACTCCATTCATGACCGCTTCCTGATAAATCGTCTCTTCGTCAATCCAATGTTCCAGGAAGGTCAGCTTTTCGCGATCCGTCCAAGAATCCCATTCCGGAGCCACACTACGAATCTGAGACTCTCGGAGCTTAGCCTCGCCCACCGAGACCACCACCGGGTCATCCTTGCTGAACGGGACATCACAACCCGCAAGTAAGACGAGCGAGCATGCAATCAAAAAAGGAAACACACGCGAAACAAAATTCATCGAGTCCAAATCTAGAAAATTTGAGTTCCGCAACCCAACGTCACCAGGGCGCATTCCATTGAACATTGACCCCAATTCCACCAACAGGCACATGGAACGACGATTCATGCGGGTATTGCCACCCCGGGAAGGGTTCCTGGTAATTGGCCACCAGCGATACCATGACCTGTGGCGTCACCAGATAGCCAATCCGGTAGCCATAATTAAATGTGGACGTTTCCACCATATCCGTCAGAAAATTGTGATTTCCCCTCGCATCGTCACCATCCAGGTGCGCTCTCATTTCGTCATTGATATTGTTCGCTGCAAAAATGTACCCCATGCCCAGATAGGCTTCAATCATCACGCCCTTTACCGTTACGCTGTAGATCAACGGTTTGAATTCAATTTCCCACAGCGAAACGCTCACATCTCCATTGGAATGCGAATAGCCAAACCGACGTATTCCCACGCTCAACTTGTAATCTACAATGTTTTCGGATTCATTAAAGAAACCTGATTCCACCGCTAAGCCTATAATTCCAGCCGGTTTATAAATATGGTTGTCCTCTACAAAACGGCTATCCTGTATAGTGGCATCGAAGTAAACCGCATGAGAATGTGTAAAAGCCAGACAAAGGAACACCGTCAACAGAATTATTCTGCGCATGCGTCATCCTCCACCGAAGACAGAATGACCGAGCCATGATGATAGATGTACTTGATTCCATCGCGTTCTTCAAAAATATAGCGATGCGCTTCATTAGAACTGTAATCAGGGTACTTTATCTTCATGTACAAGTTCTTGTAAAAGTGTCCGTCATTCTCGTCGTAGGAAATTACCGAAGCAGATCCCTTTCCCAAGGAAGAATCCGCAAAGAACGACGACAACCGCTGCAGGGTATCCAGAGTCCAGTAAATTCGCCGTTCATAAGTCAGATCCGTAGCATTAGTGCTATCGATACAGACCTTGCGGCAGTAAACCCATTGATAGAGGCTATCATTAACCTCAACTCTCTCAGTACCAAAGTCTTCGTGATGATAAGCCACATAGAACGAAGAGCTTACATTGGAATCATAATAGCAGCCTTGGATATCGGCTAATTCAATGATGTCAGGAGAAACGCTTTCGCCACCGGTAATATAAGAACAGCCGACAATCCAAAGCAAGACAGAACAAAGCAACAGTATTTTTCTCATGTCGATAAATATAGCAAAAGCTACAAACAAATTATTTCAACTTGCCGAATCGACCCTTCAACTTTGCAAGAGCATCGTCTTCAACCACTTCTTCGGCATCGTCGCCTTTGCGCTTAAACTTGAGAATTTCAAAATTTTCAAGCAAGGCCGATGCCTGCAGGTAAAGTTCCGGATATTCCGAATCTTCCTGCTGCAGGCGTTCCATTTTCGAAAGAATTTCGCGCGCCATTTTCAATTCGTGGTCCTTCATGAACCTCGCTTTGAGGAAAGGCCTAAACTTTTCGCGAAGCGTGCGCACCGACAACTGGGGACGTTCGGGAGCCTTGTCTCGGGCGGGATTCGGTGCGCCCAGCATGGTAAGCCTTTCAAACAAGGTTGTCGCATTCGCATCGGGCTGGTAAAGAGCGATAATCTTCATAATGTTCTTGCAGCGTCCCTGCAAAACCGACAGCGCATCATGCACATGGTCTGTTCCTTGCCGCATCGAAACCGTAAATCCACGCAGCATATCCCAGAACTTGGCAAAAATTTCACCACCAAGCAGCGCGGATTCGTAAGTGGCGCGAGCCAAGGCGAGACGCATCGTTTCATCTTCGCTACGGGTGTTTGCGGCAAGATTCTTGAAATCATTAATCTTACGACCGCGAGAAAATTCAACCCCTGTCACGTGGACACAACGTCCCGCGTCAAAGTCATCGGCCAACAGCGACTTGAGAATCCATTCGCGAGAAACCGTCTCAAAGCCTTCGCTTAGATAAAGTCCCGATTCTAGCCTAGACACCAATGCCGAAACGGCATTTTCCCTATCCTCGACAGGCTTTTCAATACGCTTGCGGAACGCCTGCCAAAAAGAAGATTCCGCCGGAGTCATGAGGGCCGATTCACCGAGTCGCCAGCCAAAACGCATCCCGTCAAGCGCAAAATCAATGCCGAATGTCACCACAATCGGACGGACCGCGGCAAACAAGTTGAAGCTTCCCCATTCCGGATTAAGTTCAACAGTAAACTTTTCTGGGAAGCCCGCCTTGAAAATCTTGGCATGCAAACGCAGATGGTTTTCTTTTTCGGGCGTCACCGTCGGAATATCGCAATCGAGTTGCTTGATTCCGGCAAAGACTTCGTACAGCGAAACCATAGGCGACTTATGCGGAGCGGCCTTCAGGCGGTCACAGAAGGCATCGTCGATAAAGGTGCGGCGGTTTTCAAGCTGTTTCTTGGCGGCCTTCGGCATTTCGCGCACGACGGATTCAATCATCCACTCGCGCCACTGGTGAATCGAAAGTGCGAGTTTCGCAGGAGTCTGTTGCGGAATCAAGTCGTAGGGCAATTCCAGCGTAATGCCGTCGTATTCCTTGGTCGCATCAAAGACCATCTCGCCCACCACCATACGACTGGAACCGTCAAGGCCTTCTACGCGGAACTGTTCGATAGAGCCGCCGAGCTGCGGTTCCGGAGCCTTGGCGGATTTTTTCTGCCGCGAGGTATCCTTACCGAGGAAGTCCGCCATGGATTGCTTCGCCCCTTCGGGGCTCGCAATGACGTAGCTGTTTTCGTTCTGATCCAGCCAAAATTTCGCATCAAATTTCAGGAACTGGTCGGTGTGTTCCTTGATGTAGTCCTTGAGCGTCTTGATGGAATTGACGCTGTGAGCGATGCGCACGTAGTAATCCACCAGGGCGTCTTCGCTGGGAGCAAGCCCGAACTGGCGCTTGCGAGCCTCCAAGGCATGCAAGTCTTCGACCACGCGCTCGTTGTGGGTCATGAAGGCGAAGGGGCGTGCCATTTGCCCAAGCACCACGGCCTCGCGCCAGAAAATTTCGGCGCATTCGTCGGGATTTACGCGGGCGTAATCCACCCGGTGTCCGCGACTGATGACAAGGCCCCTGAAGCTCACTTCTTCCACCGCTTCTACAAAGCCACGCTCCTGGTTCCACATGGGCGAATACCAGCGGCGGGTGCAAAAGGGTTCAGCCACCTGCATAATCCATTCGGGCTTGATTTCGGCGCCCTTGTTCAAGAAGATGCGGCTGGTTTCGCGGACTTCGGCGCTAAAGAGCCATTCCACACTCTTGCCGTACAAATCGCTGCCAGGGAATACATGCGTTTCGCGACCGCTCACCAGTCGGTAGCAACCGTTTTCGATATCGCGGCGGGCAATTCCTCCGAGGAATCCCGAAAGGAGTGCAATGTGCAAATTGTCGGCGTGGAAACTGTCGAGCGGGCAGACGCGGTTTTCGTATTTCACGTCGAGAATGCGGCCGAATTGTTCGTAGAGGTCAATCCATTCGCGGCAACGCAAAAAATGGAAGCTGAACTTGTCGCAGAATTTGCGCAACTTGTTCCACGATTTTCCGTCCCATTCGGCGCAGAAGGCATTCCACATGCAAATGTAGGTGAGAAAGTCGCTCTTGTGCCCCGCAAACTTGCGATGCAGCTGGCGGATACGGGTGCGCTCCGGCTCCTCGCCGGGGACCACTCGCGGGTCCTGAATCGAGAGTGCCGAGCAAACGATTAACGCGGGTTGTAGCACTCCCGATTCGCGCGCCCGTAAAAGCACCGCCGAAAGCGCCACGTCCATCGGGAGCCGCGTCATTTCACGGCCAAGCTTCGTCACATGGCCGCTGGAATTGTCCGCAGTCAACGCGCCGAGTTCGAAAAGCGTCTTGTACGCGCCGCGGAATGCCGAATGCGGCGGCGACTGCAGGAACGGGAAATTTTCCAGTTCAAGCCCGAGGCTTCGCAGCTGCAGAACCACGTTCGCGAGATTACTCCGCCGGATTTCCGGCTCCGTAAACTCGTCTCTCTTCTCGAAATCTTCGGGAGAATAAAGTCGAATGCACACGCCGGGCTTAACACGCCCCGCGCGCCCTGTGCGCTGCCGCGCAGACGCTTTTGAAATTTCTTCGACCGGGAGCCCCTGGATACGCGACTGCGCATTGTACCGCGAAATGCGGGCCATGCCCGTATCCACCACGTAGGCAATCCCCGGAATCGTGAGGGAGGTTTCGGCAATGTTTGTCGCAAGCACCACGCGGGTCTTTCCCGTATGCTTAAAGATGCGGCGCTGTTCATCGGGACTCATGCGCCCGTAAAGCGGCAAAATATCGAAACTCGCCGAATCCAGTTCGTGCGCAAGCTCCCCCGCTAAATCTTGAATATCGCGTTCCGTCGGCAAAAAACACAGCAAATGGTCGCGATGGCGCGTTTCCAGGTCGAGAATCGCATCGCGGGCTTCATCCAGCAAGCCGGAATCACCTTTGCCGCTAATGTCGAGAGCCGCCCGGGACGCGGCATTACCGTCAAAGAAATACTCCACATCGACCGGGTACGTTCTTCCCTCGGCTTCGAGTACGCAGCTGTTGTCGTAAAATTCCTCGAAGAGCTTCGCATCTAGCGTCGCGGAGGCTACAATCAGCTTGAATTCGGGGCGAGCTTGTAAAACCGTCTTGAAAATGCCGAGCAGGATATCGATATTCAGCGAGCGTTCATGCGCTTCGTCAATTACAATCGCCGAATACTGGCGGAAGAGTCTGTCGCGGCGGAATTCCTGCAGCAGGATACCGTCAGTCATCACCTTGATAGGCGCTTCACTCTGGCCCTGCTCCCAAAAGCGGATCTTGGTGCTGACGAGCGTTTCGTCCTTGAGTTCTTCGCGCAGGCGGTCCGCAATAGAAATTGCCGCAAGTCGGCGAGGTTCTGTAACGCCGATTTTGAAGGGACGCGCATCCTGCTCGCCCGCGGCCTTGCCCACGAACCACTCCAGCAAAAACTTCGGCAGCTGCGTCGACTTTCCGGAACCGGTATCTGCCTTGACAATCACCACCTGATGCTTTTCGAGCATCTCAAAAAATTCTTCCCGATGTTCAACAACAGGAAGCTCCGGGTATGTAATGTTCAAGCTCAAGTAAGACATTTGATAATGGATGATGGATGATGGATAATTGATAATGAATAATGAGAAATCATCAATTATCAATCATCAATCACTCTTTAATGTGTCCGCACTTGTCGCAGGTCAGCTTGTAGCTATTGTCGGGGTCAACGACCATCACGCCGTCGCATTCCGGCACTTCGCACGGAAGCTCGCCCGGCAGCACTTCGCGATAAGTTTCTTTTTCCGCCATCGTTTATTCTCCGATTTCCTTGAGGTAACGGGCCAGCGCATCTTGCCAAGTCGGAAGGGGCTTGAATCCGTTTGCAACGAGCTTGCTCTTGTCTAGGCGACTATTGAACGGACGAGCCGCCTTGCTTAAGCCATATTCGGCAGTGGTCACCGGAACCACCTTGGTCGCAAGGCCGGCCTGCTTGTAAATTTCGCAAGTAAAGTCGTACCAGCTGATGTATCCGCCTTCGTTGGTAGCATGGTAGTAACCGTACTTTTCGGTTTCGTTCATGTCGATGAGCAGGCGAGAAAGGTCCAGCGTGTAAGTCGGAGTGCCGATCTGGTCGTTCACCACGCGCACGGTATCGTGGGTCTTGCCCACGTTCAGCATAGTCTTGATAAAATTCTTGCCGTTCAGGCCGAACACCCAGGCGATTCGCACAATAAAGTACTTGCTGAGGGTATTCGCGACTGCAAGTTCACCTTCGAGCTTGGTCTGGCCGTAAACATTCAGAGGCTTGTAATCCTTGCAATCGGGCTGCCAGGGTTCCGTGCCCTGACCGTTGAACACATAGTCGGTGCTAATATAGGTCATCTTGCAGCCCAGGTGATGACAGGCATCGGCAATATTCTGCGTGCCGCCGGCATTCACGGCACGGACCTTCGCCACGTTGGCGTCGTCTTCGGCCATGTCCACCGCCGTCCACGCTGCACAGTGAATCACCGCATCGGGCTTGATTTCTGAAAGCACCTTGTCAACTGCGGCGCTGTCGGTAATGTCGAGCTGTACATAGGGCATAGTCGTCACGGCAGAACCGTCGGCTACCCCGCTATAGGCAGGAGCCATGTCGGAACCTACGCCCATGTGTCCACGCTTTGCAAGTTCATTCATTACATCGTGGCCCAGCTGGCCACCCACACCTGTCACAAAGAATTTCATATAAACCTCTCGCAGCAAAGATAACAAAATACACATTCACTTGAAAGATTGCTAGAAAAGCGCCCCGCGATGCGGG
>NZ_CALEFV010000046.1 GCF_937877005.1 uncultured Fibrobacter sp. | reverse complement strand
ACGGCTTCGACAAGCCGGGCTTTTTCCTGGTGAGTTTCAATGGCGGGCTCATTTACGATTATTCCACCGAACAGTCCATTTTGACGCGCTACATTCCGGTAGAATCGGTCAAGTTCATTATGGATGCGGCCCACAAGGCGGGTATGCATGCACACACCTATTCCGGCGATCTGGTAGTTTCGGAATACGAGACGGAACAACTCAAGACATATTGCCGGCTGATGAAGATGGACTACGTGGTTGTCAAGGATATTCGCGACTACTACGGTGATTTCATCAATGTGGTGGTAAAGCCTCCCATCAAGGTGAATATCATTACGCCGTTTAATCACGATAGCCTGCTCGATTTTCGCGCCGAAATGCGCAAGACCACGGCGGGCAAGCTCTTTGACGTGTTCAGCAAACCCGAAATGCTCGAATTTTCGCACATGCAGTCCAACAAGGGAGACGCGGTGCGCTTTATGGCCGATTTTTATAAGGTCCCGCTTTCGGATACCATCGCCGTGGGCGACGAAGAAAACGACTGCCCCATGATCGAGGCCGCAGGTGTAGGAATTGCCATGGCGAACGCTTCCGATGTGGCTAAATCGGTGGCCGACTATGTCACAAAAGCGGACAACGACCACGGCGGAATTGCCGAAATTATCCAAAAATTCGTGATTTAGTCACTTTTACCACAAATATTCCAATTTGGAATAAATAGGGTAACTTTTTTCGAACGTAATGCACTTCTTTGTAGTATCTTCTATATTGATATATATTATAGGGATATCTCAGAGACATGAAACAATTCCAGTTCGATTACCACAGTATCACTACGTTAAAACGCGACCTTGACAAGATTAGTCTCTGGTGTAAATCACGAGTGTTTTCTCATGTGGTATTCCAGATTTATTCGAACTCCATGGATCGTGGGCAGATAGACCTGGTTTGTGACGTCATTTCGCAGAATTTTCCGGATTCCATTTACATGGGTTGTTCCACGGCTGGCAACATTGTGGATGGGCATATATCAAATGCCGAAATTTCCGTTGTCTGTACGATTTTTGAATATCCTACGACTCAGCTAAAATTGCTGCAGTATACGATGGATGCGGACAATGCCGTTGATGTGGTTGGCAGTATTAAAGAAGAAATCAAGGCGAATCCGTGGGTGAAGGCGGTTGAACTGCAGCTGACGACTCTTGGTGTTTCTATGACACCGTTTTGCGATGCGTTCAAGGATGTGGACCCCTCGATTGCGATTTTTGGCGGTGGCGCCATTAATCCGAGTCTGACAAGTACGGAAACATGCGTGTTTTCGAATGTGGGCGGGTATTCAGGAAAGGGAGTCCTAGTGCTTTTGATGGGGGGCGAAGACTTCTTTGTCTATACCACCCATGTGATTGGCTGGAAACCCCTTGGCCGTGAATTTGTGGTGACAAAAGCGAAGGGG
Organism: uncultured Fibrobacter sp.; assembly: GCF_937877005.1. Lineage (GTDB taxonomy): Bacteria > Fibrobacterota > Fibrobacteria > Fibrobacterales > Fibrobacteraceae > Fibrobacter. The sequence goes on along the minus strand of NZ_CALEFV010000046.1, from coordinate 592 downwards.
CCGGTGCTGTATGAACTGAATGGCGAGCCTGCTTATGAAGTCTATCACCGCTATTTGAATATCCAGAATGACGAACACTTCATTTACAACACGCTGGAATTCCCGTTGTTCTACAAGCGCAATGGAATTGACATCATGCGTGCGCCGGTAGCCTGTAACGAAGATGGTTCCGTAGTCATGTCGTCGGATATCGAAGAAGGCGTGAAGGTGCGCCTTGCTTATGGCGACCCGTGGACAATTCTTGCAAGTGTCCGAAAAGACGGACGTAATGTAGGGGTGTTTAGCCCTGAAATAATCAAGGCGTTTTCTTGTGTAGTACGTCGAATCTTTTGGGGCAAAGAAGAAATCAGTAGTGAAACGCTCCCGCTGCAGAGCCTTGCGTCCACTTCGGGCTTTTACACATCGAGCGAGTTTCTGAGAACGGGTGGATTTGTGAACCAGCACAATGTGACGCTGGTGATAGCCTCGATGCGCGAAGGCAGGGGAGGGGACTCCTTTGAACTTGAAATGGCGCAGGAGTCCTTTTCGGGCAAGGTCTCGATGATCAATCGACTCGCAACTTTCATTGATGCTGCGACCCAGGAACTTGCCG
>NZ_CALEFV010000045.1 GCF_937877005.1 uncultured Fibrobacter sp. | reverse complement strand
GATATACGAAACTTGGCAACTTGTTGCCTTAGTTGAGTTAGGTTCGAAGGAGCAGTATCAAAGAAATTATCCCGGACTTTGTTGCCCGGGATTTTTTATATTAAATATAAATGAGAAAATTTGTCCTAATTTGTTTATTATTTCTTTTTACAGTTGTTTTTGGCGAGACTGATGGGTATCGCGTAAACAGTTTTTACGGAAAGCATAATTCTTCTACAGCAGACGTATTCTTTATAGGCTATGCCCAAGGATTGAATGGTAATGCACCGACCATCGACCTGAACCTGATCACAATTTCATTTTTCCCTTTTGACTTCTACGACATGGAAATAGGAATGGATTTCCTTCATTTCCAAATTTCAACAGTTGGCCGGATTCAAAGAGTTTCTGACGAAGCGTTATGGTGCTTTATTAGCGCTGTGCCCTTTAGTATAGGCTTTGCAGGCGGGTCTCCAATTTTATTAGACATCGGATACACACTTTTTATGGGAGTTAATTATGCTTGGCACAGTTCTCTTTATTTCCCGGTATTACCCCAAAGGTGGCTAGGCATCGTAAACAAGCATCGGTTTGTGACCGAGATAATCACAAAGGGCTGGCACAAGAAAAGTATTACATTTCAAGACGATTTGGGACTTCGCTTAGAATTCATCTTGAAGAAAACTGAGTCTGCTTGCGATTACCCCCAATGTAAAGGCGTAACCCGCTATGACAAGCTCTTTATTGATGCCGGAGTTCGATTCGAGAAAAATTTTGACCGAGACTGGAACTCAAAATTGTTCCTGCAAACCGGTTACCGGATATTGTAAAACTAATGATTTTATTCCGCTTCTTGCTGGAGTTGCGGGATTATTTTATCTGACCAGTCCTCGAAATCGCCGGCTTCGATGTGGTCGCGGGCCTGTTGCATCAAGTGCAGGTAGAAATGCAGGTTATGCAACGTCGATAGCGTCCAGCCGAGGGGTTCCTTGGTCTTGAACAGGTGGCGCACGTAGGCGCGAGTGTAGTTCCGGCAGCAATGGCAGTCGCATTCCGGGTCTAGCGGGCGGTTGTCATCGGCAAACTTAGCATTCTTGTAACGGAGCACTCCCCTGCTGGTATACACGAGGCCGTCCTGTGCGTTCTTGGCGGGCAGAATGCAGTCGAACATGTCGACCCCGCGTTTGATGAGTTCCGGCAGGTTCCAGGGCGTGCCTACCCCCCGGCATTGAAGTGTGGGGGGGGGGGGTGTTTTCAATATTCAGTTTATGGATTTTCTTATTTTATACCATAAACTATACCTGTTTTCTCTTTAGTCCTATAATTGTAGTGATAAGCCAAAATTTCTCCCATCAAGGATTCTCCCGGCATATTTTCAACCTCTATTATAAAACTCAAACTATCTGCATAGCTGTTATTAGATTTGCAATAACCTGAATCTATTACATCTTTTTCCTTTATTTCTCCGAAAGATACTTTCGTAATCCACCATACATTGTTATAAACATAATCTCCGTTATCAACAGGAGTGCCAAGAGGTCCTTTTTCATCAAAAGTCTCTAATATTTCTTTATAAACAAGAGAATCTAACATACATGGAACCGCTATATGACGCCTTTTGCCTTTTATATAGCAAGGCTCACAAGCGCGAACAGTATCTACCGATTTTTTTTCACTTGTTGCACAACTTACAAGCAAAATTGTCGCAAACATCCAAATAGAAAATCGAAATAAAGAATCAATAGTCATCTCAAATGAATTGGATTTGTAGTTTTTTTTAATAGTGGGTTCATGAACGACCATATTCATTACCGGTTAAGTTAAATAATTTTCCCGATTTCATCTAGAGAACAAGAGCAAAAACTCTCTATATTTCCAATTCAAATGTAATTTAAATTCGAGTCAAGCGCACCAAAAATTTACAAAAGGAGCGTCATCTGGCAACCAACCACTTTTGGACTTGAGCGCACCCGCTTCTTAAGACAAATTGCCGGGAGAGGTGCTGGAGTCGTCCCCGCAAGCAATAAATGCAACACCGAGCACCCCAGTAAGGGCACAGACCACAAAACTTTTGGCAAATGAATTCTTCATAAAAAACCGTCGTAATGATTTACCCCTAAAAAATAACAAGGCGGCATGCAAAATTCTTCCATTTTGTCATTTTATGACACTCTAAAAATATATTTTTGCTCTTGCATGGTCAAAAGGCTTCATTTTCCTCAAATAAGCCAATTGACTCAAGTTTCACCACTTGCACCAGCACGAGGAAAAATGTATATTGACTATAGTTCAATTCAACAATGGAGGTCATCATGGCACTAGCAATCGCATCGGTACCGATACTGACCGGCGAAGCGTCGGACAGGTTTGACCTCATGATGGAAGAAAGCGAAAAGCGTCGCGGATCCATCGATTTCTCCAAGCAAATTGAACAAGCCAGAGACATCCTCTCCAAGGCCGATTTTAGAGAATTTAAGTAATGAATTTTCTCCAACAGAAGTGCCGCTTTGGGTTCTATACTCAAGGCAAGGCCGCCCTATGCAAATCATTCAAGTGCGGGAACAACGACTTGGAATTAGCCTAAATTTCCAAAGCAAGCATTTGGGGAGCGACGTTCTCAGTTTTATAAAGGCTTGGTTCGTCGACCCGCTCAACAAGACCGGTTGCCGTTTTCTGCTAGTTGATTCCTACAACAAGGAACGGAACCTCAAGTTCTATCAAAACAATGAGTTCAAATTCTTGTTCAGCACCGAAGAACAGGAACGCGAATTCCGAGGACTCGCAACAGAGAAGCCTTTAAACAGTCGCCTGATGTATTTCGACTTGATTGAATTAAAGAAAAGGACCAGCAATCCTAAGTAAGGCGCAAGCCACCTACTTCAACTACTTCACCCACTTGTCGACTTCTTTCTGGGCCTTGTCAAAAAGTTAGTTTATTCCAAGGGATGACGTTTGCTTCTGTCAGCGACATTTCCTTTGCCCCCGCATAAAGAACGGCCTTTTGCTCGTGGGGATATCCAGAAATTTTTCCCCAAAAATTCAGGTTGTCGAGGAACTCCCAGTTGAATGTTTCCGCCGACTTGATTTCGTAAGCGTAGGGTTTTCCACCCAGGTCCTGAATCAAGTCCACTTCATGTCCGACATTATCTCTCCAAAAAGAAAGCCTTGGTTCTTTACCCTGATTTAATGAACTTTTCATAAATTCATTGATGACCAGATTCTCGAAAAGACTCCCCCGGGCAAAGTGCGATTTTAATTGGCTCGCACTATCAATTTCAAGTAGCGAACACGCAAGACCGGTGTCGTAGAAATAAAGCTTGGGCGTCTTTACAACCCGCTTGTTGAAGTTACGGAAATCAGGTCTTAAGCGATAAAGTATGAAACTGGCCTCTAGCACCGAAAGCCATGAATTTATCGTTGGTGTAGAAACGCCGCACTCGTTTGCAAGCGAAGACTCGTTTAACAGTTGCCCAATTCTTCCGGCACACAACTTCAAGAATTTTACGAATAAATTCAAGTTTCCCACATTCTTGAGTGTACGCAAATCGCGTTCCACATAAGTGCGCAGGTAACTCGGGTAAAAATCTGTAGGTGGAATTTCCTTATCAAAAATACGGGGGTAACCGCCGGTAAAAATTTCCTCGTCCAGTGAAGGCGGGAGCATCCCGGCCGCCTTTAGTTCCGAATGAGAAAAGGGCAGTAAATCGAGCAGGGCAACTCGACCGGCAAGGCTTTGTCCCAATTTTTCCATCAGCAAAAAATTTTGCGAACCGCTCAAGATATACATTCCAGTCCGTCCGACTTCGTCGGTGTGGGTCTGCAAGTACGAAAACAGTCCCGGAACGCGTTGAGCCTCGTCCAGGATAACCTTGTCCGGATGCATCCGGATGAACGCCCGCGGATCCCGTTCCGCAAGGTCCCGTTCGTCAAGATCTTCCAAAGACACGTAATCGTAATCTTTGAATATGTTTCGCAAAAGGGTCGATTTACCCGATTGCCTCGGCCCCGTCACCGCGACAAAAGGAAATTGGCTTGCCCTCTTTTTAATAATCTCTTGTAACTCGCGTGGAATCATACGCACACCACCCTCAATTCGCCACTTTTTCTTACAAATATAAAATACAATTTTAAAATTGTAAAGCCCCCCCCCTCCCCACTTTTTAGGGGGAATGCATAAAACTCCCGAATCCACTCGGATCCGTGAGTTTTCTTTTACAGAATTCAGTGCAATCAGCCTACTTCACCCACTTGTCCACTTCTTTTTGGGCCTTGTCGCGTTCGTTCTGGGCCACGTGTCCGTAGATGGCAAGGCCGGGAGTCACGTTCGCGCCGGTCACCTTCTTGAGGCGCAGCACACCCGAGAGGCCGCTGCCTTCGTGGGTCACGAACGGGTGAATCGTCTTGCCCTTCAGGTTATACTTCTCGAAGAAGGTGAACATGGGCATGGGCATTTCGCCCCACCACACCGGATAGCCGACGTAGATTTCGTCGAATTCTTCGGGGTTCACGTTCACCGGCTTGATGGCCGGGCGTGCGTCCTGTGCAAGTTCCTTCTTGGCCACGTTGATGCAGTCGTCGTAGCCCTTGGGGTATTCCTTTGCGGGCTCCACATGCAGGAGCGTGCCGCCCGTCTTTTTTGCAATCATCTCGGCAATGATTTCGGTATTGCCCTTGGAAATGTTCCCGACGGAATAGTTTTCGTCGGCGCGGGAATAGTAAACGACGAGGATTTTCTTTTCTGCTGCCATAGAGACTCCTAGAAGAAGTGATAAAAGAATCAAGGTGATTTTTTTCATGGGATCCGCCTTTTTTTTCTTGAACCGGTTGCCTATAATATAAGTAAATTCAGGACTGCCGCGTAATGCGAAATTTTTATGCCCACTATTCACTTGACGCATAGCGGATTTATTATATTCTCCCCCAAAAGGGGCTTTTTATGTTTGTCGAGACCTACATTTTGCGATTGCTGGCCGGGTTCCTGGAATACGGGACCCTTTCTGCCGTTGCGGACAAGCTCTACACTTCGCAACCGGCGGTGAGCCGCGCGTTCAAAAAACTGGAAGACGAAATCGGCGCTCCACTTTTCGAGCGCAAAAAGAACCGCATCGAGCTGAACGAGAAGGGACGCACGGTCGCCGAATACGCAAAGCGCATCATGGACTTGCAAGGCGAGATGATGGAAAAGGTGAGCCCGCAAGGGGCGGGTACGCGCACGTTCTCCATCGCGTCGGTCGCCATTCTCCCCGCCATGCGGATGGTGCAGGAACTGCAGGAGAAATACCCCGGTGCGCAAGTCACTTACGAGATTATCGACAACGAGGCGGGCGTGCTGAAGGCTTTGAACGAGGGCTCGGCGGATATCGGCATCACGCTCAAGGCCCCACGCGCAAAGAAATACCGTGCCGAAAAATACATGCAGGAGCGGCTCTCGATTGCGCTCCCCCAAAAGCACCCACTTGCCAAGCGCAAGTCCATCCGGCTCCGTGAACTCAAGGGCGAGACCATCATCCAGCGCAGCAACGTAGGGTTCTGGGAGCAGGTCAAGCGCAAGAAGATTCCCGATGTCACCTTCATCAAGCACGACAGCGTGAAGGGCATTTCAAAGCTCATCGAACAGTCTTCGCTGTTGACCTTCGTTTCGGACCACAAGTTCGATTACGAAATTCCCAAGGACCGCAAAATTGTGCCGCTCGCCGACCGCGAAATGAACGTGGAATTTTTCAAGGTGACTCTGGCGTCAACTCCCTAGCAGGTGGAAATTCAGGTACCACGAAAAGGCGTTGAGCCCGAGCACTTCGGTCCCGACTATAAGCGGGTTTACGTGGGTACCAAACAGGCTGTCTTTGGGAATAATGGTTGTGTCGGGCGCGTGACGGCGCAACTTTAAGAATTACCCCATCATTTAAAAAGGGCATATTCGCAACTTTCTGACAGAGCAACAAAACCAAGGGATAAAGCATACATACGCTTCTTGATTTTTCGTGTTCAAAATTGTATGTTGGTAAAATGCGCTTCCCGCTTAAAGCCTTATTTGCAGCATTCCCTGTACTGGTACTTTTCGCCTGTTCTTCGGTCGAAATTTCCCATAATACAGCGCCCCTGCCACGGCACCACCTGCCTAACGGACATTTCGAGAATACGGACGACAGCTGCCCGCCCATTCGCGATACCATGGAAGCAGACTCGCTTGTCCCCAAGTTTCGTACGCGTATGTACAGGTTACCGATAGTCCGCGGTAACGAAGAACTCTGGCAAGATTCAACGGCAAGTTCGGCCGCATGGATTGGACACAGTACCTACTATATACTGTGGCGCGGTTACGGAATTTTGACCGACCCGATGTTCAGTACATACTCCTCACCCATTCAACTTGTTGGACCTAAACGAGGAACCCCTCCCGGCAGGTCTCTAGATAGCCTGCCCAATGTAAATCTGGTAATCGTAAGCCACGACCATTACGACCATTTGGACCGCACAAGCATCGTGAAAATATTCAATCGATGGAACAATGTGAAATTCGCCGTTCCATTGAAGGTGGCAGCAATTCTTGAAAGTTGGGGAATACCCTCAAAAAATATAATAGAGCTGGATTGGTGGGAATCGGCTGTAGCGGGCCCCCTGAAACCCACGTTCGTACCGGCGCACCATACGAGCCGTCGCGGAATATTCGCCTCTAGCGCAAAATCAACACTATGGGGCGGGTGGATTCTGGAACGCCCGACGGGAGATTCCCTGCATACAACAAAAATGTGGTTCGGGGGCGACCTTGCCATGGGTGACGGGTCATACTACAAGAAAATCGCAGAAAGATTCGCCCCCATCGATGTGAGTTTCCTTCCCATAGGCAGCTACAAGCCCAGCCGCTACACCCGCGTACACGCAAGCCCACGGCAAGCAGCACAGTTACATCTGCTAACCAAATCAAAGTTGAGCCTTGCCATGCACTGGGGAACCTTCGGTTTTGTTTACGACAGGCTCGAAGACCCGCCGAAGGATCTCGCAAGAGCCAGAAAAGAACTGGGCATTCCCGACACGGCATTCTATGTCCCAAAACACGGCGAAATTGTTCCGCTATTCAGGTAAAAAAAATGATCTTTGCTAGCTCTTCATCCTAAAAGCCTTGGGTGACATGCCTGTCATACGCTTGAAGAACTTGCCGAAAAAGCTCACGTCGGGGAAATTCAGTTCATCCGAAATTTCCTGGATATCCATCTGAGTGGACTGCAAAAGGACCTTGGCATCGAGGGCGATGTATTCGTCTATCCATTGTTTTGCGCCCTTGCCGCTCATCTCGTCTATCACCGTCGAAAGGTATTTCGGGGTTACAAAAAGCTCGTCGGCATAATACTTGACGCTGTGTTCCTTACGGTGACGCTCTTCGACATTTCGCAAAAAGGCGTTGAATAGGGATTTCTTGCGATTGCCTCCCTGATGCACGAGGCACTTCCCGATTAAGAAATCAAAGCACTCAAAGGCGATGGACAATACAAGGTTCTTGATGATTTGGTAGCGGTGCTGATTTTTTTTGGTTATTTCGATTTTTTCTTGTAGGTGCTTGAAAGACTTCTTTAGCTGTTCGAATTCTTCTTTTTCTTTTTGCTGGTAGGGTGATTGCTTTATCATTTGAATAAGTTGCAGGCTGTCCTTGACTTGCGATGCCAAGTCGTTCATCATGTCGATGGAACAGGCGATGCATAGTGGCTTGAAGTCTTTGCTTATTTGAAGCTTATGGATGATTTGACCAGGAAAAGCGACGAAAACGCCCCCCTTTTCCAATTCGTATGTGGTCATGTTGACTTCGAGCAGGCAGGAGCCTTTTTCTATCAGTATCAGAATGATTCCTTGCAGGTCAAAATAGCCCGACAGATCCAATTCGTCGATGTTATCGAATACGCCAATCTTTCCTGGAACCAGGTTTACCTGTTTCAAAATTTCCAGTAGGGAAAGATCTGCTGTTTTGATATCGCTTGCTTTTTTGAGATGCCTGTTCATGTCTATAAAATAAATAATAATGAAATTTTTAAATGGTAGAAATTTCTTTTTTTGTGGTAAATTTGTCAAAAATAATGAAATTTATGGTAAATATATCCGATTGTGACGAATTTTCGACCTAAAAAAACCTTTGCATGATAGATAATTTTGGAGTATGAATACGAAACTATTTATATTGCCGATTTTGTCATTGATTTTCTGCGCTTGTGAAAACGAAGCGATTGCCACGCACAACAAGAATGTTGCGGACAAGGGGGCGAAAAAAGTCAAAGTAGAAACTATTGTTGCTCAAGTTACGAATGCGGGACTCTCGCATCGCTATGCGGGTTCTATCGCAGAGATTGCGGCGACGGTCGTGAGTTTTTCTTCGCCGGGGATGGTAAAGTCGGTAAATGTTACCGAAGGCAAGAAGGTAGATAAGGGCGATTTGGTGGCGACGCTCGACGAAACTTCTGCGAAGAATGCGCTAGAAATCGTATCGGCTTTGAAAAACCAGGCCGAAGATGCGCACCGTCGCATGGAAAAACTTTACCAGAACAAGAGCATTTCCGAAATCCAGTGGATGGAAGTGGAAAGCAAATATAAGCAGGCAATCGCATCGGAAAAACTTGCGCAGAAGGCGCTTGACGATTGCAAGCTCCATGCTCCTGCGATGGGAGTAGTCTCGGGCAAGTCGCTAGAAGTCGGGCAGAACGTGCTCCCTGGCGTCCCTGTATTCAAGATTGTCGATATAGCAAAAGTTAAGGCACGCGCGTTCGTTCCCGAGAAAGAAATCGGTTCCATCCGCGTAGGAGACAAGGTTCGAATCCAAGTGGGTGCGTTAGGGAACAAGGTTTTTGACGGGAAAATATCGAACAAGGGTATTTCAGCCAATCCGCTTTCGCGCAATTACGAAATTGAGGCGGAAATCATAAACAAGAGCGGAGAACTTTTACCGGGAATGCTGGCCGAGATTAGTCTTGAAAGGCGTGATTCCTTGTCGGGTGTTGTTCTTCCGACAGCGGCAGTGATGCTTGACGAAAGGAACCGGAAATTTGTGTGGGTTGTTTCCGGCGGGCATGCGGATCGCCGCGATGTCAAAGTTCAACTGAGCGTCGATGTTTCCGGAAATGATGTCCTGGTGCAGGGAATAGAGCCCGGCGATACCGTTATCGTAAGCGGGATACAAAAGGTGGGACGGGGTACTCGCGTGGAGATTGTCTCAAAATGAAAAAGCGTTCCTTTTTTGAAACCGCAATGCGTTATCGCGCAATCGTATTCCTGATTTGCGCCATTCTCGTTGCATTCGGCGCGTATGGTCTAGAACAAGTCCGAAAGAACGAATTTCCGAGTTTCACGGTGCGTCAGGGCATCGTGGTTGCGGCGTACCCGGGAGCGAATGTGGATGAGGTCGAGAATCGCGCCACCAAGCCGCTCGAAGACTTTATTTTTACTTACGCCGAAGTTGACAAGAAAAAGACGACATCTACGACGCGAGACGGACTTGCAATTGTCCAGGTGACTCTTGATGACAATGTCCATGACAAGGATGCCTTCTGGAGCAAGTTCAAGCACGGTGTACAAGTTTTTAAGAATAGCTTACCTGCCGGGGTCATTGCCGTTTTGGTCATGGACGATTTTGGCGATGCATCGGCGATTCTTTTGACGCTTGAAAGTGAAAATAAAACCTATCGCGAGATGTCTGAATATCTCGACCGCTTAACGGACAAATTGCGTACACTTGAAAGCGTCGGTCGAATCAGTCGTTTTGGTGAACAAAAAGAACAAATCTCCATTTACCTAGATAACGAGAAACTTTCGCAGTACGGCCTTGGCTATAAATCTACGATGATGATGCTTGCCGGGCAAGGACTTGTCAATGTCTCGGGATATATCAAGGATGGTAAGGTTAACCGCCCGATTTATGTGAAAAGCGGGATAGAAAATATTCGTGACATTCAGGAAACGATTGTATTTAGTTCGCCCGATGGTGGCGTTGTACGGCTTGAGGATGTAGCCGATGTAGTGCGTGAATACCCGAAGCCGGATTCGTACATAGAGCAGAACGGTCACAAGTGCGTTGTGTTGAGTATTGAGATGCGTTCCGATTACAACATCGTGAAAATGGGTAAGGAAATTGAATCGGTGCTGCGCGATTTTGAAAATGAATTACCCGAAGAAGTCAAGATGAGGCGTGTGACAGACCAGACGGAAGTCGTTGCCGTGAGTATTCGGGACTTTCTCAAGGAATTGCTGATAGCCATTATTTCGGTGGTAATTGTAGTGATGTTGTTGCAGCCTTTCCGCGTGGCCTTGGTGGCAGCGGGAACAATTCCCGTGAGCATCTTTATCGCTCTTGGAATTTTCTACGGATTCGGCATTGAACTGAATACGGTGACGCTTGCGGTTTTGATTTTGACACTCGGAATGATTGTCGATAATTCTATCGTGATTCTGGACGATTATCAGGAAAAGATTGCCGAAGGAGTACCCCGTTGGCGTGCTGCGGCAAATAGCGCTTCGCATTTTTTCAAGTCCATCTTTTCGGCGACACTTGCGATTAGCATTACGTTTTTTCCGTTCCTAATCTTTATGAAGGGAATGTTCAACGAATTCCTGCAATCTTTCCCGTGGGCGATGACGATAGTCCTGATGGTGTCTCTTGGGGTGGCCGTTTTGGTGGTGCCATACTTGCAGTTCGCTTTCTTAAAACCGCATAAGCGTAAACAGTGCAAGTTTAATTTTGAATCGGTATCCAATGCCGTTTACAAAAAGGTTCTTAAGGTCTGTTTCAAATTCCCGAAAACGATTGTTGTAATTGCCATCGTGTGCGTTGTTGTCGGAGCTGTCGCCATTTGGGAGCGCCCCATTCGGTTACTGCCGATTGCACAACGAAATCAATTCTCTGTCGAGATATTCTTGCCTACAGGGACATCCATTGAAAGAACTTCTGCGGTAGCCGACAGCATGAAGCGAATACTCGAACACGACACGAGAATCAAGTCCATAACCTGTTTCATGGGAATGTCTTCGCCGCGATTCCACTTGACATACGCTCCGCAATTCGGTGGGACGAACTTTGCACAGTTTATCGTGAATACGACGGGTGTCAAGGCGACGGATGAAATCATTGAGCAATATGCTCAAGCTTATGCGGAACATTTTACCGATGCTTATGTGCGCTTTAAGCAGTTGAGCTATAGCGATGCGATGTCGCCGATTGAGTATCGCCTGACGGGAGAATCTGAAGTAGAGATTAAGCGCGCCGCCAATAAGATTGCAGACTATCTGCGCTCCATTCCAGATTTCTACATGGTGCGCACTAGCCTCAAGGAACCACTGAATAGTGTCGAAGTCAAGTTGAAAGAGGAAGCATCGAAACTGGGCATAAACCAGATGATTGCGCAGTCGCTCCTTTCTGCACGATACAGCGGCGGCATTCCTGTAGCGAGCCTATGGGAGGGCGACCGCAATATTCCCGTGGTGTTGAAGGGGACAAATGCCGGTAGTGCCGATGTTGCAACACTGGCAAACGAGAAGGTTTCAACATTTGGAGGGCTTGGAAATGTCCCGCTGCGACAAATTGCAGATTTAGAGCCCGCTTTCTACGACGGAGAACGGACGCGTCGTAACGGGTTTCCGGTGGTGACGGTTTCAGCAGAACTTGCATACGGTAAAAGTGCAAATAGTGCGGCAAGGGATTATTTGCAGAAAGTTCGTGAAATTGCCAAGACAGAAAATGTCGGCGTTGAAATCGGAGGAGAGGGAGAGATTGTGAATATACAGATGCCGCGTATTATCACTTCGTTGGCGGCTGCGGTAATCATCATCTTCTTTATTCTGCTATGGCATTTCAAGAAAGTTTCAACAGCTGTTTTGCTTGTTGGTTCACTTTCGCTTTGTGCATTTGGTACGGGAATGTCCATGGCTATCGCGAATCTTGATTTTAGCGTGACATGCGTTTTGGGCATTGTGAGTTTGCTTGGAATTATGGTACGTAACGGCATTATCATGATTGACTATGCCGAAGAACTCAAGCACGAAGAACATTGCGACGCTCAGACGGCAATTTTTAACTCGGCACTTAGGCGTATGCGTCCAATATTCTTGACTTCGGCTGCAGCTTCGGTGGGAGTGATTCCGATGATTATGAGCGGGAGTTCCCTATGGATGCCGATGGGCGTGGTAATTTGTTTTGGAACACTCATTACCATGTGTCTTATTCTCACGGTATTACCGGTTCTCTACTGGAAGGTTTCATGAATAAATTGCATATTAAAATAGCGACTTTTATTTTAGGCTTGCATTCTACTTTGCTGGCGGCTGACATTTATACACTCGAGGACTGTTTGCGTATTGCGCGCGAAAACAACGCGACCCTCAAGAGCGCCAAGGTGAACCGCCAGATGGCAGAAGAAACCGAAGGCAGCGCCTTTCCGGCATATTTTCCGAAGGTCTTTGCAGGCGGTTTCGCGTTCATGGCAAATGATTACCTAGTAAAAAAAGAGATAGACGTGTCCGCCGAAGTTGAAGGCATCGGGCAACAATTTGCACCGACCATGATGCAAATGGGACTTGACCCTACCATGCTTGCAGGGATTCCGACTACCTATAGCATGGGAATGTTGGATAAGGGAATTGTCGGGCACCTGACTTTGATCCAGCCCATATTTGCAGGCGGGCAAATCCACAACGGGAACCAGCTGGCAAAAATCGGCACAAAGGCAGCCAAGTTACAGGAACACCTTGCAGAAACCGAAGTCCGCAAGAACACGGAAACCTACTACTGGCTTATCGTTTCGCTCAAGGAAAAGATGAAGACCATCGCCGAGGCCGAAAAACAGGTAGATGCCATCCGGGCCGATGTACAAGTTGCTGTAGAGGCGGGAGTCGCCGTCAAAAACGACCTGCTCCGTGTGGACCTCGAAAAGAAAAAAATCGAAAGCAATCGCCTCAAGGTAGAAAATGGGATATCGGTCGCAAAGCTCATGCTGGCACGGCAAATGAACCTGGACGACAGCGAATTCGACCTGGCCGAAACCTCTCTCGATAAAATCAATCCACCCGAAGAATACAGGATATCCGCCGACGAGGCTGTGGAACGCAGGGTCGAAAGCAAGCTGCTTGCTGTAAACCGCGAGGTTGCCGAAAAAGAACGTTCCATGGAAAGGGGAAAAGTTCTCCCCACCGTGGCGGTAGGCGCGAGTCTGCTGTACCAGAATCTGCTGGACGACGATGCCGTAAACGGGATTTTGTTTGCATCGGTGACGGTCCCCATTTCGGACTGGTGGGGCAACAGCTATTCTACGGCAAAATACGACCTGAAGGCGCAAAAGGCGGCGATTGACGAAGCCGAGAACAAGAACCTTATCAAGGTGGATATCGATGCCAAGTGGAATACGCTCGAGGAATCCTTTAGGCAGATTGAAATCAGCAAGGATGCCGTTACCCAGGCCGAAGAAAACTTGCGGATGCAGCGGGAATTCTACAACGCTGGCACGGCAACCCTGAGCAACCTGCTCGAAGCCGAGACATTGCGACAGCAGGCAAGCGACAGCTACACCGAAGCTGTAACCGGCTACTACACCGCCATCTGCGCTTATCTAACCGCAACCGGTCGGTAACTATTTCCCGCTGGACGCCTTATCGACAAACAGCGCGCGGGCGATTTCATCGGACTATTTCCTGATGAACTTTTCGTCGGCCTTGGGCATGGTGTTGTCGGGCGTGTAGCGTTCGACAGTCATTTTCAAGTCGTACTTGTCGCGGAGTTTCGCAATCGTCTTCATCATGGGCGAAGCATGGTGCACGTCGATGGCGGCCTGGCTTTCCCACGCGTCAATCAGCAAGATGGTCTCGGGATCGTCCAGCGACTGGAAATATTCGTAGCGGATGTTGCCCTTCTCGGCACGGATTTTCGCCACAGTCCCGCTAGAAACCATCTCTTCGGCGAACTTCTTTGCCGCCCCGTTCTTACCCGTATAGCGCAGGTTTACCGTAATGTTGCTCATGGCACTCTCCGCAAACACGCTCGCAGCGAGCGCAAGGATTGAAAACAATGTTAAAAACTTGAGTTTCATTTTGCCACTCCGAAATGTTTCGCATATAATATAAATAGTTTCGGAGTATGCACAAAATGCTTAATTTTCATGCTCAGTATGCGTGTAACGCATAGTGAAAACTTAAATTCTCACGCTGAGCACGGCGCCTTTGGTGTCGCTGTAAAAGAGCGGGGCAATGGTGACCTTGGGCGGGGTCTGCTTTTCGCCGACCTTTTCCTTGTAGAACACGCTGCCGATATACCAGCCGATGGAGGCCCCCATCAGTGTGCCCGCGACGGCGTCGGAGAACCAGTGGGCCTCCCCTTTTGCGCCGAGCACCATGCTTGTCGCGATGTAGCCCGCATACAGGGCGCAGCCCGCCACGACGAGGGGCTTGTCGCGGTTGTAGCTTGCGATGCTCATGGCCATGGCCGCGTTGGTCATGGAATGCCCCGAGGGCCAGCCGTAAAAGACTCCGCGCCTGAAGAACCCCCACTTGAAATCGCGGGAACGCTCGCCGCTGTTGAGTTCTGCGTCGGGGTGTTCGCGTGCCGAAATCGCCTTGAGGATGTTGTTGTAGAGGAACGCCACGGCGGTAGCCTGCACGGCGACGGCGCCGGTGTTGTTCAGCGCGCGGTTGTCGCTAATGAAGTACATGTACCCCGGAACAAGAATCGGGAAAAATGTCCCCATCATCATGCCGGGAGTGAACGCGATGCCGTACGCCAACTGGTCCTGACGGGCCGCAAAACGCGCCACCATCAAATCGTTATTTTCCATCGAGAACTTGTACGTGAGCGCTCCGCCGAGCATGTGGAACCCGAGCGGCCAGCCGAACGCACTCAGCAACATGTTATGGCCCAGGTGATCGAGCGGAGAAAGCTTTTGAGCGCTATCGACGGCTGCGGAATCCGTAATTGTCGAATCAATCGTGGGCGTTTCAGCATGCGCGAAACTTGCGAATGCCGTGAACAGCACAAGCGTAAAATGTGTTCTGAATTTCGTCAGCAAACGCGTCATCGTCTTCCCGAAGGAAATATACGTTTATTCCACCGAGAATGTCGCCCTCACGTTCCCTTTGCCGAGGATCTGCTGGAGGCGTTTCTTGTTCACGTTGTCGATACGGGCCAGGCGCGTGAAGTTCCAGGAATTCTTGTCGTAGTAGATGGTGATGGAGTTGCCCTGGTAAAGGATGATGTCGCCTGCGTCGGTGTCGATTTGCTTGTCGTTACGCGGGAAACTGCGCGGCAAGTCGGCCACCTTCTCGAAGCTGCCGTAGTCGTGCATGTCGAGCGTCATATCGCCCTGCGCAAGGAATTCGGCGAAGGCCTTGGCGGAGGAATTTTCTTCGAGCGTTGCCGTGAAGGCGGTATCGTTCACATGGATTTTGAGTTTCACGGTAGCCTCCGTTTGGGCTTCAGGCTGCGACGAATGGCTCGCGGCATCGCTGCAGGCCACGAGAAAGAACAACGCTACAAGGACAAAGCTTCGCATATACACAATATAAATAATTGGGCTTGCATTTCGATAACGAAGAATTAAATATGTTTAATGTAAGAATCGTAATTGCTATTTTTGGAATAAGTCCAACAACCCCTTTACGAGGCTTATGACTACAATTCTCGGAATGGTTTTCAATATTCTTGGAAGCCTTTGCGTCCTTCTTTTCGGGATGAAACTCCTTAGCGACGGCATTCAGAAATCCGCCGGCGAAAAACTGCAAAAAGCACTCTCCTTCATGACCCGCAACCGATTCTTCGGTCTGTTTACCGGCTGCGCCCTGACCATGCTCGTCCAGTCATCGGGCGCGACGACGGTGATGGTGGTCTCCTTCGTGAACGCAAGCCTGCTTACCCTGGAACAGTCCGTGGCGGTCATTTTCGGTGCAAACATCGGTACCACGATTACCGCCTGGATTGTGGCCCTGTTCGGGTTCGATTTCAAGATTTCCGCCCTAGCAGTGCCGATTTTCGGCATCGGCTACCTGCTGACTGTGCTCAAGAAATTCAGGAAAGAAAACCTCGGGCATGCCGTCATGGGATTTTCCCTGATGTTTGTTGCGCTGGGGTGGCTTTCCGAAGCGGTTTCGCTGAACGCGGAAAACATGTCCTTCCTGGGGCGAGTCCAGGATTTGGGATTCTGGAGTTTCCCCATTGCGGTCGCTATCGGCATCGCCGTAACGGCACTCATCCATTCGTCTTCCGCCATGACGGCAATCGTCATCACCATGGCGTACAACGGTCTTTTGACCTGGGAATTTTCTGCGGCACTTGTCATCGGGAGCAACATCGGCTCCACGGTGGATTCCATCATGGCGGCCTTCGGTTCAAAGGACAACGCGCGCCGCACGGCCCTGGTCCACGTGATTTTCAATAGCGTCACGGCCGTACTCGCCCTGATATTCCTGAAACAGCTTACCATAATCGTCGACTTTATTACTCCGGGTCGTGCCGAAGTTGCCATCACCTACCACATCGCCATGCTCCATACGATTTTCAACGTGACCGGAACACTCCTGTTCCTCCCCTTCACGACGCAGGTGGCAAGGCTTACGAAAAAAATCATCAAGGATTTCCCCGAAGAGATTCCTGCCGTTTACACCTTCCCGTTCCCGGATCTCGCCGCCCACGAATCAGCGACCATCCCGCTGGTTTCGGTGCGAAAGGAAATCCAGAACATGGCCGACAACACGGTGGAAATGTTCACCCGCATCCAGAACGGCCTTGCCGGAGACCCGAAGGAATTTGTCGAAAACCACTACGACTGGCTAGAAAAGGAAGAAGGCTACCTGGACCAGATGCAGGAACAACTGACATCGTACCTCTTGAAGTGTCAAAAACTGAACCTGCTTGAATTCCAGATGAACGACATCAACTCCATGCTCTCCATTGTCACGGAACTGGAAGCCCTCTCGGACGAGTGCCTTACCGTGGCGCTGTTCATCAAGCGCGTGGCCGAAAAGAATTTGTCTATACTCCCCGAAGACAGGGAACGGCTTTTCCCCTACATCGGGCTTGTACAGCAGTTGCTGAACCTTGTGCACAGCCACCTGGGCACGATGGACGGCGAACTTTCTGCCGAACAGTTTGCCACGGCCCGAGACCTGGAAGAGCGCATCGACAACGAACGGACCGCACTCAAGAAGGTGGCGCGCAAACGACTCGAAGAAGGGAACAACGTCAAGGCGGAACTCCTTTACATCGACATCGTACGGAAAATCGAAAAGATGGGCGACAGTTGTTTTACCATGGCAAGGCTCATGGGAGATCGCCGAGCGTAAAAAATTATCGCCCAGACCTTATTACTAATACCGATCCAAGCGTCAAAACAGCACCCACAAGAAGCACGATTGATGCACTTGTGGCAATGTCCCCCATGCCGACCAGCGGAGAGACGATTCCACCCATCAGGAATCCTGAGGCCCCGATGGCCGCGGCTGCGGTGCCTGCATTTGCGCGTTCCGCATTCAATGCCAATGCGTTTGCCGGGGGCTGACTCATGCCGAACATGAACGTAAGCCCCATAAAGGCGACCTGCAGAAGCGGGAGTAAAGCGTGCGTCATGAGTGCGGCAGCAACAGCAATTGCGAAAACGAACATTCCCACGCCAGCGATTTTCAAGGCCTTGTATTCGTTGCCGACCTTGCCCGAAAGCGCACAACCGAACGCCGTGAACAACGCGTTCAACGCAAAGCAGAGGCTGAAACCCACAGGCGAAAGGCCGTAGATTTTTTGGTAAATAAAGGGCGAAGAGGCGATATACCCGAACAAGATAATCATCGGGAAGGTACATACCAGAAAATACAATACGTAGGTGTGGTTCTTGAATACTTTTGCATATAAGCTAAAGCTTGCCAAGACGGATTTTTTGCTGCGGCGCTTTATCGGGAGCGATTCCTGGAATTTCCCTGACATAAAGAGCAACAGCGCTCCATACAGGAGCAATACCGCGAATGTCCCCTTCCAGCTCATGAAATTCAGCAAGAAACCGCCCAGCACGGGGGCTATAATCGGGGCGACTCCGTTCACAGCACTCACCATGGCAAGGAACTTGGTGAGGACGGGACCACGGTAGGAATCCGCCGAAATAGAACGTGCTATCACGATGCCGCCGGACGCCGCCATGCCCTGCAACAAACGAAACACGTTGAAGGTTACGATGTTCGGCGCGACAATGCAGGCGACAGTCCCGCAAACAAAAAGCAACAGACAAACTAGCAACAACTTTTTGCGGCCGTACTTGTCGCTCAGCGGGCCTACAAAGAGCTGCCCCACCGAAAGTCCGAGCATGCTCATGGTGAGGCTCAGTTGCGCCATCGAGGGGCTTGCCGCAAAGTAGTCGGCAAGGCTCGGGAGGGCCGGCAAGTAAAGGTCCGTCACGAAGGGGCCAAACGCCGAAAGCAAGCCAAGCAACAGCATAAGGAAAGTGAATTTCTGTTTTCCGCTCATAAATTCCTCTTGGCGAAGCTGCATAGAATCGCCATAAAAAAAGCCCGCAAAGCCTTACAACTGGACTTATGCGGGACCGCTACACGTTGATTTCGCAAGCGAATTTAGGAAAAAATTTTTCCGTTGGCAAGTTCTTGACAAAGGCAAAAAAAATTTTTATTTATGGGCACGAAATTTCATTGCGTA
Organism: uncultured Fibrobacter sp.; assembly: GCF_937877005.1. GTDB lineage: Bacteria > Fibrobacterota > Fibrobacteria > Fibrobacterales > Fibrobacteraceae > Fibrobacter. Next base: position 1,339 of record NZ_CALEFV010000045.1, on the reverse strand, counting down.
TAATGGTTCAGCGTGAAACTCAAACATCAGGGTTTTGCGCCTTTTTTATTGCGCAGGGCCCGCAACAAAAGAGGTTAAAATGGACTTTTACATGAAACTCCCGCGCGGCAAACGCGAATTCACCCTTTTTCTCGTGACACTTTCGATTATCTCGATGAACATCATCGCACCGCTCATCACCTGTTTCGAGATGGGCTTTAGCATGGAAAGCTGGGCGCACGTATTCCCGATTATGCCGATTCTCTGGCCGTGCGTCATCGCGACGGTGCTTGTCACATATAAGCCTGCGGCGTTCCTGACTTCAAGGCTCACGCAGAAAGGCGACAGCTTCCACGCAGTGATTACACTCAACATCATGTGCACGGTTTTCCTGATGTCCATCATCTTGACGATTGTAGGCACCTGGGTCGGAAACCGCGAAATTACAATGGAGCCGCTGGTAAACTTCTTTTACAAGTGGCCTCGTAATTTCGCCATTTCGCTCGCGGTAGAAATCTTGATTGCGCAGCCGATTGCCCGCCGCGTGATGCTAGGCCTGCACAAGTACCGCGACGCCCGCCGGGAAGTCGCAATTTCCAACTGAGCCGTAAATAATTTTATCTATCTTTTCGTTTGTGACAGGCATCGAAGAACAATTCAACGGCAAGAAACTTCTTGTCAAGAAACTCGTTCCTTTCGGGTTCACGAAGGAAGGGCCAAACTATGCGCTCGTCCGCGAAATACTTGGCGGACAGTTCCGTCTTGAAATCAGAGTGGGACGAGGCAAGAAGGTTTCCGTCAAGGTATTCGATAACGATTCCGGCGAAGAATACCTACTGTTTTCGGTGCTGTCAGTGCAGGGGGCCCTCGTGGGCCGCATCCGCAAAGAAGTTTCCGCTATTACGGATAATTTCATCAGCGAATGTTTCGAGACGCAGATTTTTAAAAGGAAATCAGCAAACGACCTGATCGGCTACGCGGAGCAAAAATACGGAGACAAGCCCGAATATCTGTGGGAACGGTTTCCGCAATTCGCCGCCATCCGCAAGCACGAAAACAAGAAATGGTATTGCCTATTGGGGACTGTCGAAAAATCAAAAGTTGGCCTCAAGGGCGACGAGATTATCGAAGTAGCGAACTTCAAGATAGTCCCGAAGGAATTGCCGGGACTCCTGAAAAAGCCCGGCTACCTCCCCGCATACCACATGAACAAGAAAAGCTGGGTATCCGTCCTCCTTGATGGAACAGTGCCGCTAACCGAAATCAAGAAATTGCTGGATAAAAGCTATACGCTGGCGTGAGAAAGCGGCCCGCAATTCGCAGGCCGCTTTTTGTTTAATGTTGAATTCACTTTTACTTC
>NZ_CALEFV010000044.1 GCF_937877005.1 uncultured Fibrobacter sp. | reverse complement strand
GGATGATTACAAATATTGTCGATAGCAAAGGCGGCCTTCACGATCGCATCACGCAAGAGATTCACGTTCATCCGTTCTGCTTAAAAGAAACCGAAGAGTACTTTAATGAAAACGGATTTCAGTGGAATCGCGATATCGTATTGCAGGCCTACATGGCGTTCGGAGGCATACCTTACTACTTGAGCCTTCTCTCTCCTAAGGAAAGCTTTACGCAGAATATCGACAGACTTTTCTTCGGTCCCGATGAAAAAATGCGCCGTGAGTTCAAGCGTCTTTTTGCAACACTTTACAATCGTCCAGAAGGCTACATTGAAATTGTCAAGAAACTTTGCGAAAGCAAGCACGGCGTAACTCGTAAGGAACTCGCCGAATCACTCAAGGTTTCGAACAACGCATTCCTCGGCAAAAAGCTAGACGACCTTGTGCATTGTGACCTGCTGCGCAAGATTCCCGTCCGCGAAAAGAAAATCAAGAAAAATGATTTCGTTTTTCAACTGGCGGATTTCTTTTGCATTTTCTGGTTGACATTTATCCAAAAGGCCGAACTGGAAAACAATTATTGGCAGCACCACATCAACGCTCCGGAAATCAATACCTGGATGGGCCTGTCGTTTGAACGTATCTGCATGTCGCACATTCTGCAAATCAAAAAGGCTTTGCGAATCGACGGCATTTCAACAATCAGCTACGCTTGGCGCAGTAAAAGTTCTACACCGGGAGCTCAAATTGACCTCGTCATTGAACGAGCGGACAAAATCGTCAACCTTTGCGAAATCAAATACAGCCAGACACCTTATTCTATTGACAAGGACGAATACCAAAAGTTGCTGAATCGCAGGGAGGCGTTTTCCAAGGAAACGGGACTTCGCCATTCACCTTGGATTACAATGATTGCTAGTGAAGGTCTTTCGCAAGGAATGTATTCCGACATTGCACAAGGGGTTGTCACGAAGGATGAACTGTTTGCGTGAATAACATCAAACGGATTTTTTCGTAAAAATTATATATTTCTAGTATGTTCTTTTCTCGGCTAACATTCCGGAAACCACTCCACGCGCTCTTGTGCGGAGTGGTTTCGCTTGTTGTTGGGCTGTTCGTCGGTGCGGTTCAAACAGCATACGCCGCGGAGGTGCCGGGCGCAAATTCCTCGGGCTTGAACGGTGTTTTCGATGCGGGCTGGACGACGGCTTATCAGTCGCAGGATTCCATCACGCACATGCACCAGCGCCTGCACGCGCTCGGGATGGACGAGGTCGTGTTGCAGTACGCCGCAGTCGAGGCGACGCACTTGTACTACCCCTCGCAACTGGACTTTTTGCAGAACACGCAGTACAAGAACAACGAACTTTTCCCCAAAAGCATCGAGGCGGCAAAGGTAGAGGTTGACAAGGCCTTCGGTCCTTGCGACATTCTGATCAACGGCGCGGGCGGAAACAATCCCAGAGCGACCACGGATGACGAAACCTTCAACCCCGAGAGCCTTGAAAAGCTTGACGGAAAGAACTTCTTCAACCTCTCCGCAGACGGCTTCCGCTTTGTTTTCGATCTGAACGTAACCGCCGCAGTGCTGACCACGCAGGTATTTGCACTTGATATGGCGAAGGCAGGCAAAGGAAACATAATCAACATTTCCTCTATGTGGGGCATTTGCGGC
>NZ_CALEFV010000043.1 GCF_937877005.1 uncultured Fibrobacter sp. | reverse complement strand
TGTTGAATTGAACTATAGTCAATATACATTTTTCCTCGTGCTGGTGCAAGTGGTGCAAAAATATATTTTTAGAGTGTCATAAAATGACAAAATGGAAAAGAAACGGAATTTTGTCGTTTTCACTATGCGTTTCGCGCATACTGAGCATGAAAAAATGGTATTTTGCGGGATTTGCGCATTTATTTATATTAAAGGCGTAGATAAAAAAGGAACAAACCATGAAACTAGGGACGATTATGACGATGCTTGGTATGGGTGCGGTGCTTGCCGCGTGTGATTGCTGCCCGCAGGGCGAGGCGAAGGCGCTTTCGCAGGACAAGGAACTGCGTGCCGTGATGGACAACTTTACGCAGAACGAGGTTCCGGCGGCGACTCCGCTTGTGGAAAAGCGCGAGGTGGAGTTGATTCGCCTGGTGTCGCTTGTGACGCAGCAGTCGGGCGCTCTTTTGCAAGAAGAAGTGGCGACGGCGCTTGTGCAGGGGCTAACTCCCGAAGAAATTCTCGAGGCGATTTACCAGTGCGCCCCTTACACCGGGTTCCCGCGGACGGTGGATGCGGTTGAAATTGCCCGCGGCGTGTTCAAGGCGAAGAACGTGAAGGTGGACGAAAACCGTGCGACGGTGACGGCGCAGTCCCGCCTGGAGGCGGGTGCCGACGCGCAGGGAACGCTGTTCGGCCAGACTTTCCGCGACATGGCGAAGAACGGCAAGAGCGGTATGCCGACTATCAATTACTTCCTTGCGAGCAACTGCTTTGGCGATTACTACACCCGCAAGGGGCTCGACCTGAATACCCGCGAACTCTTGACGATGGCGATTCTCGTGAACTTGGGAACGGAGCCACAGCTCAAGGCGCATATCGGCGCGAACCTGAAGATTCGCACGGCCGAATACGTGGAACAGGCGATTTACAACTGCTTGCCGTATTGCGGTTACCCGCGCACGCTGAACGCGCTACGACTGCTCAAGGAAGCAGTGGCTGAGGCTGCGGATGCGGCTGGTGCTGGGGTTGATGTTGCAAAATCCATGCCAGGCAAGGACTGGAGTGTGTTCCCGGTGGGCAAGCCGAACGACGCCTACGCCAAGTATTTCGTGGGCAAGAGCTATCTCGACATGATCAGCAAGGAACAGGTGGGTGTCGGGAATGTGACTTTTGAACCGGCGTGCCGCAACAACTGGCATATCCATCATGCAAAGAAGGGCGGTGGCCAGATTCTCATTGCGACGGCGGGTCGCGGCTACTATCAGGAATGGGGCAAGCCGGCGGTGGAACTGAAGCCCGGCGACATGGTGAACATTCCGGCTGGCGTCAAGCATTGGCACGGGGCGGCTCCGGATTCCTGGTTCCAGCATTTGGCAATCGAAGTTCCCGGCGAAGGAACGAGCAACGAATGGCTCGAGCCCGTGAGCGACGAAGACTATAGTAAATTACAATAGTAACCTTCACCGTGAGCAACCATTATGAAACGCATAATCCTCATCCTTTTAACAATTCTCATGGGGGTCACTATGGCTGCCGTAAAGAAAATCCTGGTCGCATATTATTCCCGCGCTGACGAAAACTATGGCGTCGGAACAATCACCAAGGGCAACACCGAAATCATTGCCGAGATGATTGCGAAAAAGACGGGTGGCACGCTCTTGCATGTGGAACCCGCCAAGTAATACCCCAAGGGCTACGACGACTGTATCAATGTCGCTAAGAAGGAACTCGCGCAGAATGAACGCGAAAAGGCGCAGAAGGAAGTGGACAAGTGGGTAAAATAGCCCTGTAATTAAGGGTTATTCAACCCAGCGGAAGCCCTGGCGTTTCATGCAACTTGTCATGAAGTTTCCCTGCTCTATATGGTCCTTGCCTTGCTCATATTCGCATTGTGCGACCGCATTCTCTGTTTCGTATTCAGATACTCCCTGTTTGTACCAGCCGTGAGGGGCTGCGGCACAGGATGTCAGGACTGTTGATACGATTTACCAGCATCAGTTCGAGATTTTTGTGACGAAATGCATCGAAATGGCGGGAAAAATGTGATTTTTTACTAAAAATAACCTATATTTTTGTGTATGGAATACACTCTCAGACGAAAGTTGGACTCTTTTTTGGTCGATTGGAAGGCAAATCCCGACCATTTGCCGCTCATTATAAAGGGTGCTAGGCAGGTCGGAAAAACTTCTTCTATTACGCATTTTGCGAAGAACTACAAGAGTTTCATCTCGATAAACTTTATCGAGGAACCCCAGTACAAGAAAATTTTCGAGAAGGGCTTCAAACCGGACACGGTTATCCGAGAAATTTCGTTCTTGAATTCGGATTGGGAGTTCATTCCGCACGATACGCTCATCTTGTTCGACGAAATGCAGGAGTGTCCCGATTGCACCACGTCGCTCAAGTTTTTCAAGTTGGATGGCCGCTTCGACGTCATCTGTTCGGGTTCGCTGCTTGGGGTGCACTACAAGGATATTTCGTCAGTCAGTGTCGGCTTCAAGGAAGACTATGAAATGCATTCCCTGGATTTCGAGGAATTCCTTTGGGCAAAAGGCTACAAGCAGGAGCAAATCGATTCCATCTACGAACATATGGTATCTCAGACGCCATTCTCTAACATCGAATACGATGTATGGATTGAAAATTTCAGGGAATACATGACCATCGGGGGAATGCCCGCCATTGTAGACAAATTTGTATCACAAAAAAATTTTTCAGGGGTGCTGGCGGCGCAGAAAAAGATTCTCCAGGACTACGAGGACGACATCACAAAATACGCCGAAGGACTAGACAAAGAAAAGATAAAGAATGTCTATAACCACATTCCCGTTTTCCTTGGCAAAGAGAACAAGAAATTCCAGATAACGAAGGTCGCCACCGGGGCGCGTTCCAGAGAATATGTGGGGACAGTCGAATGGCTGAACGATGCAGGCATCATCAACCGTTGCTACTGTCTGGATCAGCCAGAACTTCCGCTAAAAGGCAACTACAAGCCTAATGACTTCAAAATTTATTACCGCGATACGGGACTGCTGATTGCTTCGCTCGACGACGAAGCCCAAGAGGACTTGCGCGCAAACAAGAATTTCAATGCGTACAAAGGCGCTATCTACGAAAATGTCGTTGCCGACATGCTCGTAAAAGAAGGTTACGGGCTCTACTATTACAAGAACGAGAAATCCACCCTTGAAATGGATTTTTTCGTGCGGACTGCTAGTTCACTGGTACCCGTAGAAGTCAAGGCCACCGACGGGGCGACCGTTTCGCTAAACAACTTGATTACAAAGGAAAATTACGGCGACGTAAAGTTTGGCATTAAACTGGCGAACAAGAACATCGGCTTCAACGGAAAATTCTACACCATTCCGTACTTTTGCACATTCATGCTCAAACGGTGGCTGAAAACGATTAAGGAATAGAAAGCAAGCATAGCCGCAAAGATTGCTAGTAATTTCATAATGACCTCATTAAGTGTTGTTAAAAATATTGTTAATTTTTGAGAGCTTCAAGGGATGCCGTTGCGTAAATTACAAGGATGTCGGAAAAATCGTTGGCAGGTAGTAAGTTTTCTGTGATGAGTTTTACTTGATATGCCTATTTCCGCTAAAATCCGTATGCCTCTTGATATCGCGATGACGGTCGCGACGCTTGTGCTGATGGGTGGCAATTATTTCTTTGAATCGACTGCCGTTCACGAGATTCTGGGAGTGGTGCTGCTCGCTTTGTGGGCAGTGCATATCACGCTGAACCGGCGATTTTTCCTTTCGCTGTTCAAGGGACGCTACAATGTATTCCGCATCTTGCAGGCAGTCGTGAATTGCGGAATCCTTTTGTGCGCGATTTTCTTGATGGTGAGCGGCATCATGCTTTCGAACCACGTGTTCGCTTGGCTTGGGATTGAATCGGGCGCAAGTTTTGCCCGCACGGCGCACCTGCTCGCAAGCCACTGGTATTACGTGTTCATGTCGCTCCACATCGGGCTGCATGTGAGCCTGATTGCAAACCGCTTGGGGCTTGCGGGTGCGTTCAAATCAAAGGCGGCGCTTATCGCAACCCGCGTGATTGCCGCTCTCGTGGCATGCTACGGAATTTACGCTTTCGCGATTCGCGGACTTTGGAAATACATGTTCCTGCAGCAACCGTTTTTCTTCTTTGATGCGGAGCGGGGCTACGCCCTCTTTTTCGCGGACTATATCGCCATCGTCGTGCTGTTTGCCGTCGCGGTGCATCTTTTTAATGCAATAATTTCAAGCCGACAATCCCGGATAAGATAAGCAAAACGCAAATGGCTTTCGGGATAGAGAAATGCTCCTGAAATAGATAAACGCCCAGGGCGAACGTTCCCACCGTGCCTAGTCCTGTCCATATCGCATAGGCGGTGCCGAGCGGCAGTTTCTTTACGGCGAGCGACAAGAAGACGGCGCTCAAAAGGAAACCGATTACCGTGATGACTGAAGGGACTGTTTTAGAAAAGCCCTCCGAGTATTTCATGGCGCAGGCCCAAACCACTTCGAGAACGCCCGCCACGGCAAGCATAAACCATTCCATTTCTTTACCTCCAGGAATCTTTATCTTCAAAGACCTAACGATAAAGAATGCGTGTTCCCCTGTTACCCGGTGGCAGCAGGGCGCGGTTCAAATTATGGAACAAAGATAGTTATTCCGCCAAAAAAATTCTATCTTATTCAGCGATGAGGTCCGTTAAACAAAATGTTTCTTCGATGATTGCGGTCGCGTTGTTCGCGATTCTTGCTGCCGTTGTCGAAGGTTCTTTTGTTTACGATTACGGAACCGAAATGGGGCGGGCTTCGGAATATGGCAAGGTCTCCGCCGACAATGTGCATGCCGAAAGTCCGCTGTTCCTGTTGCGGGAATCGTCAGCCGAGGCCATGCAGTTTACACGCAGGTCGGGCCAGCAGGTGTCCTTGCGTGCATCGCGCGGCAACGGCCTTCAAGGGGACGGCGGACGCAGTTCGGCAACGTTCAAGCAGGCTACGCCATTTCCGACCAAGATCGCGCGGCCAACTGTTTGCGCCCAATGCGGCTTCCCTTTGCCGCTAGTTTATCAGAAATCAAAAGAGTATTACGTTTATACGCTAGAGCGAATGCTCTGTTAGCAAGTTCTTTCTCCAAGCCTTAAACACTAGTAAATGGCCGCGGCCCTTACCGGGTGCGCGACATCATTCATTTCAAAAAAGAGAAAGAACATGGAAAACATTTCCAAGATGGAGATGGCTAACGCCCTCTTCAACAAGCCCTATATCAAGACCGAAAAGAAGTTTTTCGGTTTCAAGACCAACGTCACCTACACCAGGACGAATTCGCCCGTAGTGGGAACTTGCCTGGACTACAGCCCTACGGAGGGCCAAAAGGTCAAGGAAATTGTCGAGGCTTCTCCAAGCGCCCTGGATGCGGTCGTTCAAAAAAATGGCCATCCGAAAACAGGCGACAACGGGAACTTCCGCCTGAATCTCTGCTATTCGCAGGACCGCGAATTTGCGGCACTGCACCTGCAGCAGTTCTCGGGATTCGAGTACCATACCGTAGGTGAAATCCGTTTTGCCGAAGGCGACGAGGCGCATAAACTTCTCGCCGTTTTAGTGAAATAAACGGACATATTGTTAAAAAGGGCCCCCTCGGAAACGGGGGGAGGCTCCGCCCCTTAAAAACCGCGTTATCTTGCCAAATCTATCATAAAAAAGATACTTTTGGTGAATTATGCCGTATTGGACAAAGGCGAAAGCCTTGCACAGAATGTGGACAGACTTTTGTTCAGCGAAGATGGCGAACTCCGCAATGAATTTCACAACTTGTATCACGCGTTGTTCCGCAATTCCGAAAAATACATTGCCATCGTAGAAGTTCTTGCTCAAAAGAAAAAGGGGATAACCAGGAATACGTTAATCAAGGAACTTTCGGTCGAGAGTAGCGGGGGCGTGTCCAAGGCCTTGGACGATCTTGAAAATTGCGGATTCATTAGGCGTTATAGTCCCTTTGGCAAGAAGACCAAAGACGAACTGATTCAACTCGTCGATTTCTACACGCTTTTCTATTTCAGGTTCCTCGCGAAACGGGCGAAGGGTCGCCGCAACCAATGGCTGCAAATCCAGGGTAAGCCTGAATACAACAGTTGGTGCGGCTACGCATTCGAAATGCTGTGCCTTCAGCATTATCCGCAAATCCTGAACGCACTCGGAATCTCTGGAATAGAAAGTGCCCCATGTAGCTGGATATAGCATTACTTGACGGAACTCCTTGAAAAAGTCAAGCTGTTCAAGGAATCCTCTAAGACCCGCAAGTCACCGATGCTTACCTTCGTGACATCGCTCGGTCTAAAACCCAATTCCTGCGCCAGGCAGATTCCAAAATCAATCACTTTGGATGTCTTGTATAATTCGCCAAATCTACCATAAAATGCCTACATTTGGCAAGTTATGACTCCTATATGTCCCAGGTTGAGTCATATAGGAAATTTTTGACGGAAAACCTTGAAAAAAGTTGTTTTTCTGCGTTATTCCGGACTTTTGTTACCTAAATTTTACAATGGGGGGGGTATGGACTTTGGCAGGGGCATTACCTATATTTAACAGGATAAACTATAGACGGGGATGTTCTTATGAAAAATTTCATTGCTCCAAGGACCCTGAGTGGCACACTGAGCTTGCCGAAGTGCTTGCCGAAGGGCCGGCTCATAACCATCTTCTTGTTGGCGGCATTCTTCGCCCTTTCCGCCTGCGATGATTCGTCGTCGGCAAGTGATGACAGACAAACTAAAACATCTTCATCTAGTTCAATTGTGTCAGCGACATCATGCAAGGACTGCGAATACGGAACATTGACCGATTCACGTGATGGTCAAACATATAAGACCATTGTTATTGGCACGCAAACCTGGATGGCTGAGAACTTAAACTTTGAGACGGAAGAAAGCTATTGCTTGGATGATGACGCGGTCAATTGTTCCAAATATGGTCGCCTGTACAAATGGGCTGCTGCGATGGACGGTGCGGGAACATGGACATCAAATGGTAAGGGTTGTGGCTATGATGTGACTTGTTCTCCAATATACCCGGTGCGTGGCATATGCCCCGAAGGCTGGCATTTGCCGGATACTACCGAATTCAAGACTCTGTTCGATGCCGTTGGCGGCGCTTCCACCGGAGGTATTGCCCTCAAGTCCACTAGCGGTTGGAAAGACAAAGATGGTTCCAGTGGTAATGGAACGGATGCCTTCGGGTTTTCCGCCTTGCCTGCTGGTCAAGCGCGTGACTATGGGAGATATGATGGGGAGGGCGGTGCTGCTCGCTTTTGGAGTTCTACCGAAGCGAATAAAGAGAAAGCGTACGATATTAGATTGTTGTTTCACAAGGAGGATGTGTCCATTGATATTCTTTCCCAAAAGTTCAATGCATATTCTATCCGCTGCGTAAAGGATTTGGAAAATTAAAAATTAGGGATTGAAAGACTAAAATTTCAAAAAAGGTTCTAAATTATGAAAAATTTAAAAATGTTGTTTTGTATAGTCGTATTTAGCGTGATTGGTTTTTGGGGCTGTGATGATTCCGCTTCAAGCAATGAACCTGATGAAAATGCCTCCGTTGATTCTTCATCGTCAGTCTGTAAGGATTGTGACGACGAATCAAGTAGTTCTGCTAAAAAAATTGATTCTTCTGCTGAGAAGAATGTAGAATCATCGGATGATGCTGAAGCTGGTAAGTCTTCTTCAAGTAAGGGGAGGGTAATAAGTAGTTCTTCTGAATACACTATTATCTCGTATGCCGTCTTCTGCTTGAAAAAAA
>NZ_CALEFV010000042.1 GCF_937877005.1 uncultured Fibrobacter sp. | reverse complement strand
GGAAGGTCACCTTGCCCTGCTTGGTCGTGACTTCGTATGCACCGATGTGCTGCGTAATACCGCCCGATTCGCCGGACACCACATGGGTCTTACGAATCCAGTCGAGCAAAGAAGTTTTACCGTGGTCGACGTGGCCCATCACCGTCACCACCGGATGACGCGGCTTCAGGTTTTCAGAAGATTCCTCTTCCACGCCGAGCACTTCTTCTTCGTATTCTTCCATCAGCTGGGCTTCGTAACCGAATTCGTCGGCTAACAGCTGGATGGTTTCGAAATCCAGGCGGGCGTTGATGGTCACCATCATGCCCATTTCCATGCACTTCGCAATCACGCGGGCCGGCATCTGGTCCATAAGGCCAGCGAGTTCGCCCACGGTAATGAAGTCGGAAGTCTTGAGGATTTTCTTTTCTTCGCCGGAATTGTTGTCGTTGTGTTCCTTGCGATAAACCTTCTTGACGGGCTTCTTGGAAAGGTCGGCCATCACGCGAGAAACGTTCTGGCGTACGACTTCCTGCTGGATTTCCTTCTGGTTATCCATGCGGTCCTTGCCATTACCGCGGCGGTTCTTGTCATTGTTGCTACCATGACGACCGTTCTGCGGCTTGCCACCCTTGCCACCTTGAGCCTGGCCGACAAAGCCCTGCGCAACGCCACTGCTCGCCTTGAAGGCGTCCTGCATGGAGCTACCGGTAAATCCGCCGGCACGCCCCGTGTAAGTGCGGTTTCCATTGTTTCCGCCGCGATCATTGTTGCGGTTGTCACCAGGCTTGCGGTTGTTGCGGTCCTGTCCGTTGTTGGAAAGGCGACCGAACGTTCCCGTATATCCCTGCTGGTTTCCACCACCGCGATGTCCACCGCGGTTTGCCTGAGCCTGCTGCTGGGACTTCTTGATACGGGCAAGAATCGCTTCGTCGGGTTTGAACACCTGAGCCTTCATCGGCGGCTGCTTGAGTTCCATACCGGGCGTAACCATTGCTGGCTGAGCCGCAGCCTTGGGCGCATCAACCGGAGCGGGCTTGACTTCTTCCGGAACAGGGGCCGGGGCTGGAGCGGGCTTCGGAGCCGTTTCTACGACAGATGCGGCAGGTGCTGCAGGAGCGACCTTCGGTTCTTCAACCGGAGCCGCAGCAACCTTAACGGGAACGGCCTCTTCCTTAACCGGAGCGGGCTCGGGTGCTGGAGCAACCGGTTTTGCAGCCGGCTTTGCAGCAGCAGTCGTTTTCGGCGGCGTTGCCTTGGCAGGTTTCTTGCCCTTGATCAAGGTAACCTTAAGCTTTCCGTTCACAGCAGAAGAAGTTTCCTTCTTCTTGCCGGAGGACGCATTGGAAGTCTCAGACGAGGAAGTCTTCTTCAGGTTCTTGTTGCGAGCCTCTGCCTTTTGGCGTTCTGCATCGACGGCCGCTTCGATCTGTTCATATTCCTTAGCATCGACCTTGGACATATGAGTACGGACCGTTACGCCCGCATCACGAAGCAACTTCATCACGACATCGACCTTGACGCCGTGGGATTCAGCCCAATCTGCTGGTTTAATTTGTTCTTCAATAGCCATGAATAGCTTCCAATGTTCCTTTTTTAATTCTTAGCGGGCAACCTTACGATTCTGCTGGAGATCGACACTCGACGGAGATGTCGCCCTGGTCTTGGCTTCATCATCCATTTCGGACCATTCCTTTTCGCCAAAGACATCAAGGTTACGCTTCACCAGCTTGGCAGCAAGCATCACGTTCTGACCATTCTTGCCGATAGCAAGTGCAAGGTTATCATCGCTAATAATGACAACGGTACGATTGGTGTCGGGAACATGAATCTGCTTGATGACATTTGCAGGAGTCAGGGCACGCTGGATAAACACATCCAGGTCCGGATTCCACTGAACGATGTCGATACGTTCATTTCCTAGTTCGCGAACGATGGTCTGCACGCGAACACCCTTCATGCCGACGCATGCGCCGACCGGATCAATCTTTTCATCGCGGGAATACACGGCAATCTTGGCGCGGAAACCCGGTTCACGGGCAACGCCCTTGATTTCGACGGTGCCTTCGTAGATTTCAGGGACTTCCTGACGGAAAAGTTCCTTGAGGAAGTCGCCACTGGCGCGGGACAGGATAACCTGGGCACCATTCTTGGAAGATTCCTCGACCTTGGCGATCACAGCCTTAATCGAATTGCCCTGTTCCCAGCGTTCGCGCTTGATCTGTTCACGGAACGGAATCATGGCTTCGGTCTGTTTGCCAAGTTTCACGATGATATTACTTTGTTCAAGACGGAGAACTTCGCCGCTCACCATCGTGCCGATACGACTACGATAAGTATCCATGATCTTCTGGCGTTCGGCATCGCGAATCTGCTGATTCAAAAGCTGCTTTGCCGTCTGGATAGCCTGACGACCGAAAGCGGAAATAGGAATTTCCATTTCAAGGCGGTCACCCGGCTGGGCATCTTCGTTAAAGTCGCGGGCTTCTTCCACCAGCATATAACCCTGGTCCAGCTTTTCCACTTCGGCAGCGGTCATGTTCGGGTCGTAGTCCGGATAGTCGTCCACCACGTCAACGCGCAGGAACACATGGACTTCATTTGTCTCAATGTCGAAATCCACGTCGATTTTCTTTTCGATATGCAGGTACTTGCGGGCTGCAGTGACCAGGGCTTCCTTCAGCGCGTTCAGCACGATGGAATCATCCATGTCCTTGGCTTCGACGACGCCCTTGAGCACTTCGAGCAGGTTTACCTTCGGTTCGTTCTTCATAACATGACCTTCCTATTATATTTGTACATCCACTTTTGCCACCAGCACTTCGCTGCGGGGCACGACCACGTCACCGGCATTGCCTTTAAGGGTGAGCGTCAAATTTTCTTCATCAGCAGCAACGAGCTTGCCCGTAACGGGCTTACCGGTACTGCGGGTCACCCGCAGGAATCGTCCGATATTGCGGGTAAAATCGGCAACCGACTTGAGGGGGCGGTCTAGCCCCGGCGACGACACTTCCAAAGTGTAGGCGCCCTCGATAATATCCGGATCCTGGTCCAGAGCGTCAGACAAGTGACGGCTCACGTTAGAACAGTCGTCAATCGTCACCCCTTCGGGCTTGTCTATGTATAGGCGCAGTGTCTTTCTCTTGCCTGCGCGGAACATGTCCTGTTCCACCAATGTAACGCCGGCAGCTTCACATGCCTGGGCGATCAATGTATCCAATTTCTGGGCTACCAAATAGACCTCGTATAATAAACGGCGTTCGCATACGGCCCCGAAATCTGCTCATTTAAGCCTAAATCGGGTCCACGAACGTCAGTACAATCCCAAATAGAGAAAAATTTTTGTCTTTGGGCAACAGCGAGTCTCTCCAAAAAAGGCCTTTAGCACATATCTTTACCGAAATTTCCTCATTTTCTACATTTAGCCCCGCCATGAGGATTCCGTTACAGCTTACCGTCATATTCGCCTTATCCCTTGCGGGGGAATTCCTCCACCGCATCGTGGGAATTCCTCTCCCGGGAAACATTATCGGCATGGCTCTCCTCCTGATATTACTTTGTCTTAAAATCCTTAAGCCGGAACAGATTTCCGCCGTTTCAGGATTCTTCCTGAACCACCTTGCCCTTTTCTTCCTACCGCCGAGCATCGCCATCATGGCCGTCGGCGACGAAATCCTGAGGCAATGGCCGCTGTTACTGTTCCTGTGCATCGCTTTTACCGTCGTGACCCTTTCCGTGACAGGTCTTTCGACTCAGTTTCTCATCCGTAGACAGGAATACCGAGAAAACCTTGCCCTCCGCGCCGCACGACAAGCCCAGAGACACCCGGGCGAAGCCCAAAACGGAGGCAAGCGATGAACGACATCGTCAATTCGCCCCTGTTCGGCATATTCCTTTCACTCTCCGCATTTGAAGCGGGAGTCGCCATCAGCAAGAAATGGAAATACGCCCTCCTGAACCCACTGCTGATCGCAAACATCCTGATCGTCGGTTTTCTGCTCCTTACCGGAATCAGTCTCGAGAGCTACAATGTAGGCGGGAACTACATTTCGGTCCTTCTCTCCCCCGCCACAGTCGTGCTCGCCGTGCCGCTCTACAGGCAAATTTCCAAGCTCCGCCAATTCTGGAAACCGATTCTCGCGGGAATTTTCGCAGGAAGCCTAACCTCCATGGGATGCGTCCTGTTTTTTGGGAAACTCATCGGGCTCAGCGAAATACTCACGCTTTCGCTCCTCCCCAAATCAATCACCATTCCTATGGGAAGCGTCGTTTCCGCCCAGATCGGAGGAATCCCCTCGATTACCATCATCTCTATCGTTGTCACGGGAATCACGGGAGCGGTCACTGCGGTTCCTATCTGCAGACTCTGCCATATCAAGCATAGAGTCGCGCAGGGTATCGCCATCGGTACCGCGAGCCACGCGCTCGGCACGACAAAGGCCATGGAAATCGGCGAAACTCAGGGTGCCATGAGCAGCCTTTCTATCGGAGTGGCGGGGCTCTTCACCGCGATTGTCGCACCGCTCATATTAAACCTTCTGGCTTAGTTCCTTCCAACCAGGATTTCGGCGACTATACTTTCGCTTTCAGGAATATTGCAAAGTTTCTTCAGTTCGTCATGGTAAAAGAAATGCTCAGCTACGGCCGTCTTGCGCACCATGGAAGAAGACAAGTGCAGCGACTGCACTATGTAACCCGCATTCATCTGCATATAGCGGTAAGCTCTTTCTCCGAGCAAATTGCAGGACTCGTTCAGATCTGCCGTCAAGATAACGGCAAAGCCTGTATTTTCGGCCTCTTCCGGCACCACATGGCACTTCGCGAACTTTTTCACGTTGATAGCCCCTGACTGCATATAGATCGATTTTCGCACAGGGATATAACGGTAGACCCCCGCATACACGAACATCACGTCGAACGAGATAATCCATATCTTGAGAAGCCCGGCACCGAATAAATTAATCTGTCCCACTTCTAGCCAACGAAGCATGCTCGAAAAGTCATCGAGGTCCATGCCCACCTTCTTGAACGGATGGCGATTCACTGGAACTTTTCCGAGATCGCTTATCCATTTAAGGTACATTTCGTTATCGAATTTTGCGGGCGTAATCGGAAGTTCGTCTCCCGGCTGAGCTTGCGCCGCCAGGCGGCGAACTCGAATGCACTTCGACAGATCCAGGATATTCTCGCCTCGGTTCTGCCGCATGAATAGCGAAGAATAGCGATCCGGAATTTCATCGAGCGAAGCATCGGGCATGATTTCACTTTCGCAACGGTTCGAATACGCCGTTTCGCCCACACCTTCGTCGACGGAATTATAGGCAACTTCGCAGTACTCGGGGAAAACCGCCAAGGCTGCCATCGGAAACTCCGTCGCAGGTAGCCCCAAAGCAACCGCCACCTCATCATCGACAAATCCGCCCAGGGCAAAGACCTTCGATCCATGCGACTTGGCATGCAAAAGAACACTACCGACGCAAGCGCCGACATCCTGCATGACCTGCGCATAGGCAGATTCTCGGAAACGCCATACGGCCCTTTCCAGCACTCCCGTAAAAATATAGAGTAAAGGGGTCTGCGACACGAATTCCCGGTCAGGAAAGGCCTTTGCCAACGTTTTCGCCTTGTCCTTGTTTCCCAGTCGCACTAGCTGCCCCACAACATCGGGAGCTGCACTCCGGCCGGCAGCATCGTAAGCGTATACTCCATCCGGAATTTTACGACCATGCGCAACGACATAAACTCCCACCGGCTTCAGGTCGTCGCCAGACACATACCCGAAACAAGGAACTTCCTCGCGATGCAAGTCAATCCGGTCCATTCCTAGATAGCGTCTGTCTGGCATAACCTGACACTCCCACTGCAGCGACAGACTCGGTTTCGCCTTGGGCACATACTTAATTGACTCGTGATATATTTCCGACAGGTAGCGCATTATAGGACCAACATATAGCCAATAGAAACATTTAAAATATACTCATTTTTAAGGGAACTTCCGATTTTATTCGCAATATATCGCATTAGATAGCTTAATAATGAGATTAGAATAGCAAGGGCCGTTTTCCATGCCATTCCCATGAAACAACTGCCATCCGCCATACAGGCGACTTTTCTTGTAAGCTCGTCTTTTATATATTGTAGGAGAATTCTACAAACGGTTTTTTGTGAAGTACTATTTGCGTGTGACCCTTCCGGCCCTGGTTCTGACATCCGCGATATGCGCTGGTGCGACCGGCTTCTATGGCAACAATAGCGATATCCGCTGGAAAACGGCGGGTACCGATCATTTTCAGTTTATTTATCCTGCCGAATACACGAACCACGCCGCCAAGGTTTCCGCCTACGCCGAAGCCGTCTACGACTCCGTCGTGAGCCGCTACCGTATCGATCTTCCTAGCCGCGTCAACGCGACTCTCAACAATGCCCTTTATAGTAACGGCAACGCCATCCCGAGTGAAAACAGCATCAACCTATGGCTTACCAACTGGGACTTCAAAGTCCGCAGCAGCCACGGATGGCTAACCGACGTGGTGACCCACGAATTCAGCCACCTAGTCAGTATCGAGAACGCAAGCAAGTTCACGCCCGGGCTGTACGGGCTCCAGATAAGCTATACCGACTACTACAACGAACGGACCACGCAGGACTTCGCGACCATGGTTCCCTTCACCCTGCAGCCACTCTGGTTTGCGGAAGGAACCGCCCAATACGAATCCAGCCGCATGGGATTCGACTCCTGGGACACCCACCGCGACATGTTGCTACGCGTTGCCGCCTTGAACGACTCCCTGCTTTCGCTTCCGTTCATGCACGACTTCTCGGACAATTCGCTCCTTGCAGAACTTGGTCCCTACACACAGGGATTCTCGCTCGTCCGCTACATCAGCAAGACCTATGGAGAGGATGCCGTTCCTAAAATATGGTCCGAGCTTTCCAGGTTCCACCGAGTCACGCTCGACGCAGCCATCGAAAATGTCCTGGGAATCAGCGAGCAGCAACTCTACGACAACTGGAAAGACGAAATCACATCCCTATACAAGGCGCAGCGCGACTCCCTTGGCACACTCGTCGAGGGAACTAAGCTTACCGAAGAAGCCTTCTGGCAGGACTTTCCTGTCGTCGCAGGAAAGAACCTGTACGGCGTATCGAATTTCGGTGGTCCCTGGTTTGACGGAGGCCTATTCAAATTTCCCCTCGAAAATGCGAAAGACGAAAACAAGGCTGCAACCGAAGACAGTTCCAACACCATCGATGGCGTTGAAATCGGCGACATCACGATCGAGAACGAAACCGAAACAATCAACATCACAGAGTACGCCAAGCACGGTTTCAAGGCAAAGAAAGCCTGGTTCGACAAGGGTATCGACGTCCACGAAGACAGCGTTCAGGGGCCAGTACTCGCCTATGTAACCTACCAGCACAAGGACAAAAACGGTCATTCCCATTTTGATATCGCGGTAAGCGACACCAACAGTAACGAACTGACGCTAACCTACCTGGTCGACGCAGTATACCCCGCCATTGACGCCCAGGGAACTACCGTCGCCTTCGCCATGCGAGAACCGTTCAGTACCCGTTTCCGCTTAAGCAAGGTCCCTTTTCCCAAGGACTTCAGCGAATACGTCGCCGAAGATCCCGTCGATATTTTCGTTCCCGATGCCAAATACAACTATTACAACATCTATAGCCCGAAATTCAGCCCCGACGGAAAGCGGATCGCCTTCGGTTTCTTTGACGATGTCAACCGCGGCATCGCCGTCGTCGATGCAGACGGCAAGAACTTTAAAGTCGTAAGCACCGAGGGTTTCGATGAACGTGATGTCAACTGGATCGACAACGACAAGATTATTTTCGCAAGTAACCGCAACGGCATTTTCAACCTATTCGAAAAGAGCCTCTCGACAGGAGCCGAACATCCGCTGACCAATGTCGTAGGCGGGGCCTTTACCCCGGTACTCGCAGGTGACACCGTCTATTTCACCCAGTACGACAAGGACGGGTTTTCGCTATACAAGATTCCCTACAGTACAGCGCCGATGGTCAACGACACCTTGATTAGCGTGACCTTGCGCGACAGCACCGTGCAGGTATCGGACACCGTGACGAATTGTCCCGAAGCGGCAGATTCCAGCATCGTAACATCAACCGACTCCAGCAAGGTGAACGAACCAGCAGAGTCCTGCACTCCGACAGTTACCGTCCGGGATTCGGTTTTCAAGATTGCGGATACAACACGCACCGTGACCCAGAAGCCTGCCGCAAGCGCCATCGTCCTACACGGAAAACCCATCGAAAAAATCCAGAAGCCAGTTGAATTCCGCGACATCGAATTCGCAGGCATCGAGCGAGACTACAAGCCACTTCCGACAACACCCCTGTTCGTCCCGATGCTCGTCTTTACGGAAAACGCACCGGATCTCACTGTTTTCGGAAATGGACAACTCAAGACAAAGGCGGGCCTTGCCGCAATCGTAAGCGATCCGCTCAAGAAAAACACCATTCAGATGGGACTTTTGCTAGAACTCGGCAAGGGCCTCGATTACATCAACAGCGACGGTCTAAACCCGGAACAGGAAAAGGAATTCTTCGTCTCCTGGGAAAACAAGAGCACGCCCATCGATCTTTCGCTCAGCTACACCTACGCAAACTACACTAGCAAGGATACGGTTCGCTACGAAGATGTCCGCGCCCACAACGGAGACAGCCTCGGTATCAGCCACTATGCCATTCCCATGCAATCCATTGTCGGTGCAGCCGGCTACAGCATCTTTAAATCCATCGACACCGTGCAGGTGGCCCTCGGCTACGACTGGGCAAACTTCAACCTTTACGAAGACAATTTTGAATGGACCTACCATAAACGCGTGACGGCGCTCGCCTTGCTCGGACTATACGGAGATCATGCCGAAGGTTCAGAAATCAGCGGTCAGGGCAACGGACTTGTTCTCCATTATCAGTATTCAAATTCCGACCTGTACCGTCCAGGGACCTTCGCCGAAAGCTTTACGGTCACCTCAAGCGGATCTATCAAGCCGAAATACAGGAACTTCAACATTCACGAGTTCGGCATCAATCTTTACGGAAGCATCCAGAGCCCGCTTACCGGCGCACGCCTAGCGGCAGGCGGAAAGGTCGCGGGAATCTTCAACTGGAATACCGATGCCAAGGAAGACACGCTGGACTCCTACTACTATAGTCCCGTATTCCTGGAAGGCTACCCGTATCTGCGCAGTTCCGAAAGCTATACGCTTGCCGGAACCAAAACCGCCATAGCGGAACTCCACTACCTCTACCCCATCTATGACGACTGGCGCAAGAGCGCGTGGATTTTTGAGACACGCAGCTTCTACATTGACGGTTTTGCACAGATGGGAAGCGCCTGGAACACCAAGTGGATCGATACGGACAAGTTTACCGATCATCGTTTCTGGGACCGTTCCGTCGGCATCAGTCTGCGCATGAGCAACAGAATATTCTACAGCGTTCCCTTTGACATCTCGTTCACGCTGGCTCGCGGTCTAAACCGCATTGGCGAAGACGAAAGCCTGCATGGAGGACGCAAGCTGAATCCCATTGACTTGCCGCTCGTCCCCGAGGCTATCGCCCCGACACGAATCAAGTTTGCCATTGGAATGGGTTTTGTGAATTCCTGGCAGTAACTAAAGTTCGCCGTACTTTTTCTTGGGTTTATTCGCTTCGCCAGGCAAAAGCTGGCCTGGACTTGTACGCTGGCCATCTCTTCCGGTGAAATTCGGATTGTACTTTTTAACCTGGGCCTGTTTCTGTTCCGCCTGCAGATCCATCATGTGGCGTTCCCACTCCTGCATGGCCTGGTCCAGTTCCGCGCGGGCATTGAGCATCAATTCCTTCAACTGCATCAGCTCCAGCATCTTGTCGCGCTTCATGATCCAAAGTTCTTCCTCTTCGGGCATGCGCTCGATATTGAAGAGCAGGTTCATGTAGTCCTTTTCTGCGTCGCGATAGGCCTTTTCCATTTCCTTGTAAACCATGTAACGGTCATCGACCATGGTCTGCTGTGGAGAAGGATGCGTGGCACAGCCGGCCAAAGCCGAAAGCGCAACAGCCAAAAGGATCCATCCTTTCTTAGGGGACCAGCAGCCCATTATTCAGCAGTCTCCTCGCCCGGCTTCTTAACCGTAAACAGGCGTTCCAGCGTAACCTGGCTCTTGAAAGTAGTCGTATCCTTCGTTTCAGGATTCACCATCGTGTGCGTACCGACCTTGACTTCGCGTTCCTGGCAAGGTACACCTGTTTCAGGATCGATCATCACCTCAAACTGGGTCGCATACTCCGCCTTCAAGCCCTTGTTATACTTCTTGAACTTTTCAGGGACAATGTTACTATTCACATGTTGCTCCCAGATGTAGTACGGGAAGCTTTCCGTTTCCTGCAGGTACACGACATAATCTAGGCAACGGCGATGATCGCGGTGTTCAAAGCCCTTTACGACAACGGAATCCACTCGGATCAAGGCAAAGTTCAAGCGTCCCTGGTCCCTGAGCATCTGGGTAATGTTGCCCTTGGTCGGCACCTCGCCGAGCAGCAGGTGGTCCATTTCCCAGCGGTGTTTCTCAAGTCGCTTCAAATGCGGTTTGTAATCGGGATTCAGCAACTGCTTACGCCAAACTTCCGGCATCGGGAGATGCGCTAGAAGCGAATCGTAACCTTCCGAAAGTCCCTCGATCGAGAGTACATTGCGATCAAGCGCAACGAGATCCACGGACTTGGCGCGCCAGGCCAATTCGGACGGCATGTAGTTCTTGAGGTAGCCGCGAGACTTGTCCATCACGTAATCGCGATGAAGTTTCAGGGTATCGCCAACCGAAGAATACTCAAGGTTCACATACGCAGCCGTCACCGTCCCCATCTTTTCTTCACCCTTCAAGTCAATTGTCGAAAAATAGCCTTCCTCGTAAAGTTCCACCTTTACGGGAGCCGCATTTTTATAACTGACATTTACCTTGGATTCACCGCAGGCAGAAAAGACTATAGCGAGGGACAGTCCCAGAAGACAGATACGATTCATGAATTACCGATTTTTGATGAGCGTAATTTCTTTAGTAGCGAGGATACGGCCATCACCGCGAATTTCAATCACAATGGGTCCGGGTTCCTTATGACGGCTAAGTTCGCGAGCGGTCATGAGCCCTCCGCGGCGAGACTTTCCCTGCAGCGTATAGACACCCATTTTATCGCTCACCGCTACTTCATGGTTCCAAATTTCCGGTCCCTTCTGCGCTTTAGTTCCTTCATAGAAGGCGATTCTCAATTTTGAAAAATCAAAATTCTTTCCATAACGGAACTGGACTATCATCGGGTCCTTCATTTCGAACTCGTTGGTCGTATCGGCCACCACTTCCGAAGCCGGATTCCATTCTCGACCGCAAACGATAGCCATCTCTTCTACCGAGCATCCCGCAAGCAGATAGAGAACCAAAACCAACAACCACTTTTTCATGCAAGCCTCCATAAACATTCTGTAAATAAACTAGAAAAATGATTCATGGGCGGCTATCGCGAAAGCACGAACATCATTTCCAAATGGGGCGTTCTCGGATAAAAGGCAAAGCCTTCCGCTCTTTTCAGACAAAAACCCGCCTGCGAGAACCTCGAATAGTCACGGGCGAGCGTCACCGGATCACAGGACACGTAAATTAATCTATTCACGGAGCTCTTTATGATAGCCTCCAAAGCGGATGAAGGCAATCCCGTGCGGGGCGGATCTACAATCAAGGTCGCCGGAACATTAACCACATTTTTAGAAAGCCACTCTTCGGCCGGAGATGACACGTTTTCTATCTGAGGTGCAAGACTCGTCTCCGCCTCGCCAGCATCGTGTAATTGCAACAAGTTCCGATTGGCATGCTTCAGGCAACCTTCATCTCGTTCCACTGTCGTAATCCGTTTGAACTTTTCGCGCAGAAACGCCGCAAAAAAACCGACTCCACTGAACAGATCGATAAGCCAAGCGTCACTCGCCTCGCCACTTGCAATACCTTCGTCAACGGCATGCTGCACCGACTCAATCAATTCCGGCAATAGCGACAAGTTGCTCTGGAAGAATACCGATGCATCGGAAAAGATTTTCTTTCCCGCAATATCAACGACGGCCATCGCATTTTTTTCGAATTCCATCGAGGGCATTCCGCGATAGAAATAGCTTACTTTCCCCTTGCCGTTATCGAAAACATTCAAGTCCAGCTCAAATGGTCGCGAACGGTATTTTCCACCTTTCGGTTCCAGTTTTTCAAACAGTTTGCAGGCGTTCTCCTTCAAGAAGGAGTTCAAAGCCGGAGTGAGCACCGGACAGTTCTGAATAAAGGCGACACGATTGCTTTCCTGCATGCGAAAGCCATAAGACACTTTTCCCGACTTGTCGCGACATACCAGGACGCGGGCGCGGTTCCTATAGCCCCAGGATTTTCCTCTATGGATTCTAAAATCGTCGGGAAGTTCAGCATGCGCGATACGTCTGAAGTTTTCGCGCTCCACCTGTTCCAAGTAAAAGGCTTCGCGGCTTTCTTCAAGATGCTGCAAGCTGCACCCTCCGCACTTTCCGTAAAGGGGACATTGGGGCTGCACGCGATCAACACTTTTTTCAAGCACCTTCACGACCCGACCCCGTGCAAAGTCCTTGCGATCCTGCGTCAGCTGCACCAGACAAAGTTCACCCGGCAGTCCGCCCTGAACAAAACACACGCGGCCGTCGGACAGCCGCGCCATTCCTTCGCCCCCCTGCACTAATTTCTCTACACGGAGTTCCTGCATCAATACCGTCACACCAAACTAGCGGTTGTTCAGGTAGTCGAGAACCTTCTGGGTCAAGTCGTTTTCCTTTTTCCAGAACACGACGGCACCCGTCGCGCGGTCCACCACCATGTCATAGCCTTCCTGGAGGGCAATTTCGTTTATCGCCTTGCGAATCAGCTGGATAATCGGGCCACTGACCTTTTCATTTTCAGAAATCAGTTCGCCCTTGCGGCCATACACGCGATCGATAAAACTCTTGAGTTCCAAATCCTTCTTGTTGTACTCGGCTTCAAGCTCACGCTTCTTTTCATCGCTGAGCATAAGCACCTGCTTGTCGAGTTTTTCCTTGATGGCTGCAAGTTCCTTCTGTAACAGGTTGCCCTGCTGTTCCCATTTGGCCACCTGGCGGTCGTATTCTTCCTGAGCCTTCTTGGTGCCCTTGTAGCCGTCAAAGATCAGCTTGGAATCTACATGCGCAATACGCAGACCATCTTCGGCAAACGAGACAGTCGCAAAAGCGAGGAGCAGAACCATCAGCAGACGTTTAAGCATAGAGCCTCCTTAGAATCCCTGGCCAATGACAAAGTTGAACTGCATGTCGCCCACTTCGGTACGCTGGTAGCCACTATAGGTTTCACCCACATCCAAAGGCCAGGCAAAGTCAAAGCCGATAATACCAAGCATCGGAACAATTACGCGGAAACCGAAACCGATATCCTTCTTGAGGCTCGTCGGATCCCATTCGCTAAGCGGACTGCGACTGGGTGTCGGAACCTTGGTACGCGGATTGTAGCGTTCTCCGAACACGTTACCTGCATCGAAGAAGAACGGCAACAGGTAGAAGGTCTGCGGAACAAGGCCGAGCTGAAGTTCTACGCCGGTGTACTGGTAGCTACGGCCTAAGCGACGATAACCGATCGATCCCGAGCTGTAACCACGCATCATGCCTTCATAACCCATGACGCCACCCATCGTATAGAGCGTACGATACTGCAACTGGTCACCGACGATAACACCGTACTGGTTCGTCAAGGCGATAGCCAGGCGGTCACGGAACAGCGGGAACCACCACTTCACGGTAAGTTCCGTCTTCACGAAACTAAAGTCACTAAATAGGACATCATCAGCCCACTGAACATCAAGCACGTAGCGGGAACCGTCGGTCGGGAACTGCGGCAGGTTCTTATCGTCACGCAACAGGCGGAAGTTCAAGGCGGATTCCACACCCGTATAGACGACATAGCTGTCATCGATGTTCGGACCCTGCTTGTTCATGAGCCAGCTATAACCGATCTGGCCATAGAAATAGTCATCGGGCCACTTGAGGCGCTTACCCAGGTAGACGCTTCCGCCGTAACGGGTAATGTCCGGATCGCCGTAATCGCTCATGTTCCACCAGGAGTAGCTCAGGCTTGCACCCAACGTAATCGGCTTGTCCAACAGCCAGGGTTCCTGGAAACTGATAGAAGCACTCTTCTTATCTTCACCATATTCCACGCTGAAGGTTGCGGCCTGACCGTCACCCATACAGCAGTTCGGGATAGAAACGCTTGCCGTACCCACGACGCCGTCGCTTTCGCTATACGAAACACCCAAGCTGAACTGACCGGTTCCCGCTTCCTTTTCCTGCACGGTAAAATCAAGATCGACCTCCTGTTCGCCCACGACCTTGATGCCCTTGCCGTTGGTGGCATTGAAGTCAGC
>NZ_CALEFV010000041.1 GCF_937877005.1 uncultured Fibrobacter sp. | reverse complement strand
CGCTTGTTATGCCGCACATTCTTATTTGTCATGCCGGGCTTCGTCCTCTGTCTTCCCGCACGTTGATGCGGGCGGACAGCACTTAGCAACTTGTTGCTTAGTGCGCATGGCCACCAAGGTGGGGTTCTGCCCCCTAAAACCCCCAGCGTTACAACTCCCAATCTTCTTTTTTTATACAGCGAAGAGAATAATAACCTTTGGGCTTGTCTACTAAAAGGCCGTTAACTCTATCCTCAAAATCTGGTGAAAAAATTTTCATCCTTCCATGTTCAGTGTATGTGCTTGTCACCCACATTCGAAAGCCTTCTCCCAAATCCTCATAAAAAAGTGGGTCTGGATCGCCTGTAGATAGGTTGTTGTAAAAAGTTGCATACCCACTATAAAGTGATACGTCCATACATTCATTGTTTTTGAAGTGGCTTATTCCATCCACCCTGTCCACGATTTCATTCCATTCAGCCAAGGTGGGGACACGCCATCCATGGGGACAAATGGAATCAATGATATCTAGGTTAAAAGTTCCGAAGTTTTTTTGCTTGGTGTTCATATACTGTACAGAATACAGCCTTCCATAGATGTCGCAATTGCTTTGCTGTTCATCATAGCAAGTGCTAGTTTCCGCTGGGTAATTCAGGTTTTGGTCCATCCACACTCTATCGCCAATGGTGATGTATTTATACACTTGACCATCTCGAACATCTTGGAATGTTCCACGCCCGCTTTCTGGACATACTTCAGATGCATCGAAACTGGAGGATGAGTCTGTGCAAGCGGTCATTAATTTCATGCCTGCAAGTAACAAAGGTATGAAATTGTTTATTTTCATTTATCAAATTCCTGTGCTGCCAAACCCGCCGCGGTCGGCGCCGTCCAGCGGGCCTTCCTCGAAGGTGAGCGTGGGCTGCTGTTCCATGATGCGGAACTGAGCGATGCGGCTCCCCTTCTCGATGGTCACGTCACGGGTGGCATACACGGGCATTTTCCACCAGTCGTTTGCACCGCAGTAGCTGGAATCCACCACGCCCACGGAATTCGCCTGCAGAATGCCGAAGTTCTTGAACGTAGAACTGCGCGGGGCGATATGCGCCTCGTAACCCTCGGGCAACTTCATCGCGACCCCCAGGTGGATGAGCCTGAACTCCCCCGCCTTGAGCGTCACGGTCTCCGCCGCCGCAAGGTCAATCCAGTCGGACTTGCCGCCAACATAGGTAAGTTTAGGGATGGAATCGTCGAGATACTGAATCTTAATCGTCTGTGATGCCATGATTCAAATATATATAGTTTTTTAAACAGTCTATTTCAAGCATAAGCCATCAGGCGAAATAAACAGGATCATCAGAAGTAGTTTTTACACAACGCAACAACCTGTTTCTTGATTTTGTACCAGATGGCGGAAAGGCGCAAGTTCTTCGATTCACACCTTTCGCAATTGAAGCACTGGGCTGGGTAACCTAATCAAATAACAGCGTCAATTTTTTCGTTCCAGTGGTCCGTGGTTTCACGGGCCACTTCGTTTCCACAATCGTAGATGCACAGGAAGCAGATTTCGTTCACGACTTCGTAATCGGAGCCGCCATTGAACACGTTCGCATTGCCGTATTCTTCACGGTCTTTCCACAGGTAGACCTTGCAGGAATTCTGCGCGGAAACAGACTTGCAGTATGCGGCTAGCATGTCTTCAGTGAGGTCAGCGGCATTCGTCGCTGCGCCCGCGGCTTCCGAAGTTTCGACACCAGCGGTGCCTTTCACCACCAAGGGCGACGCAAGGATTTCGGCAAGCGTTATGACGCGCGTGCCATCCTTGGCCAAAATTCTACCTGCGATGTTGTACTCTATTTCCATATTTATCTATAGATTGCTTCGTCGCTACGCTCCTCGCAATGACGTTGCTAGGTTATCAAAGCAAATGCTTGCATATACTTTGCAAAACCGACGCCGTCATGCGCTTGCGCAATGACACCGAAACAGTGTTTACGACTTTTATTTGTCTGTTGCCGCTTCGGCAGCCTCCGCAGCCTTAGCGGCCTTGTCGGCGGCCTGTTCCAAACGGGCGGGCTTTTTTGCAAGGTTTCGGATAAGGCCGAACAAAGCCGAAAGTTCGTTGCGGGTCGGGTGCAGGCGCTGCAAGAGCGTATTGAGGAAGTTATCGCGCCACGACTGGTCGTGATACTGGCCAGTCAGATAGCGGTCCAAGAACTTCTTGAAGCTATCGATTTGGTCAATGGTCGCCGGCGCCGTTTCGCAGGCACCCTTGCTTCCGCGCTTTGCACGACCTTCGCCGTTCGCAAGCGCTCCGCTGCGGCAAAGTTCGTAAAGTCCCACCGTCACCGCCTGCGCCAAGTTGAGGCTCATAAGTCCCGGCACCGGGATTTCGCACTGGTACGTGCAGGCGTTCACTTCCTCAGTTTCGAGGCCGCAAGATTCGCGGCCAAACACCAACGCAATCGTGCCATTCTCGGGCAACAATTCCGAAAGCCCGGGCATCATCGTGTGCTTGATGGCAGACCCGTAAATGCGGCGGCTAAACGCGACGGCACAGGCGCAATCACCGATGGCATCTTCGAACTTGTGCACGATGGTCGCCTTGTCCAGGACCTCGTGGCTGTTCGGTGCTGTGTGGTAAGAATTTTCAATCACCTTGTCACGCCTCGGGTAGACGATATAAAGTTCATCGAGGGCGTAGCAGTGCATGGCGCGGGCCACGAAGCCCACATTGTGCGGATGTTCCGGTTCAACAAGTACAACTCTGAATTTTCTCATTTTAAATCCTGGATCCTTCGACTTCGGGCTGCGCCCTCCGCTCAGGATGACACCTCAATTAATTTTCCACTTAAAACCGCGACCACGGATTTCATTTTCGACAATTTCACCGGGTTCAAATTCTGCACCGGCATAAATCACGGAATGACGGATTTTCACACCTGCGGGCAGTTCTACGCCCGGTTCAACGACAGCTTCATTCACGTCGCGGCCAAGTTCCTTAAGGCGGGCCTCCACCGCACTCATCAAGCCCTCGGGCGAGCCCATATCGATCCAGGTCGCATGAAGCTGCGTCATATCCACGAACGGTGCGCGCCCCGCAGCGATTTCTTGCTTCCAGAATTCGCGGATATCGAATTCCCCGTCGCGGATTCGCGAAAGAGCCTCGTCGCTATACCAAGAAACGCCGGAAAACGTCGCGGGCGCACCTTCTGTAGCGCCGAACCTCCCGGCAATGCCCGCCAAGCGACCGTCCGCCCCCACGCGGAACGTATTTACCTTCGGAAAATCGACCGCGAGCAAGGCCACCTGCGGACCATCCGGCTGAGAAGCCAACATTTGAGCATTTTCTACAAATGCCTTCAAGTCAAAATTGCAATAGGCGTCCCCATTCATAATCAAGAGGCCGCCGCGGTAACCCTCGTTATAAATGCGCTTGAGCGGACCCGCCGTTCCAAGAATTTCGGGCAGCTCCACCCAAACTTTTTCGAATCCGAGAGTTTTTCCCGCAGCCACCACCTGGTCCGCCAGATAGTGCGCGTTTGCATGTAAACGAATGTTACCAATTGTGCGGGCCTTTTGGGCCTGTAAATCGAGAATTGAAGCATCTACCACTGGCACGAGCGGTTTCGGCACATCATTTGTAAGCGGGCGCAGCCGCGTCCCGAGTCCAGCGGCCAGAATCAGGACATTCAGGCATTCATTGTTCAAGGGGAAATTTTCCATTACATGTATAAAGATAGAAAAAGGTGTTGTAAAAAAAATTAACATACATCGGCAAAGCAAGAATTCTATTTTTTAGGCATGAAGAAACGTTACATCGCCCTTATCATTCTCGCAGCTCTCTGCATCCTCGTCATCGTAGCACTCAAAGTCGCTCCCGGCATCGCCAAGAACTATGTGGTCGACCACTCCGAAGAACTCATCGGCCGCAAGATGAAAATCGAAAACGTAAGCTTCAGTCCCCTAAGCTTTACCGTCACCGTCGACGACTTCGCCATCTACGAAAGTGACGGAACGACACCTTTTGTCGCCTTCGAAAAATTCCGCATCAACCTGAACCCGACTCGGCTTATCTCCAAGGATATCAGCGTGAGCGAGATCTTCCTGAAAGGGCTCTATACCCGCGTCACGCAGAAAGGCGACACATTCAACTTCAGCGACATCCTGGACAAGTTCACAGCGGACTCCACCGCCGACACAACCGTCGCCGAAGAAGTCAAGGCAGACTCCACCGTCGCCGATTCCACACAGGCTCTAAATCTCGATCCATCCGAATCCCTGGGCGGTTTCAGCGTTTCTATCGAGAACATTGCGCTTGAAAAAGGCAACATCATTTACGAAGACCAAAAAATCGGTTCCAAAATTCACCTGCAGGACTTTTCCGTCGCCATTCCCGCCGTGCACTTCAGCAACAAGAACACCGACATTGGCGTAAATCTCAAGTTCGCAAACGGTGGCGATCTCGGCGTGAAAGTGCAGTTCAACATGAAGACGCAGGATTTCGGCGTAAATGTGACACTCAACAAGCTAGCTCTCTCTCTTGCAAAGCCCTACCTGAACGACTATATCAGCTACAAAGATTTCGAAGGTTTCCTCGGCGCCAACCTGAATGTTGCCGGCAATGTGAACGACATTCTCTCTTCTAACGCGAGCGGAACCGTCGCCCTTGACGGCATCAAGCTCACCGAGAATAGCGACAAGGTCATCAGCCTCAACCATGTCGGAGTCGGCATTGCCAAGGCGAACCTGAACGAAATGGATTTTCGCGTCGATTCCGTCATCGTGGACGGCGCATCTGCACATGTCGACCTTTTCAAGAATGGAAAGACGAACATAGACGCTCTGATAGAACCTCTAACCAAGCCCGCAAAGACCGAAGCTGCGGACACAGCCAAGGTCGCCGAAGAACCTAAAACACAAAAAGAATCCAAGCCTCTCAAATTCGTAGTCGATAAGCTTCAGGTTGGAAACACAACCGTAAGCGCCACCGACCACACGCCCAAACAGCCCTTCAACTACAAGGTCAGCGCCATCTCCGTCAACGGAAGCAACATCAACTTTAACTCGCCGTGTGCCATCAATGTATCGGCAGCCTTCCCCGAGGGCGGCACGCTTTCGCTCAAGTACAAAGGAACCCTGTCTGACATTTCCACGATGGACGCCTACATCAGCGTAAAGAACCTCGCCCTCAAGCACTTCTCGCCTTATAGCCACCATTACACCGGCTACCCCATCAGCTCGGGCACCATGGCATTCGCCAGCGAAAACAAGATGAGCGGCTGGAACATCGAAAGTAAGAACACCATCGACATCTACAACATCGACGTGGGCGACAAGGATCCGAACTCCGATCCGGAATTCACAGTCCCGATGAAAGTCGGTCTCTACATTCTCAAGGACAAGGATGACAAGATCCAGTTCGACGTTCCCGTGAAAGGCAACGTAAAGGATCCTGAATTTTCCTACCTGAAAATCGTCTGGAAGACGGTGATGAACCTTCTCATCAAAGTAGCCCTTTCTCCGCTAAAAATCGTAAGTAATGTGGCCACCACCGGCGCAGGAGCCGTTGGCATCGACCTCGGCAAGAACGACGAAATCGTCATTGACCCGCTCGCCACATCACTTTCTAGCGAACAGTTTGCCAAGGCACAAAAAATGGTCGAAGCGCTCGAGAAAGACAACAAACTCAAATTGAACTTTGTCCAGACATTCAACCTAAAGAAAACCGTGGACGCCTACAAGACTCTTAGACTGAAGACCGACTTCTACAAGGCAACGCAGAACAAGACAGCACTCAATGAGCTTGACGAAAAGGCTATTGCCGCTATCGAGGACAAGGACAGCGCTTACGCTGCCTACGCAGACACCCATGCAAAGGAACTCGACCGTAAGACACTCGAAAAAGAAATCCTTGCCATGGCAGATAGGCGCAACCAGGAACTTCTTAAGGCTTTGCAGCAGCAGGCCGGAGTCACCAAGAAGAATGTCACCGTGACAACAGCCCCGCGCGGTTCACTCACGCAGAAGAAGGCCATGTACAAAGTGCAGATTGATGTGCAGTAGGAAGGGGCAGGTCTTCCCCTCACTGCAAAAAGAGCGCCTTTAAGCGCTCTTTAAAATCCCAAATTTAGTCGCGGAGAAATCCGGTAAGCGGATCAGAGGCAGAAGCTCCGCGCGTGAGAACGCGCCCAAGGCCTGCCAAGTAGGCCTTGCGACCCGCTTCGATTGCAAGCTTGAAGCTCTGTGCCATAAGCGGCAAATCGCCTGCGGTAGCGAGAGCGGTATTCGCCATAATCGCGGCAGCGCCCATTTCCATCGCGGCACAAGCTTCGGAAGGCTTACCGATGCCCGCATCCACAATAATCGGGAGGTCGATTTCATCGATGAGAATCTGGATGAATTCACGGGTCGAGAGTCCCTTGTTGCTGCCAATCGGAGCGGCAAGCGGCATCACAGATGCAGCCCCCGCGTTCGCGAGGTCGCGCGCCACGTTTAAATCCGGGTACATATACGGCATCACGACGAAACCTTCTTTCGCCAAGGTCTCCGTCGCCTTGATGGTTTCGTAGTTGTCAGGCAAAAGATACTTCGTGTCGCGCATGATTTCGATTTTCACGAAATCACCGCAGCCGAGTTCGCGGGAAAGTCGCGCGATGCGCACCGCCTCTTCGGCGTTGCGTGCGCCGGAAGTATTCGGCAACAGCGTCACGCCCTTCGGAATGTAATCCAGAATGTTTTCGTGTTCCTTGGTGTTTGCACGGCGCACGGCGAGAGTAACAATCTCTGCGCCCGCATCGCGCACCGCAGCCTCAATCAACTTGAGCGAATACTTGCCGGAACCTAGAATAAAGCGGGAATTGAATTCGTGACCACCAATAACGAGTTTGTCGTCCATAAAGCCTTCTTTTTTGCAGGTCGAAATATAGAATTTCTCAACGAATTTCTAAAGCGGCAACGACTTTTACATCGGCAGGGAGCCAATTTACAGAATGCATTTCTGCGGGAGCAAGCCAGCAAGCCGCTTCATGCTCCAAAAGTTTTGGGGACGTTCCACCCGCCACAGTACAGAAATAACAATGCATTGTCAAATGAAAGCTTGGATAATCATGTTCTATCGTACAAACAAAGTCACCTACACACACTTCAATAGCAAGTTCTTCTTTTAATTCGCGGACCAATGCCTGTTCGGGGGTTTCACCGGGCTCAATTTTTCCACCAGGAAACTCCCAGCCATCTTTTTGATCCCCATAGCCACGCTGAGTAGCGAAAACCTTTTCGCCATCCTTAATAATGCCTGCTACAACCTCGATACTTTTCATGGTCGTAAAACAGCCCCAAGAATCAACCGAATAACGGTCAGGGCCTGATGGGCGGCACAGAGCATCACCCGCGGAGCTATCAGACCGATTCCGTCATTCACGTCGCTTTTGCCGTCACCGCAAACATAAAAGCGCTTTGTCACCTTGCGGGTCGTAATTGAATTTCCGCTATCGTAGCCCGCCATTCCAGAAGCCGCGACCAGGTACTTTTCGGGCATGTTTTCGAGCACCGTATTCACAAGCATCGCCTTCGCCTCGGCATTGTCAAACGCCTCGCAAACCACGTCGGCCTTGGCCAGGAGCGGGACTGCATTTTCGGCAGTCACCTTTTCAAAGTGAGTTTCGTATTCCGTGTACGGGGCAATCTCTTTCAAGTTCGCAAGTAACGCCTCAGGCTTCGGCATTCCTACCTGGTTCGCCTTGTACTGCTGACGATGCAAGTTCGTCACATCGACGCAATCGAAATCAACCAGAATCAGTTTGCCAACTCCGGCCCGCGCCAAAGAAATCGCTATGTTGGAGCCAAGTCCGCCCAAGCCGCAAACGGCAACCGTGGCAGCCTGCAACTTGCGTACGGCATCTGCACCTTGCCGCTTTTCTAGCGCGGCAAGCATTTCTTCGCGAGTCGGCACGTGGAAATCGCACATCTGCGAAATTTCGGATTGCATCACCCGCCGCCTACAAAGTTCACAACCTCGACGACATCGCCATCGGCAAGCACCGTCTCGGCATACTTTGCCTTCGGAACAATTTCCTCGTTCCGTTCCACAGCGATGCGCACGGTATTGTACCCCGCTTCCGCAAGGTATTCGGCAACGGTCTTGCCAGCCGCATCGACACTCTGTCCGTTAATGGTAAGCATGCGCCAAATATAGGAAATTAGAACATCACCCGGTACGGGATTTGCTTGTCGAAAGAGCGGCCCTTGAGGTCGCGGTATTTTTTGTTTTGAGCAGGCAGCCGCATATCGTCGCGGGATACGGCCGGACGCGCGAATTTACGGATTGCAGTCGTCGTATCCTTCACGCCTTCGTCGAACTTGATGTTGCCTACAAGCGTTTCGCCGCCGAGACCATCTGCGGTCAGGTAGAAGTCCTGTACGCCCTTGAGTTCCGGCAGGTTGCTGCAGCGCACGTCAATCCACTTGCTCGCATCGCCTGCCGAGGGGAGTTCGCATTTCGAAATCACGTCGCCTTTCTTGCTTTCCTTACGCAGCGAAAGCGTACCGCCGGCTCCGTTCTTCACCTGCACAAGCACGCCCGGGCCCACGATGGAATCCGTAATCACGTTCTCGAAAATCGCGTAGCCGCCGTCCTTGATGGCAAACTCGTCCTTGTCCGTCAAACGCACGCGAATGCCGTTGTCAAAGCCGTTCGCCGGAATCGTATCGCGGATAATGCGCAGGAAGTCTAGGCGGTCGAGTTCCGCATAGTGCTTGCCCTTCGTAATCTCGATGAAGTTCGAACCGCGCTTGAG
The DNA here is from genome assembly GCF_937877005.1 of uncultured Fibrobacter sp. GTDB lineage: Bacteria > Fibrobacterota > Fibrobacteria > Fibrobacterales > Fibrobacteraceae > Fibrobacter. Next base: position 5,671 of record NZ_CALEFV010000041.1, on the reverse strand, counting down.
TTTCGTGGGAATGTACACCACCGACTTCTCGGGGAACGCGCTCCACGCGCCCGTCAGCGGCAGTTGCACTTCCTGGTTCTTGCCGTTGATGCTCACGAAGTGCGAACTTCCGTTCGCGCCGTCTTCAGTCCAGTTGTTATCGTAGCGGTAGCGAATCAGGTAATCGCCCGCCTGCGGGATAATCATCGGCAGGCGAATCTTGCTGTCTTCGTAGTTGATGTAGGCACAGAACTCGCCGTTCGATGCATCGGAGCTGCTCGAAATATCCACGTGCGTCAAGGCGCCATGTTCCGCCTCGGCACTCAGGTAACGCCCGAGGAAGGGCTGCCCCAGCTCCGGCCAGCCGTCGTCAGTATAAACGATATCGCGAACTTGTATGTAAGAGTTACCGCCGTCGTTCTTGTCGTAGTAATGGTTCACGAAGCGCTGGCGGTTCACGTCCTGGAACGCCTCGCCGCCCGCAGGCCCGTAGTAGCGCCCGTAACGGCTCAACAGAATCGTGCCGCCGCCATTCAAGAGCGCCTTGCCACTGCGATCCACGTACCCGCCGTCAATGCGGTTGGAGCGCCCCACCGTCGTCTTGTAGGAATTGTTCTCGAGGTCTGCGCCCTTCTTGCAGCAGTTGTCCCACGCCGTAAACAGGTAGTAGTAACCGTCGTGCTCGATGAGGCTTGCGCCCTCGATACCCGAGCCACCACGGTTCGCGATGTTGATCATCTTCGCGCCGTCCTTCACCTTGCCCGTCGTCTCGTCGAGTTCAAGAATGTGGATGCCCGTGCCCCACGAACCGAACGCCATCCAGACCTTGCCATTCAAGTCCTTCAGCACCGCCGCGTCAATCGCGTTGTAGGCGTCGCTCTTGACCGTGTGAATCACCTCGCCCATGTCCGTCCAGCCGTAATCCGGCTTGGTCGGGTCGATTTCCTTGCTCGCCATAAAGCCCATGCCCGACGAGCGGATGCCCATCTCGGAGCCGCAATAGTACATGCGGTATTCCCCGCCGATGTAATGAATGTCCGGCGCCCAGATGTCAATCATGTTCGGGGCGTAGTCGTAAAGCCACTTCGAAAATTCTGGCATGGCGGGCTCGCCGTTCTTCCAGTTCAGCGCGTCTTCGGAAAACTGCATGAGCATGTGGTTGTCCGTCGTCGCGAGCGCATAGCCGTCCTCGTAACGGATGATGTCCGGGTCATGCCCCGCCCAGCGCGTCTCCTTCGCGTACCAATCGGCCGCAAAAGCCGAACAAGCTAAAGTAAGTATTGCCGCAGTCGTTACGACAGAAGCCTTGCCAATCCCGAATTTCATTTTTCCTCGCTTTACCCATACACCACTCTCTAAATTTATACACCCTTAAGCCATTCGTCAACCACCCAACAATCCAATACCATTGATTTTTTCACAACAAAAAAATGGCCAAAATCCCAGGATTTTATCCAATTTTTCTGATTTTTTTCGCGTCAAACCGCTTGCGATCCTGCATAAAATAAGGTATATTCAGAAAGCAGGTCTTATAGGTGCTCTTTATGAGCCGAGGTAAAACTGAAAAAGGAAAACATATGCAGAAAAAAAATATATCTTAGAGATATGAAGTTTATTCTCTTGATATCGGCATCTTTATTTATGGTTGCTTCTGTTTTGGCTGCGACACAAGGAATCTTGGTCGATAGGCGTGACGGAAAAAAGTACAAGACCGTGAAAATCGGCTCGCAAGTCTGGATGGCGGAAAACCTGAACTTTGAGACTCAGACTAGCTCTTGCTATGACTACGAAGATCATAATTGTTCCGAGTATGGTCAATTATATTCTTGGAGTGTTGCAAAAAAAGTATGCCCGAGTGGGTGGCATCTACCGAGTAAAGCGGAATTCGAGACTTTAATCGAATCAGTTGGTGGAATGACAGCGGGCTTGAAACTTAAATCCAAGACTGGTTGGGAAGATAATGGCAATGGGTCGGATGACTTCGGATTCTCGGCACTTCCTGGTGGAGTCCGTTACGCTGGATCTGGCTTCTGCCGCGAGGGGGAGTATACAGGCTTCTGGAGTTCTACCAAAAGTGAAATCCATAGCTCAATTGATTATAATGTCCCTGTTGTGTACATTATGCATTTTGTCAACGATAATGTATTTACTAGTGATTTCGAATCTTTCAATGAGTATTATGTTCGTTGCATCAAAGACTGACAAACTGAGTGAGACGGTCGTTAAGTTTACTTGAACGACCATTTTCGAGGCACAGTAGCTCCAGTCTTATAGGGGCTCTTTATGAGCGAAGGTAGAACCTCGTTCAAAACTCAAATTTCAGCCTCTCCATTCTGCAAATTCGGCCAATCCGTCAATATTTATTGACAATTCAAGTAAAACAATATATATTTATTGACATTATGGGTAAGAAAAGCGTAACTCTACTACCGAAAACAGGTAAAATTCTTGAACAGATGGGAGAGCAAATCCGTCTGGCTCGCATGCGTCGTAAAATTTCTGTCGCGCTTGCTGCCGAAAGGGCGGGCGTCAGCCGAGCATCGGTATGGGCGGTGGAAAAAGGTTCCGCGGCAGTGGCCATCGGCATTTACGCAGCAGTCCTCCACGCCATAAGCGGCATGGACACCGACCTTCTCAAAGTCGCCGCAGACGACGAACTCGGACAAAAACTCCACGACATCGAACTCCTGAAGAAATATCACCCGGAGAAGCGCACGCCCCAAAACAACCATCACCGAAATGCAAAAAATCGTCAAAGCAAATTGGTGTAAAATTGCAACAAAGAACGGGATTTCCCGAAACGAGCAGTCCTTTATGGAAAGCGCCTTTGCATCTAGGTAGTCACCCTGTTTTACGATTTTTTCAGCGTCAAACCGCTTGCGAACCCGCATAAATAAAGGTATATTCAGAAAGTAATCTTATAGGGGCTCTTTACGAGACGAGGTAAAATCAACGGCCCTATAGAACACCTAATGAAGGAGTAATCATGAAACATTACGCCAAAGCCAAATGGATAAAGCGAACCGTCGTAGCGCTTGTGCCTTTGTTTGTGTTTTTGTTAGGTATGCTTCCCACACTTATTAGTCGAAGTCGCGACTCTTGGTTTTGTACAATTTGTCTTATAATTGCCGTTCTTGGCCCCAGTATCTGGCTTGCGTTTGTCACCGAATCTAATGCTCTTGACCACTTTATTCTGCGTCGCTTAGGCTTACCAATACCGCCCGATATGATAGAAAGCCCGAATTTGCCCCCGAAGACCGATGCGGAAAAAATCCATGACTTGGAACAAAACGTCAAAAATCTTCAGCAAAGGCTTCATACGATAGAATCAATAGTCTTGACGATGATTGTTTTGGGCGTAACTGGCGCCGGTTTGTTCTTTCTTTACCTGCACAACCATTAGTTGAACCCCAAAACACAACGACATCAGTAAAAACAGTGAGTAAGGACCAAATTTGGTCCTTTTTCTTTACCTGCTCGGAACTACTTCGTACAAAGTAGGCTATTTCTGATCTTGTAGGGGCTCTTTATGAGCCGAGGTAGAACCTCCGAAGGCAAGATTGCACTAAATGCACCAGGCCATATACGACGGAATCTTCATTACCCCGCCTTCAACCGAAAATTGTTTCGGGTGGATTATAATAGACTCGCCCACCCGCTTCTTGAATTTGTCCTTGAACTTGCCGAGCGATGTCGTGGTGTAGTTCTTCGAGGATTTCACCTCTACCGGGAACACCTTGAAATTGACCTTACTCTCATTAGAAAGCAAGAAGTCAATCTCCATAGAGTTACGGTGCTTTGCGGCATCGTATTCCGTATAGAAAAAGAGTTTGCGCCCCTTGGCCCGTATCATCTGCGCAATCATGTTTTCATGGAGCATGCCCTCGTTCAGCGAAAGTTTTCCGTCCATGATTGCCTTGTACAACTGGTTCGACGCGATTTCATTTTCACTGAAAGCAAGGCTTACCAAAAGGCCCGTATCGCACAGATAGCACTTGACAAGCGACTCGTTCTTGTTCAGGGCAAAGCCGACGTTGGGATCGTCGCATTTATAGCAAAGGTTGCAAATCATCGAGTCGTCAAGCCAAAAGAGCGGTTCGTCATATTTGGAGAAAGTTGCCGCATTGGACTTGTCAATCTCGGTAAGGACGATTTTTTTCTCGTGGGTCGAAAGATAGCCCGGAATATTTTCAAAAATCGCTGAAACCTTGGAATTATAACGTTTGGAAGCCTTCCTGATATCGTCGCGGTAGAGGTCCAGAATTTTTCGCTTTTCCTTGTCACTCTTTGAAAAGTCACGATTGTTCTCTGCATACGCAACAATGCTTTGAGGCATGCCGCCCACCAGCATATACTCCCTGAAAAGGCGCATCGCTCGTTTATGGAAATGGTCTTCCAGAGGTTTCTTTTCGGCAAAGCACTTGCCAATATACTCAAGCAAGACGTCTTCGCCCAAAGCCCTGGCGAATTCCTCGAAATCACAAGGGTACATCTTCAACTTTTCTTCTTCGGAAGGAATCGTTATGTCGTCGACATTCTCCTTGATAGAAATCAGCGAGCCCGTCTCGACGAAATCGTAACGGCCGTCCGCCACAAGGTACTTTATCGATTCCCGCGCCTTCGGGAATTTCTGGATTTCGTCAAAGATGACCAGCGACTTTCTCTTGAACAGCGGCTTGTTGTATTCCAGAGACAGAACCTGGAAGAAAACATCTAGGTTGTCTAGGTTCGTCTCGAAGTTATCGCGAACCTTTTTGGAAGCCTTGTTGAAATCGACAAGAATATACGACTTGTATTCCCGCTCGCCAAACCGCTCGGCCACGGTGGATTTGCCGATTCGACGAGCCCCCTCTATCAGCAGGGCGCTCTTCCCGTTGGATTCCTTTTTCCATTCCACTAGGCGATTGTAGGCTTTTCTCTGAATTTCCACAGGCTCCTCCGTTTCAATAGTACGCAAAGTAAAATATACACTATTTACCAATAGTGCGCAAGGTATTTTCTGTAAAAATCATCAATAAAGCGCATTGCTTCAGCACAAATGTTCATTTTTACACAAAAAAGCCCGAACATAAGAAAAACGATAAATCGACTTTCTTAAATCACCCCTTAGAACATCACCTGGTACGGAATTTGCTTATCGTAGCGACGGCCCTTGAGGTCGCGGTAGGCCTTGCGGGCGGGCACCTGCAAATCGTGGCGGACAGCGCGCGGGGCAATCGCAGTCGTTCCGCTGCTGGAACTTCCCGGAGCAACCTCGCTGGAACTGGAAATCGGGTCGCCGCACGGTTCTTGGTTGCAGACAATCTGCATCGGCTCAAAGATGAGGTTCCCGAGAATTGCTTCGCCGGAAATTCCCGATGCCGTCAGGTACAGGTCCTTGATGCCGCGCAGGCCCATATCGCCCGAGCATTTCGCCGCAGACCAGCCGCCATCCATGAGAGATCTATTTGACAGGTCACATGTGAAGACCGCAGTCCCGTCCTTCTTGCCGTCGTGAATCACGATCTTACCCGACGAAGCATTTTTCACCTGAAGGAAAACATTGCCGATATCCTTGAGCGAATCCAGCACCACGTTCTCGAAAATCGCGTAACCGCCGTCCTTGATGGCGAACTCGTCGTCCTTCGTGAGACGCACGCGGATGCCGTTGTCAAAGCCGTTCGCCGGAATCGTATCGCGGATAATGCGCAAG
>NZ_CALEFV010000040.1 GCF_937877005.1 uncultured Fibrobacter sp. | reverse complement strand
GGCTGCCGTGAATCGCGCCTTGGTGGAAGCGGGTGTACGTCCCGAAATCGCTTTGATTGTGCAGTCCGGCGAAGTGCGCGAAGTGATGCACTTTGCGCTGTTGCTCGGTTACGGTGCGACGGTCATCAACCCGTATCTTGCATTTGAAAGCCTTACGGCCATGTGCCATTCCGGTGAACTGGAAGTTGACCCGGTGACGGCTGCCGCGAACTACGTGAAGGCTGTGGATAAGGGCCTTCTCAAGATTATGTCGAAGATGGGTATCTCGACGCTCCGTAGCTACCGTAGCGCCCAGATCTTCGAGGCTGTCGGTCTTAATCAGGAAATTATCCAGAAATTCCTGCCGGGTACTGCGAGCCGCATCGAGGGTATCGGCCTGGAAGAAATCGCTCGCGAAGTGGACGAACGCTCTGCCATCGCGCTCAAGGATGCAAGTCCGATTCTCAAGGAAGGTGGCCAGTACAAGTTCCGCAAGGATGGCGAACGTCACCTATGGACTCCGCAGTCGCTGGCTGCATTCCGTCAGGCCGTGCAGGGTGGCAACTACGAAAAGTTTAAGGAATATACGAAGCTAATCGATGACCAATCGGAACGACTCGCAACGCTCCGCGGTCTCTTCAAGTTCAAGGAGACGGCTCCGATTGATATTTCTGAAGTCGAAAGCCGTGAATCTGTAATCAAGCACTTTGTGGCGGGCGCCATGAGCCTTGGTTCCTTGAGCCCGGAAGCTCACGAGGCCATCGCTATCGCCATGAACCGCAACGGCGCCATGAGCAATTGCGGTGAAGGTGGTGAAGATCCTGACCGCAATATTCCTGCTCCTAATGGGGATGTCCGCAGCAGTGCCATTCGTCAAGTGGCTTCAGGCCGCTTCGGTGTCACTATCGATTACTTACGCCATGCAAAGGATTTGCAGATCAAGATGGCGCAGGGTGCAAAGCCCGGTGAAGGCGGCCAGTTGCCGGCGCACAAGGTAAATGAGTTCGTTGCTCGAATCCGTCACTCGATTCCGAACGTGTCGCTGATTTCTCCTCCGCCGCACCATGACATTTACTCTATCGAAGATTTGGCTCAGTTGATTTACGACTTGCGCAACGCGAATCCGAAGGCTCGTGTTTCCGTGAAGCTCGTGTCCGAAGTGGGCGTTGGTACAGTCGCGGCAGGTGTCGCGAAGGCTCATGCCGACGTGGTGCTCGTTTCTGGCCACGATGGTGGTACGGGTGCATCTCCGCTCACCTCCATCAAGCATGCGGGCCTGCCTTGGGAACTCGGTATTGCCGAAGCGGAACAGACGCTCGTTCTCAACGATTTGCGTGGTCGTGTAAAACTGCAGGTCGATGGCCAGCTCAAGACCGGCCGTGACGTGGTGATCGGAGCCTTGCTCGGTGCCGAAGAATTCGGCTTTGCGACTAACCTGCTGGTGAGCCTCGGCTGTATCATGGACCGCAAGTGCCATACGAACAAGTGTCCTATGGGCCTTGCCACGCAGGACGACGAACTTCGCAAGCACTTTAAGGGTAAGCCCGAATATGTGGAGAACTTCCTCTACTTTATCGCCGACGAAGTTCGCGAAATTCTTGCAAGCCTTGGTCTCAGGAGCCTTGATGAGGCTTGCGGCCGCACCGACTTGCTCGACGTGAACGCGGCAATCAATTTCTACAAGGCGAAAAAACTCGACTTCAGCAAGGTTCTCGCTGGTACGGATTTCCATGATGGTATCGCTCATGCGAAGAAGTTCGATCCGGAATATGTCAAGGAAGACCTACAGAACTTCGACCGCCGTGAACTCCTGCCGTTCGTGAAGGAAACGCTTGCGAAGGGTAACCCCGTGGAACTCTGCGCGATGGTGCACAATGTAGACCGCACCGTGGGTACGGAGCTTTCTGGCGAAGTAGATGAACATTTTGGCGTGAAGGGCCTCCCGGAAGATACCGTGAAGATTCACTTGCAGGGTGTCGCGGGCCAGAGCCTCGGTGCATTCCTCGCTCCGGGCGTTACGCTTGACCTCGAAGGCGAAGCCAACGACTTTATGGGCAAGGGTCTCTCGGGTGGTAAGATTATTGTGCGTCCGCCGCATAATGCGACTTTCAAGGCCGAAGATAATGTCATTGCCGGTAATGTCATCGGGTACGGTGGTACGAGCGGCAAGGTGTTCATTAATGGTCTTGCCGGTGAACGCTTCGGTATCCGTAACTCGGGCATGCTCCTGGTTTCGGAAGGCGTGGGTGACCACGGCTGCGAATACATGACAGGAGGCCGCGTAGTCGTGCTTGGTCGTGTTGGAGTGAACTTCGCCGCAGGCATGACAGGTGGCTTTGCCTATGTGTACGATGAAACGGGCCATTTCGACCTGAGCTGCAATGTGGAGTCCGTTGACTTGGAAAGTGTTCTTCCCGGTTCCGATAGCGAAGCGGAGTTGCTTGGTATCATCGGTGAACATGTGAAGGCAACGGGTAGCGAAAAGGGTAGACGCATTCTGGAAAGCTGGAATAGCGAACGCCCGAAATTTGTGAAAGTAGTTCCCGTGGAATACAGACATGCACTTTTGGCTCATCAGGGCCATTAATAACGGAGGGTACTTCTTATGCAGGAAATCAATCGTATCGAAGATGTCTACCGTCCGGTAGAGGAGCGTGTCAAGGATTGCAATGAAGTAGAACGAAAGTTCTTCTCCACTGAAATCATGTCGCAGGCATCTCGCTGCTCGGATTGTGGAATCCCGTTCTGTCATGGAGCGGGGTGCCCTTTGGGCAATTTAATACCAGAATTCAATACGGCGGTTGCTGCGGGCGATATCCGCAAGGGCTATGACATTATCAGCAAGACGGCGCTGTTCCCGGAATTCACGGGACGCGTCTGTCCGGCTCTTTGCGAATCGTGCTGTACGCGTAACCTGAATGACGATGCCGTAATGGTTCGTCAGATTGAAAAGTTTATGATTGAAACCGCCTTTGAGGAAGGCTGGGTGGAACTCCCTGCCGCAGAGCCTAACGGCAAGACAGCCGCGGTCATTGGCGCTGGTCCTGCGGGCCTGTTTGCGGCCGAATCCTTGCGTCGCAAGGGTTACGCCGTGACGGTCTACGAAAAACAGGAAAAGCCCGGTGGACTTCTGCGTTACGGTATCCCGAACTGGAAACTCGAAAAGCAGGTAATCGACCGTCGTGTGGCTCTCCTCGAAAATGCAGGCATCAAGTTTGTCTGCAGTACCGAAATTGGCAAGGATATTTCTGCGGAATATATCCGTCGCAATTTTGACTGCACGATTCTCGCTATAGGTACTCCGAATGCTCGTGACCTGAAGATTCCGGGTCGCGAGGCTGAAGGTATTTTCCTCGCTCTTGACTTCTTGCATGGAGCCGAAATGCCGAACGAGAAGAATCCCGAACGCTTTAACGCCAAGGGCCGCAAGGTCCTGATTATCGGCGGTGGCGATACGGGTAACGACTGCGTAGGCAAGGCTCTTCGCGAAGGCTGCAAGAGCGTGCTGCAGGTGGAATTCATGCCGAAACCGCCTGAAACCCGTTCTCCGTCCACTCCGTGGCCCGATTGGCCGTACATGCTGCGCACGAGCTATGCGCATCACGAAGGTGGTGAACGCCGCTGGAATGTTTCTTCCAAGCAGTTTATCGTGAAGGACGGTCGCGTAGCCGGTGTAGAAGCGGTTCGGGTGGACTGGGAAATGTCCCCGCTCGGCCGTCCGCTCAAGCCCGTCGAAGTTCCGAATACGACCGAGGTGATCGAAGCGGATTTGGTGGTGCTCGCCATGGGCTTTACCGGTGTACCTGCCGAAGGCATCGTGAACGACTTGAATTTGCAACTTACTCCGCGTACAGCGATTATTCCTGATCCTTCCCGCAACATTTACGCGGTGGGCGATTGCGCTACGGGGGCATCCCTGGTGGTGCGTGCCATGGCCAGTGCCAAGGCGACCGTCTCGAAGCTTTAACTTCAAACACAATCTCCGTGTTGTACTAATCGTAAAGTTCCTCGTGAGCTTTACGATTTTTTTGTAGACTTCTTGTTTAGCCTAAGCCAAAAAAGAACACCTGGTTTCCCAGGTGTCCTTGCATTGAGTGAGGTTTTAGTGTGAAGCTTTTGTAGGTTTCCCAGATTACATGTTGCTGAAGATCTGGAAGCCGCTGTAGGACTCTTGTCCATGTTCGCTTTGGTCAAGACCGCGGAGTTCTTGACGTTCAGTGACACGCAGACCCATGGTCTTCTTGATGGCGTAGAAGATGAGGCTTGCTGCACCGAAACAAGGAACCGCGTATGCGATCACACCAATAGCCTGTGTGCCAAGCGTGTAGTCGCCGGTGATGTCGAAGATACCGACAGCGAGCGTACCCCACACGCCGTTCACCAAGTGAACCGAGAGTGCGCCGACCGGATCATCCAAGTGCAGGCGGTCGAACAGGAAGACTGCGCCGACTACGAGCACACCAGCAATGGCACCGATAATCCAAGAGGAAAGCGGGGTAACCACGTCTGCACCAGCCGTGATGGCGACGAGGCCTGCAAGGCAGCCGTTGAGGGCCATGGTGGCGTCCGGCTTCTTCGAAACAATCCAGCTCGTGAGCGTCGCGGTGATGATGCCAGCAACGGCGGCGAGGTTGCGCTTCCCACCGACGTATGGAGCGGCAGCGGCGATTACGGCTATCTTGCGCGCAAGGCGGATCCCTATGATCTTTGGGGATCGGTGGAACGTACTGTAGGAAAAGAGAAA
>NZ_CALEFV010000039.1 GCF_937877005.1 uncultured Fibrobacter sp. | reverse complement strand
TTAAACCACATGCTCCACCGCTTGTGCGGGCCCCCGTCAATTCCTTTGAGTTTCATACTTGCGTACGTACTCCCCAGGCGGCATACTTAACGCGTTGGCTGCGGTACCCGGGGCGAACCCCGGACACCCAGTATGCATCGTTTACGGTGCGGACTACCAGGGTATCTAATCCTGTTTGCTACCCGCACTTTCGAGCATGAGCGTCGATAAGTCCCCAGCAAGCTGCCTTCGCCATCGGTGTTCTTCCTGATCTCTACGCATTCCACCGCTACACCAGGAATTCCGCTTGCCCCTGAACTATCCAAGAAACCCAGTTCGGACTGCAGGCCCGGGGTTGGGCCCCGGTCTTGTACAATCCGCTTGAGCTTCCGCCTGCGCTCCCTTTACGCCCAGTGATTCCGAACAACGCTTGCACCCCTCGTATTACCGCGGCTGCTGGCACGAAGTTTGCCGGTGCTTCCTCTCGAGGTACATTCAACTGAGCCGGAACTCAGCCTTATTCCCTCACGACAGTGGTTTACACACCGAAATGCTTCTTCCCACACGTGGCGTTGCTGCATCAGGGTTTCCCCCATTGTGCAATATTCCCTACTGCTGCCTCCCGTAGGAGTCTGGGCCGTATCTCAGTCCCAATGTGGCCGATCACCCTCTCAGGCCGGCTACCGATCGTCGCCTTGGTGGGCCGTTGCCCCGCCAACTAGCTAATCGGACGCAAGCTCATCCCATGCCGATAAATCTTTCGTCAACGCTCCAGGCGGAGCGCCACTATATCCGGTATTACCCGCGCGTTGGCACGGCTATTCCCGGGCATGGGGCAGATTGCTTACGCGTTACTCACCCGTTCGCCGCTATGCATTGCTGCACCGCTCGACTTGCATGTATAAGACACGCCACCAGCGTTCGTTCTGAGCCAGGATCAAACTCTTCATTAAATTTTTAAAGTCTTGGTCCCGTTAATCACGTTCGTATCTTGACTTTCCAAGAATTCTCTTGGACCCGTCACTAAGCACATCTCCGATTCCTTCAATCTTCCCGGCGGCCTCGCGGGCCTCCGTCCTCGTCCGTTCGGGCCTTTCGGCTCTCTCGTTCGAGGGTGAGGCCAATTATAGAACTTTTACTCCCTTCCGTCAAGGGCTCCGGCCGTTTTTTTTTCACTTTTTTTCGATTTTTTGCGAAATAACCGAGAAATGTACAAATCTAAACAATATGTCAACAATCAATAAACACAAGTTTTTAAAATAAGATTCATCATCGTTCACAAAAATAAAAGCCCCATCCGTAAATCCGGATGGGGAACCATTCTCATTTTTGTATCGCGCTAATTTTTCCAGAGAGCCGGAATAGCGCTCTCGCTATCGTAAATGTCCTCGGCATCACGAAGAGGTTCCGACTTACTCTTGAGAGGCAACATGCGGTGCGCATCCTGGTTGGCAGTCGGATGATTAGCGACTGCCTTCTTGTACCAACGCAGCGCAAGATTGTACATCTTAGCCCGCTCCAGAATTCTGCCCACGGCCACATAGGTTTCGAAAAAAGCCACACCTTCGCCGTCACCGCTGCGCGCATACTTATCAAGCTCGCGCTCCCAGTAATCAATTTCCTCGTAGCAAGGCGGCACGGCCGATTCGGTTATAGACACGGTTTCGGCTTTCGCGGCAAGTTTCGGATCGCTCTTGATCAGATTCTGCACGGCTTCAGCGAGTTCCTTTCGCCCCGTCATCGTCGCAACCTTGAGCCACGGGGTAAAGAAACGGGACATCCCGTAAAGCGCGTTCATTCGGTCGAGAGATTCGCCTGCGCCCAGGAAATTAGCGGCCTTGGCTTTCTTGTACCATTCAGCCGCATGGGCGTAATCCCCTTCTGCTTCGCAACTGCAACCAAACCGGTTTGCCATGGATCCGTCCGCAACAGCCTTTAATGCGACCTGCTGCTCGGGAGTCGCGTCTCCTTCGAGTTCAATCGCCCTGCAATAAAGATCGTAGCAGACCTGCATGGAATTAGCTTGTCTAAAATAATCCGCAAGAGCTAGCGCCAGAGCTTTTGTCGCAGGAGTATTTTCGGCAACATAATTCAGCCAATCGGCGACTTCACCCGCAGGGGGAACTGCCGCCGTGTCGATCCCGGCAGCAACCATCTGGGAATGCCCCTTGGCCTGCGTCATCTTTTCGAGAGCCTTGCGGCCTTCGGCAGTCGTAGCATCGGGAGCAGGACTGCTTTCGATGATATCCAGCAGAGCGCGCGCAATGGAAAAATGCCCCTGGTTTTTCGCCATAACAAGGCGACTGTAGTAGCTAGGAATTTTGTTCACATCCAATTGCATAAAGCCCTCTGCATTAAGTTCAAATCAACCGCATTATAGAATTTTTTAGGGAATTTCATTCGGCATGATTCCGAATTCACGCACCTTTTTCAACTGGATGATTTCGGACTTTCCCGATTCAAAGTTACCGAGTTCCTGCTGTTCCTGGAAAGTCTCATTTCCTTTATTGATTGCCTCGGCAAAGGTCGCCTTGGAACCGATCATGGTCGTTTCGATAAAGTCATAAACCAAGCTGCCTTCGTCGACGCTCCAACCGATAAACGAATGCTTGGGGACAAGGACAATCGCCACATCGAATCCGAGACGTTCCATCACCGAAGCGAACAGCATGGAAGTTTCGATACAAATACCCTGCTTGCTGCGGAGAACCTCTATAGGATACTGGACGCGCTGGCCGGAGCTGGCGGCACCGTCATCTTGGACATAGGAAATGCCTCGCGACTGCAGCACTTCGAAGACAGCCTGGGCTACGCGCCTGGAACTAACCGACATATCTTCGTCATCCGCATACAGCTGATAGACCTTTAAAGTTCCTTCGGGTAGTTTCGCACTAACATCCTTCACAATCGATGCAAGCGAATCCATATCCGGAGTCACCCAGACGCCATACCACCAGCGACGATTCGGTACACCGGCATACTCCGCGCCGTCAATCTGCATCGGATGAATGGTGGTGCTTTCGGAAGCGGTAAAGAAGCGGATTTCACGATCGTTTTCAAAGGCATAGGCCTCGATCTGAATCTGCGCCGCCGCGGGAGAGTTAAGCGCAAGCAACGCTTCCGTATCGAATTTCAATTGTGGAGCAAGGATAATGGTGGAATCGGGATTCACATTTTTCGTCACGTAGGATGTATCTGCAAAGCCGCTAATCCATGCCCTAGCCATAACCTTTTTCCAACGGCAGGGCACCGAAGAATTGGCACGGTCGCATGTATTACGGACCTTGATCGAAACCGGTACAGGGTGTTCCTTCCCTTCCGTTCCAACAAAGCCTTCATACATCAACGGATACTGATTGGCAAATGCTCCGTAAATATTTTCCTTGCTCGTCCAGATGTAGGCATCGAGCGTACGGATGACCTGCTGGCTGTAGATATCCGTATAGACGCTATCGTAAAGCTTGTTATAGAGCGAATCATAATCGGCCTCCTTGAGACTATCCAACAGAGATTCGCGAACGGAATCCATCCAAGCCGAGGCAAAGGCGTTATCGAACAGAATGTTGTAAACCGTATCCACATAGGGTTCCGCATAAAGGCTGTCCCAGAGCGTTCCCGTGATCTCTTCGCGAAGGACTGACGCTAGCGAATCGACATCGACTTCCGCCGCATCCTTACCGTCTGTTCCGGAAATACCATCCTTGCCATCTTCTCCGGAACAACCGACAAAATTAAGTGCAAGAACTGCACTACCCAACACAATAAGCCTTCTAATATTTTTCATCTGCATCATCGGTCCTCCTTTAGACCAAGTGTAGTTGCATAAGAAGTTCGACAAAGAAAATATAATTCCCGCAGTTACCAGAGTCAGAAGCAATATTCTAAGTCGACAATAGAATCGGTGCGCATACCAGCCGCTTCATGGCAATCCCCTTCCGTTTTTGCTAATATAATTTTAGAAATGTCTATAGTCAATAAAAAAATTACAAAAGATAATCCATGCGAATGTTGCGCATGCTTTCGAAAAGGTTCGCCTTCAATGTCGAATTTCCCTTGGTCAGGTTCCTGATCTCTTCGCGAATGCTCTTGCGGTGCGATGCCTTCGAAAATTCGCAGGTACAGGTGAACTTACGGATACCGGCATCTTCGGCATATTCGATGATTTCGGCTTCCTCGCAATAGCACAACGGACGTATTATGCTGCACGGATACTTTTCGTATGGCACCATCGGTGGCATACCGCTGAATTCTCCCTTGTACAGCATGTTCATCAGGAGCGTCTCCACGATATCGTCCATGTGATGTCCCAGCGCAATCTTGTTGTAACCATTCTCGCGGGCGAACTTGATGAGCTCGGTACGGCGCTGCGTACTACACCAATAGCAGTTTAGCTTGCGACCTTCCTTGAGGCGTCCCTCGACGGCGACATCCTTGAAAAAGAACGGTATCTGCGGATACTGTTCGGCCATGCGCTGCAAAAATTCGCGGGGAGCGTTATCGGCAAAGTCGCTCTGAATATGGATTGCCCCGATTTCGCAGTTCGGCAGGAACTTTCCCATGCGGCTCGCAAGTTCCATCAAAAGCACGCTGGAATCCTTGCCGCCGCTTACCGCAATCAACACCTTGTCACCGTCTTCAATCAGGTTGAAGTCATGCAAAGCCTTGGTGATTTTCTTGCTGATTCGTTTGCGGATGGACATAGGACATTCCCTTTCACTAAACACTACTTACTAAAAAAGGGTTCGCTTCTGCGACGCCCTTTTTTACTTTATATGTAATACATTTAGTCCTTAGTCTGCAAGGCGGAGCGGCATCAGGAGGAAACTGAAGTTCAAATCCTCACCCACGGGTTCGATGATGCAAGCACCTATCGGGGTATTCATCTTGAGCACGACTTCTTCGCTCTTGCACATATTCAGGATTTCATAGAAGTAACGGCCATCGAAACCGATGCTGAAGCTTCCTTCGCCATTGTGATTCACGACGAGCGCTTCGCGAGTTTCACCACCGACATCCGGGTCCGTCGCAGAAAGCTCCATGTTGTTGCCGTCCATCTGGAAACGAATCTGGTGCGTGCGCGGATTGGCCATCGGCAGAATGCAATGGACCTTGTTCAGAAGTTCGGTCGCGTTGGACTGCACGGTGCGTTCAAAATTCTGCGGAATCACGGCACGGTAGTTCGGATACGGACCTTCAATAAGTTTCGAGATAATCTGCGTGGAACCGATACGGAACTGCACATGAGTTTCAGTCGTGCTGATTTCGATAGAGTCTTCGTTCTTTGCAAGACGGAGCACGAGCTGCAGCACCTTGGGGAGCACTATAATACCGGAATCGAGGTTCGCACCTTCCTGATCGATGCTCGCGCGACCCATGCGATGACCGTCGGTTGCAACCATAGAAATCTTGCCGTCCTTGGCTTCCATGAACACGCCGTTCAGGTTCTGACGGGTATTGTCGGTCGAAACAGCAAAGGCAGTCTTTTCAACCAGGAACGCAAGTTCACTAGCAGCGAGCGTAAGCGAGGCACCGTCCACTTCGGGGAACGGAGGAAAGTCGCTAGCATCGAAACTGGTAATGGAGGCCTGTCCCCTCTCGCTCCACTTGATGCGGGTGAGGTGATCCTGGACATCAATGCTTACAGTATCGATGCTCGGTTCAACGAGGGCCTTAATGAGGTCAGAGAACTTACGAGCGTTGATCAGGGCTTCGCCATCGCGTTCACCCATGACTTCGAGCTTGATCCGCACGCCCAAGTTCAAGTCGGTAGCGCAGATTTCGAGGAAGTTTCCTTCCAGACGCAACGAATAGTCGTTGAGGATCTGCAGTGTAGACTTGTTGGGAATGGCGCTGATGGCAATTTGCAGCGCGTCCTGCAATACGGATTTCTTGATACTGAACTTCATTTATGCGCCTCTCTGAATTAACATGGTTCCAACGAAGAAAATAACGGCAATAGCGGCAAGGACAACGATTATCTTAGGGTCCAACGCATTGGCCTTTTTAGGTGTAAATTGCTTAGCATTTTGCTTTGCACGTCTGCGATCGCTACGGCTCATAATTTTGTCTCCATTTTTATACGCATAAAAAACTAATTTTTTTACGGACAAAGGGAAATTGACATGACAGAAAAAACGCTAAATAAGATAAAAAACAAGGCCTTGAATTACGCCTCGACCGCGCTTTTGCGCGTGGAACTGGCAAACGAGGAATCCAAACTCAAAAAACGCTTTACGGTCCTCGGTCAGAAACTGCATGGAGCCATCCGCGACGACTTGCTCGCCACGATCAAGGACGATCCGTCCGTGGTGGAACTACTCGGATCCATCGAAGAAGAAAAACGCGTCATCGAATCCTTGCGCAAGCGCATAGAGAACAACGGGTCTGAAAGTGAAAAAACTTGAAGTCCACGTATTTCCTAGCAAGACGACTGCGGGGAAAAGTTACCGATTTTCCTTTTTAGGAGCAGTATTCGCCATCATTGGCGTGGTGGCTGCTGTCTTCGGCTTCATTCTTTTCTCGCCCGTCCAAATTCTAGACAACATAACTAGCGGCAATGTCACGAATGTATACAAACAGAATGCGGCTATCCGCAGCGAGCTCAAGGAAATCCGAGCCTCTGTTGATTCATCCATCCTGAAGGCCGAAGAAACCCGAATTCTGCGCGACAGTACCTTGAAGGTGGGTGGTCTCGGATTCGTGATCGACGCTTCAGTATTGGACGATTCGCTTCTGCAGAAACGCAAGAGCATCAACGAAGTGGAATCCTCATTCAAAAAATTGCTGAGCGCCCTCGAAAAGGATACCGCCAACGCAGAAAGGATTCCGGTACTGCATCCCATGAAAAACGGGCATGCGATCAAGAAGCGTTTCGAAATGGTCTACGACCCCTTCACCGACAGCATGCTTCCGCATAGGGGCATCGACTATGTAGCCGTTGACGGAGACACCGTCTATGCGACAGGAGCAGGCTCCGTCATCGAAGTCCGCAAACACCGTGGATTCGGCCTTTCCATCAAGGTCGACCACGGTCATGACGTTCGCACCTTCTACGCCCATCTGGGACAAGCCCTCGTAAGCCAGGGGCAGACCGTACATCGCGGAGAACCGATCGCCCTCATCGGCGAAAGCGGCATCCAGTCAAGCATCGCTCTGCACTACGAAATCCGTATCGACGGCATATCCGTCAATCCGGAAAGTTTCTATTTGACCCGGTAAGGCTCCCATGACACCTTTCGAACAAAACATCATCGCCATGGTTTGGGACTGTGACAAGACCCTTATCAGCAGCTACATGCAAGAACCGCTGTTCAGGCATTACCAAGTTGACGGAGGCAAGTTCTGGAGCGAAGTGAATTCCCTCCGCGAATACTACGCCCGTGTCGGGGTTCATGTAAATCCCGACACTAGCTACCTGAACCATGTCCTCACCTATGTCAAGGCGGGCCTGTTCAAAGGGCTTTCGAACAAGCTATTGCGCGAATTCGGAAAGGAACTGGTTTTCTATCCGGGACTTCCCGACTTTTTTGCGCAGGTCAAGCAGATGGTCGAATCCGAAAGCCGCTACCAGGCCTTCGGCATCAAGGTAGAACACTATGTCGTAAGCACTGGATTTTCTGAAACCATTAAGGGAAGCGCCATCGCCCCCCATGTCGACGGAATTTTTGGCTGCGAGTTTATAGAATGCCCTGCGCAACCCGGTTTCGAAAAAACGGCTACGCCTGCCGAAGGCGAAATATCGCAGGTGGCATCGGCACTCGACAACACCTCCAAGACGCGCTACATCTTTGAAATCAACAAGGGCAGCAACAAGTATCCCGACCAGATCGACGTGAATTCGTCGATTGCCCGAAACGATCGCCGAGTGCCCTTCGAAAACATGATCTATGTCGCGGACGGCCCATCGGACGTTCCCGCATTCAGCATACTGAACTATAACGGAGGCGCCACATTCGCCGTATACCCCAAGAAAGACGTGCAGGCTTTTAGACAGGTCGACGCTCTGCGCCGAGACAGCCGCGTACAGATGTTTGGAGAAGCGGATTATACAGAAGGCTCGCAATCCTGGCTGTGGTTAACCGACAAGGTCCGTTCTATTGCCGACCGCATCGTCAATACCAAGCAGGAAATAATAAGGAGGAGCGCAAGCGCCCCTCCAAGCCATCTCAATAGCAACAATTGACCATAGCCCTTCGGGGCTATTTTTATTCAACCGTCAAGATGTCGCAGAAACCGGTGACTTCAAAGATGTCCTTGATCTCGGCCCCGGCACCCCTGATCACCATGGATCCCTGCTTGTTCATAACCTTCTGAGCAGTGAGCAAGATGCGCAGGCCTGCAGACGAAATGTAGGCCAGTTTACTGAAATCGAACACGAGTTCCTTCACCCCGTCCAGCTTGCCCTGAATCTCGGCGTCCAACTGCGGAGCTGTCAAAGTGTCCAGACGTCCAACTAGGGAAAGCGTCAGCTTATCGTTTTCCTTGGTTTTATTAATCTGCATAATAACCTCTCTCTATAATATAAATTTTTTACAAGGTCTTGGTGATGGCCAATTCGTTCTTGTCGCCGTTTCTGCGGTAACATACGCTATCCATGGTCTTTTTCACGATAAATATACCAAGACCACCGACTTCACGTTCTTCGGCAGGGAGCGTAATGTCGGGGTCAGCCTGCTGAATCGGGTCGTAGGGTTTTCCGTTGTCGATAAAAGTGAGTCTCGCCATCATCGTCGCCTTGCGAATTTCCACAATCAGGGTCACTTCAGTTGCACCCGAGAACTTGACGATGTTGCTATAGATTTCGTCGATGGCGATATTGATCTGCATTTGCGACTTCATCGAGCCTTCCATCGGGGCAAGAATTCCTTCGACAAACGCAGTCAAGATGTCCTGGTTTTCCGGAATGACATCTACGATTTTTTCATAACGCTCCCAAGCGTCCTTCATTTGCATCTTCTTTGCTCCATCCATTGGTGTAAGGATGTCCTCGACAAACGACTTGAGCTCTCCACTCTTGCCGTTGTTTGAAACATCGATAGTCTTTTCGTAGCGTTCCCACACAGGTTCGTCGATTCCGTTGAATTTGACGGCAAGCATGGTAATGTCGTCGAATTGCGGAACATCCTGCACAAAGTGGTCGATTTCCTTCTTGACCAGGGCACAGGTGTCTGCGGAAGATAGTTCACCACCTTTCCTTATAATTTCAAGCAACCTGTTGTCGCCGAACAGTACATTGTTGTAGTTGGTCGCTTCCGTCACACCGTCTGTGTAAAGGAACAGCATATCGCCTGGATTGAGATTGTAAGTCTGCTGCTTGTAAATCGTATTTTCCATGGCGGCCATGACAATGTCCGACTTGCTCGGGATAAATTCGGCAGTACCGTCTCTGTGCCTTACGACAGGCGGGTTGTGTCCGGCCGAGGCAAAGTCGATGTGTCCCGTGCGCAGGTCGATAATGCCCGCCCACACGGTCACGAACATGTTCAGGCGATTGCGTTTTGCAAGTGCATAGTTCGTCTTGTTGAACGCATCGCCAACCGATTTCAGGTTCTTGGTCATGGTGCGGAGGATAATTCGTGCAACCATCATGAAGAGTGCCGCGGCAACACCCTTGCCAGACACATCACCGACTACGACGCACAGGTGGTCGTTGTCGATCTTGAAGAAGTCGTAGAAGTCTCCACCCACTTCCTTGGCTGGTAACAGGAACGGAGCGAGTTCGTGGCGGTCGTCATCGGAATTTTCGTCACGCTCTTCGCCGGGCAGCATCGAAAGCTGAATGTTTCGGGCGAGGTCGAGTTCGCGCTCGATGCGCTTCATGTCCTTCTGCTTCTCGATGTTGTCCTTGAGTTCGGTGAGCATGTTCGAGAACGCCCACGCGAATTCGGCCACTTCGTCGCGGCCCTTAATTTTTGGAATCGCCACGTCAAAATTTCCGCGTCCAAGCTTGCGGGCAGCAAGGGCAAGGTCCTTGAGCGGCTTTGCCACGCGGAACGAAATCAACAGGATGATGACAAGAATGATACCGTAACCGCCAAGCGACAGTGCGAGGAACAGCTTACGCACAGAGCTCTGGTCCTCGAGATATTTCTGGATGGGCCACACGACCATGAATGTCCAGTTGGTTGAATGGATCGTCGTGTAGTAAACGGCAGACTCTTCGCCGCCGGCAACCGTGCCGATGAAGAGCCCGCTGCTATCCCTGCGCTCAAACTCAACGGCGCTATTTCCACGGATTTCCTTGACAACAATGTCACGGTTCCTCTTGCCCTGGGCAATACTTCTCGGATAAGCCACAGCCTTGTTCTTGGTCGTTGTAATCAGAGCGTATCCCGAGTTTGAAACTGGAATCGCAGCGACTTCGTCTTTAAGGAACTCGATGGACATATCTACGGCGAGCACACCGGCCAGGACATCTTCGCCGGCCTTGTTCTTCTGGAAAATGGGAACGGTGTATACGGCGATCGGCTCCGGGACGAATTCACCGATAAACGGTTCCTGCCAGCGGGACGTCCTCCCATCCCTGGTACTGGCATACCATTCCTTGTCGTCGTAATGCCCCCCGGTAACGAGCTTGATTTCGTTGTCGGCATAGCGCGCAAGACGCATGAACTCGCCCTTGGGAGTTTCAGGACCCATTCCCGGTTCGTAGGCAAGCACAACGGCCACAATCTGGGGCACCAGGTTTCGGGCATTCGTGAGCGACTGGAACAGGAACTCGTCCAGTTCCGCCTTGGTCATCTTGCGCTTGCCAAGCGTCGCGGCAATGTCGTCACCCACAAGCTTTCCTGCATTGAACAGCTTGTCGATGTAGTTCACGTTTGCACGACTGGACTCTTCGCCGTTTTCGACCGTCATGCGGTTCAGCATCTCTTGCGTTTTGTAACTCATGATGCCAAAAATCAAGCCGAATACGATTGTGATGGCGGCCAAAATCATCAAGGATTGCTTAAAAGCAAGCCCGCGGAAATTAAATCCCATATATTCCTCTCTTCTTATTGTTTAAAATATATGTAATTTTCTGTCTTTTTTGCCTTTTTTTCTTGAAATTCCGCCTTATTTCATTTTTTGGAATCCGAAATGGGGTTACGGACTTATTATATTTATGTTCCCTAGACTTTACGCTGTGGAAATGCGGTACTTTCCGTAAGAGAAGCACGTGGGTTCGGAAGCGTTCCATACTTTTGGGATGCCTCTTAGGGATGAATCCAACAAGTTTTGCTTACTTTTAGGAGCTTTAATGGCAAATAAGTGCAAGCGCGGAATTTTGATTAGTAAGACCCCTTACGAGAAACGTATCGCCATCATGGAAGACGGCGAACTCGTTGAGCTCGTCGTCGAGGGTGTCTCCTCTAATCGAGTTCTGGGCAATATTTATAAGGGCGTAGTCCAGAAGGTGCTTCCGGCACTCAAGGCTGCGTTCATTGATATTGGCCTTGAAAAGGCAGGCTTTTTGCATCAAGAAGACGCCATGGACAGAAACGAACTCCTCCGCCGCGAATATGGCGACGATGACGACGAGGACGGTTCTTCCAAGGAAGTCTCCATTGACGAAATCCTGCAGGAAGGCCAGGAAATCATGGTTCAGGTGGTCAAGGAACCGATTAGCACCAAGGGTGCCCGTCTGACCACTCACCTGAGCTTTGCAGGTCGTTTCCTCGTGTGCATGCCGGGCACCAACTTCATTGGGGTGTCCAAGCGTGAACGCGACCCGGCCAAGCGCCGCGAATTCAAGAAGGTGGTCCGCCGCCTCAAGGGTCGCGACGTGGGCTACATCGTTCGTACCAACGGTCTGAACGAATCCGAATTCGAGATCAACAAGCAGATGCGCGAACTCGAAAGCAAGTGGGAACAGACGAAGTACAACTTCGAGAACCAGCCTGCCGAAACCTGCATCTACGAAGAATCCGATTCCATCGAACAGACCGTCCGCGAATACTTCAGCGACAACACCGACTACGTGTACATCGACAACCGCGACGAATACTTCGCCCTGCGAGAATACCTCAAGGTACTCTCGCCGGACAAGCTCGACAAGGTGAAGCTCTGGAGCAGTAACGAGAGCCTGTTCGAATACTTCAAGATCGAAAACGACTACGCACGTTCCCTGCAGCGTCAGGTACCGCTCCCGCGTGGTGGTAACCTCGTAATCGAACAGACCGAAGCTTTGGTGTCTATCGACGTGAACACCGGACCGAAGGTGCACGGCAAGGACCAGGGCAAGATCATCCTCGAAACCAACATCGATGCCTGCTACGAAATTGCAAAGCAGCTTAGGCTCCGCGACGTGGGTGGCCTGATCATTATCGACTTCATCGATATGGAAACGGAAGAAGACAACGAAAAGGTCTACCAGGAATTCCGCAAGGCGATCCGCCGCGACAAGGCGCCGATCAGCCCCGCCCCCATCAGCCAGTTCGGCCTCATGGAAGTCACCCGTAAGCGCGTCCGCGTGAACCTGATGACCGAAAAGACCGAACGCTGCCCGGTGTGCGACGGCGGTGGCCGCATTGCGACCTTGGAATCCACGCTCGGCATGATCGACCGCTGGATGGCCCGCGCGAAAGCGAAGGGCAAGCTCCGCGAAGTGACTCTCGTGGTAAGCCCGCAGGTGATCGACGTGCTCTGCAAGGACCACAACCGCATGTTCAACTACTTGGAATACAAGCACAGCATGAACATCAGCCTGGTCGAAGACGAACACGCCCACATCAACCAGTTCTGGTTCTACGACAAGAATAACGAGGACATTACCGACCTTTACAAGTTCGTGTAATCCGGACATCCCGGTTTATATACAAAAGAAGACCGCCTTCAAGGGCGGCCTTCTTTTTCATATGTCCAATCGCAAGCTAGATGCCGAGATCCTGCGCGTTCGCCTTGCCGCGACGGAATCCCCACAGGAAATCCTGACCGCGGTCCACGATAGTCTTCGAGCCGACCCTGATACGATATTCCAGACGAGCAATGTACACTCCCGTCGAAACAAGGCGTCCATTCTTCGCACGCATGTTCCAGGCAAGAAAGAGCCTTCCAGCATTGTCGAGGCAGGTTCCCTGGCCATTGCTCTTGAAAATTTCGCTATTGCAGGTAATTGTTTCGGAATTGCTGTTCACGAATTCTCCGAGGCTGGAGTAGTAAGTCGTCTTGTAGTACAATTCCGTATTTTCCGCAACGGCTTCGACTATTTCCTGGATATCTTCCTGGCTGCCACGGGCAAACTTGTAGACATTTTCTCCCGTAAGCATTCCGTTCTTGTAGGCATCTACGATGACAGGATCCAGATCGAAACGGTCTTCGGCTTCACCGATACTCATAGCGCCTGCATCTACGGCGCGGATGATTTCGTCAATCGTGTAGGTACGTCCCGATTCGTCTTCGCTATCGGTATAACTGGAAGTCGACTGAACCGCCTTCACGATATCGGCAATTTCATTCTGCACAAGTTCGGCCATATCAAGATCGCCCAGATAATGTCCCTGCGTTCCGTAAATGGCTGCCACCTGGTTTGCCGAGAGCACCTGGTCGCTCTGCACAAGCTTGGGAACGGTAGCATCGCTGCTCCGGATAATCACCTTTGCGCTATCGTAGGAGGGAGAACCCGGATCGAGCGTCACGACGCCCGGACTTGTAATCTGTACCTTCTGTTCTCCCGTAATACGGACCCATGCATTATTCTCGTGCGGACGCACGCCTACAAAGTCGAACACAGTCTCGCCCTGAGAAGGCGGAATGAATCGGATGGAATCCCCAACGGCCGGCACGACATCGTTATCGCCTCCCTTCGGGAATATCATAATCCACCGGGTATTCTCGGTACTGATCTCATTCGTATTCTTCACGAGGGAATCCTGTACGCCGTCCTTCCAGCAGTGGAAACGGAATAGCGAGGAGTTCGCATCTTCGTCCTTCAGGCGTTCGCTGAACGACACGATTAGTTCTGCGTTGCCGTCACTCATGTAGGAAATTTCCGCAGCGGTAATCACGGGACCGATGCTATCCCTGAGCCAGCCTTCACCCGGGAATACAGACGACTCGCCATTTTCCGTATAGGTGAACCACAGCTTGAGAATACCGGTATAGACGCTATCCTCGCCACCCGTGAAGATTGCGGTGCCGAAGCCATCGCCTTCGGCGGTAATCGTCGCAAAGTCATCGCCCCTGGCATACTGAGGCTTGAATGTCGTTTCAAAAGCCTTCCCGAACGTGAATCTTGCCGAGTCAAGCGAGTTCTTGCCGCCCAGCAAATCATCGAACTTGACCCAGATACTGTCGCCGCGACCATCACCATTACGGTCAAAGATGTAGGCAGTCTCGATCTGCGGAACCGGTGGTACCTCAATGAAGATTCTGTCCCACACGGCAGTATTGGCTGCGGCACGGCCCTTGACCCAGATGGAACCGTTTTCCACCTTGCCCATCGCCTTTACGTAAAAGACCGCCTTGCCCGAATCCAGGGTGAGTTCCGTAATCGGCTTACCATCGGCATCGCAGGGAACCAGGGCAGAATCGTTGCTGAACAGATAGACGACATCATTGGTCGTAGCCCAGGTCGCATCGTACTGGATATGGACCTGATAAGTCTGTCCGGCCCACATGGTAGAAGTCGGGTCTAGATTCAGCGGCAAGGTATCGCTCACCACGTCTGTTCCCAAGATGTTTCCCTTGCCATCGGTATAGACAATAGAGGGCAACTCATACGGGTCTACGACAAAGTAGACATCCTTGTGCTTGGAATTGTCAGAAACCAGGGTGACCTGAACATGATAGACGCCCGGAGTAAGCGCGCGATCATTCTTGATGGCTTCCTTGTCGATTTTAAATTCATCAAAGCCGCTGCCAATGGTGATGCCACCAAACCACGTGCCTGCGGTATCCAGCTCGACACCGTTCGAAGGCAAGTTTCCGCCCATGAGCACGAACGTAGACCTACCGCGTTCGAGAGCCACTTCCGTTCCTGCGGACGAGAAGTCGCAGGCGAGCTTGTTCTTACGAACCCTCTGCCAGACTTCCTTGGTTATCACATCCGTCGATTCGGAAGCCCCGTTCCTCAGGACAATGGATGCATCCGTCTTCAGGTCAATCGATGTACGCATACGGAAGTTGGAGGAACTCTGGTGACGTTCGGCATAGAAAATATGGAAGTTGTAAGTGCTATCCGGAATAAGGCCGAGCGTATCGAGATCAACGGCGCCGCGCACCTGGGCATGCTGACCACCGATATCCACCACAAGCTTGTTATTGATGAACACCCACACATCGTCATCGCCCAGGAAGTCAAAGTATTGCCCCGGAACATACTCGAATGTCGCCTGAATCTTCATGGTAAAGCCGAAGTTGTGCCTGCCATTGTCACTGCCGCCAGACAGATTGTCGTAGTAGGGATTCGGGATTGTCCGAGCAGTATCCAGGTACTGGAAATCGTCGAGAAGGAACATGCCGCCCTTGTTGACCTCGTTACCTTCGGAAATTCGGTCCTTCGAAATTTCCGCAAGCCAGAATCCTTCGTCATCCATCGAGATATAAAGGTCGCGGCAAGTCATGTTGGTATATTCGTTACCCGCATCATCCTTTGCGAGAACTTCCGGCAGGAACCAGGAATCAAGATGTTCAGTAATCTTGCAGTTGGTCGGGAACGGATCCGCACTAACCGGAACTCCGTTAGAACCGAGTTGAGTGGCGACCATGCCCTTCATTGGGCTCGCGCTACAGCCACCCGAACCGAAGTCCGCGCTGACACCATTTTCAGGATTTCCGTTACCCCTCGTGCCGTCACCCTTGTCGCCATGCAACCAGTCGAACATCATCACGGGAAGCTTCTTGAGGGGACAATCGCCCAAAACGCCGGCAGGATGCTCCGAATAAACTTCAGGAGCACCTTCCTGATTGCCCTTGACCCAGATGGTATCCGACAGGGCCGCCACGGAATCGAGAGAAATTTCGGTAGCCATGGTAGGTTCCGTCTTGGTCAATCCCTCGGCGCCAACAAAATAGGGACCAATCGTCTGCTTGAAGTATACATTGAAGCCTTCGGAAGGAGCCCTAGCGGCAGCGACATACCAGCCGCAATACTTATTGACAGAAGACATCGTGCTCACGCTGTCACCGTTCACGAACAGCACCGCATTCGTGTTAGTCCAGGGAGTCAGGAAACTCACGTACTTGACGCTATTCCTGGCCGGCTGCTGGGGATTGTCCCTTGGATCTTCCTGCGGATCATCCTTAGGTTCTTCAGGATTTTCTCCCGGACCCTGAGGACCCGCCGGTGCTGCAGAAAACGCCCAGTCGCCATTCTCGGAAAGCGTAATGCTTACGGAATTTCCTTCCTTGAAAAGATCCTCGGTGGCAATGGTCGCGACAAGAGTTTTGCATCTCTTGTCGGAATAAAAGTAAACGGAACGTCTGTCCAGGGATGTCGCACTAAAGGAAACCTTCTCGTTAACAGCCTTGCAGGACTGGTTCTGGGTCATCCCAGTACGAATCACGGAATAAAGCTGATCACCTTCGTAAGATACATTTACGGAATAATCCGCGGCCATCGCCGCAGAAAAAGCTAAACAGAGCAACATTGTTGCCCGTTTTCCAATTCCACACCGCATCCAATCTCTCCCAATGGGGTCATTCCCCATCTGTTGCTTTTATAACCTATTTATATAAATAAGTTTTTTTGCGCAAAAAATCAACATGATGAGAACCGAATTGCGTTAATTTAACTTAACAAACGTGTAAAAGGCGTGTTTTGCGTCAAAACACCCCGAAATTTTATGCGATTTTTTTTGAGAACATCTAGCTACGTCAGATTCCCAAATCCATTGCATTGACCTTTCCCCTGCGGACACCCCACAGGAAGTCCTGGGTTCGATCGGTAATGGTCTTGGTATTTACCCTGACGCGAACCATCAGTCGAGCAATATAGACTCCCGTCGCAGCGAGGCGGCCACTCTTGGAACGCATATTCCAGGCAAGGAACAGGCGTCCATCGCTGCCGAGGCAGTTGGAGGCGCCATCCGCCTTGAAAATATCGTCGTTACAGGTGATAGTTCCCTCGTCGCGATTCACGAAATGGCCGAGGCTAGAATAGTAGGTCGCCTCGTAACGCAATTCCGTATGGTCGGCCACGGCACTCACAATCTGCTTGATGTCCTCATCGGTGCCGCGGGCATAGTTGTCGATATTGCTGCTGGAAAGCAGGCCATTCTCGTACGCATCCACGATAACGGGGTCGAGATCGAAGCGGTCTTCCGCCTCGCCGATACTCATCTGACCTGCATCAACCGCGCGAATGATTTCCTCGATAGTCCAAGTCCTTGCAGGGGTTCCGTCCTCGTTTTCTTCTGCATCTCCATCGACATAGCTCGGCGTTGACTGCACGGCCTTTACAATTTCGGCAATTTCATTCTCGACAAGTTCAGCCATGTCCAGGTCGCCGAGGAAGTGCCCCTGCGTACCATAGACGGCGGCCACCTGGTCGGCGGAAAGCCCGTTCTTGTTGGGGACAAGTTTCGGAACGGTCGCATTCTTGCTCCGGATAATCACCTTGGCACTATCGAACGCCTCGGATTCCGGAGATAGGGTCACGACCTTCGGACTGGTCACAGTCACCTTCTGCTCACCCGTGATGCGAACCCAGGGATTGTCCTCGTGAGCATAGACGCCCTGCAGGTCGTGAGCCATGCCCATCTGTGACGGAGGCACGAAGCGGATGGAATCTCCCACTGCCGGGACAATTTCAGATTCGTTACCCTTCGGGAAGATAAGCTTCCATTGATTGGCTGGGACCGTGCCAACATCGTTTGCCTTCTTGACGACGGAATCCTGCCTTTCGTTCTTCCAGCAATGGAAGCGGAACATGTCGGAACTTGCGTCAGTATCATCGAGGCCCTCGCTGAAATCGACAGTCAGCTGGGTATTGCCGTCCTTGAGGTACTTGACCTCGGCCGCAAGAATGACAGGGCCAACCTTGTCGGTGAGAACGCCCTCAACCGGGAAGATGGAAACCTTGCCGTTTTCCGGATCAGTATAAGTGTACCAGATGTTCAGCCGACCTGAATAGGAATCCGTAGCTCCGCCGGTAAAGATGCCCGAGCCGAAGCCGTCACCCGCAGCAACGAGTGTCGCAACCTTCTCGCCATCCGTGTACTTCGGGCGGTAGAATCCGTCGAAATTCGTACCGAATATGAACTTCATCGAATCCAGGACGCTCTGGCCTCCGAGAGGCTTGTTGAACTGGATCCAGATACTGTCGGCACGACCGTCGCCGTTACGGTCATAGATGTAGGCCAGTTCCACCTGCGGTACAGGCGGCACGGCAATATTGATGTTCGTCCATTCGATAGCCTTGTTCTTTGCGCTAGCCGTGCTCGCAATAAGCTTTCCGTTGATCACTTCGTCGTTCGCCTTCACGAAGAATTCGGCACGACCATTATAGAGCTTCACCTCGTCGATGGGATTTCCCATAGAGTCGCAAGGAACGAGCGCGGGAGTCGAAGTCGAGAGCTTGACCGCGATGCCGTTATAGATGCTAGCCCATTCTTCGGCAAACATGATGTATACCGGATAAGATCTGCCCGCCCACATTTTTTCGTTCCGATCGAGGTTGATCGGAAGCGTATCACTCGAAATGTTGCGGTTCAGGGAATCTCCGTAAGCCGCCCAGAATTCCGTAAAGGTCAGAGTATCCTGGGTGTCAAAATCCACGACGGTGTAGGAAGAATCCTTGACATTTGCAAAGGCAAGATTCGGCAGTTCATAGGGATCGATAGTAAAGGGAATATCCTTGTACTCGTCGGGATTACTCTTGAGACGGACGCGGATGTAGTAGTTGCCCGGCGGAAGCGCCTGAGCCTTGCCAATCGCCTTCGTATCTATAGTCACCTTCGTAAAGTCGTCGGTAACGGTAATGCCTGCATAGTAGAGTGAATCGAGCGTCTTGAGTGCGACGCCGCTCTTGCCCATGCTCTTTCCGAACAGGACAAAGTTCGACGGGCCACGTTCGGTCTTCTGCGTTTCGGGACTCGATGAGAAGTCGCAGGCAAGTTTCCTTTCGCGTACAATCTGCCAGACTTCCTTGACAATCTTTTTCGGGCTTTCCGAAAGATCCTTCAGGAACATGCTCGCTTCGGCCTGCAGGTCGATGGAAGTGCGCATCTTGAAGTTCGATTCCACCTTGTGGCGTTCCGCATAGAAAATATGGAACGGATAAGTTTCGCCTTCAACGAGATCGAGCTTGTCGAGATTGATGTGACCATTGGATGCATGGTGCTGACCGCCGATATCCACGACCAGCTTGTTGTTAATGAACACCCAGACGTCATCGTCGCCCATGAACTCAAAGTACTGTCCCTTGACATATTCGAACTGCGCCTGAATCTTCATGGTGAATCCATAGTTATGCGTACCGAATTCGGATTCGATCTGATCGTACATGGGATTGGGAATCGAGTTTCCTTCGTCGAGATACTTGAAGTCGTCCAGGAAGAATAGACCCTTCTCGGGGCTTTCCGTATTCTTCTGGCCAAGCCAGAATCCTTCGTCGTCAAGCGTAAGTTCCAGGGTGCGACAAGTCACGTTCGTGTATTCGTTACCGGCAGCATCCGTCGCCACGACCTCGGGCAGGAACCAGCTGCCCAGATGATCGGTATACTTACAGTTGGAGGGGAAATTGGCTGCACGCACCGGAACTCCGGCCGGTCCGAGTTCCTCTTCGACCATACCCTTCGTCAGCTGGGCACAGCCGCCCGTACCGAAATCCTGGCTAGTCGTACCGGCCTGGCTTTCCCTGTTCTCGGTATCGGAACCGTCGCCATGCAACCAGTCGAACATCATGACCGGAAGTTTTTTCACGGGGCAGTCACCCAGTTCATCGGGAAATTCCGAATAAAGTTCCGGTTCGCTATAGGATGTCGCCAGGACCCAGACCGTATCGGAAATCGCGAGAACGGAGTCGAGCAGGATTTCCTGTTCCACGGGAATTTCTTCCTTGGAAATACCGTCCTTGCCAACATAGTGTCCTCCGATCGTCTGCTTGAAATAGACGTAGACATCCTTCGGTTCAATAATGACGCTCTTCTCGAACCAGCCACAATACGGGCTGCCGACGGGAATCATGTAGTTCTCGTTGCCGTTCAGGTACAAGAGCGCGCTCGTATTGCTCCAAGGCGCAAGGAAACGGATTACCTTCTTGCCGGGAACGACTATCTGGATATCGGGCTTCGTAAAGTGAATCGAGTTGGTTCCGTCACCGTTAAGGACAATCCACACCTCCTGAAGGGGCTGATTTTCGGCTCCTTCTACGTAGCTCGGGAAAAGTTCACTGAGGTAGGGCTCATTGCCTTCGTTCAAGTTCTGACGGCAGGTGCCGTCATTGCAGCCAAGCCCAAGTCGAAGCTGACGCTTGTCGATCGCGGAGGACTTTAGGCGTTCTTCGGTGAAGTAAATGGTGAACATGCCGTCTTCTCCCTTCGTGACGGCCTTGTACTTCAAATTGGATTCGTTGTCGGCGTAATAAATGTTGTTCCCTTCATAGACAACATGAGCTACCGCAACGGTATCCTGGGCATAAGTAGTAACTGCAATGAGGGCCAAACACAGAAAAAGGCCCCGGATAATACAACTGTACTGCATCCGTTCTCTCCATTAACATCCCAATACACTCAACCTAACTAAAATAGATTATTCTTACATATATATATGAAAATATTGATTTACAATGTTGATAAACTGTTGATATCTTTAGGGTAGGTAAAAAAAGGTTGCAGCAGGTCGTTTCCCCTACGGAAATTCCTAATTTTTAAATCGGAAACAAAAACAAACAGGAGTTTTCTATGAATCGAGTTTACCTGGTCGCCTCCGCCAATATGGAAGCAAAAGTCAAGGAAGTCATGGACGCAGTTGCCGGTGCCGGCCTGATCGCTACCGCCTACAAGCCCTGCGTGAACGGGGCAGACGCCGTCAAGGAACTCAAGGCCCACAATTCCGCCGTGCTCATGGAAAAAATCGCAGCCGACTTCCTCAAGCAGGACTTTGATTCCGTGGATGCCGTGGTGGTCGAAGGCGCCCAGGGCATGAGCGACGTGATGGCCCAGAAGTATAACGATACGCTCGCAACCGCCCTCGACGCAAAGATTTATTCTGACAACGACGACGCCGACCTGTTCTGCCCGAATCGCATTCTCTTCTGCCCCAAGTGCCTCGCCAAGGACCTGGCCGCAGAACCCGCCGAACGCAAGACCAGCCAGGCCATGTTCCGCGCAGGACTGCTCCTGAAGGCATCCAAGGCCAAGAAGCGCATCGTACTCCCCGAAGGTTCCGAACCGCGCACCGTGCAGGCCGCCAAGCTCGTGATCGACCGCGGCATCGCAGTACCCGTGCTCATCGGCAAGAAGGACGAAATCCTTGCCGTTGCCAAGGAACAGGGTGTAACCCTCCCTGCTAACATCGAAATTATCGAACCGTCTGCAGAACTTGCCGAAAAGTACGTGCCGACTCTCGTGGAACTCCGCAAGTCGAAGGGCATGACCGAAGACCAGGCCCGCGCAGCACTCGCCGACAACGTGATGCTCGGCACCATGATGCTCAAGATGGGCGAAGTGGACGGCCTTGTTTCTGGCGCTATCCACTCCACCGCCGACACCTTGCGCCCGGCCTTGCAGGTAATCAAGTGCGCTCCGGGCGTGAAGTCCGTGAGCTCTGTGTTCTTTATGTGCATGCCGGACAAGACCTACATCTACGGCGACTGCGCCATCAACCTGAACCCGACCGCCGAAGAACTCGCCGGCATTGCCCAGCAGTGCGACGACACCGCGAAGGCCTTTGGCCTCCCGAGCCGTGTCGCCCTCCTCAGCTACAGCACCATGAACAGCGGCAAGGGCCCGGATGCAGACCTCGTGCGCGAAGCGACCAAGATTGTGAAGGAAGCCCGCCCCGAGATGCTGGTGGATGGTCCGCTGCAGTACGACGCCGCGACCGTGCCGAGCGTCGGTTCCCTGAAGGCCCCGGGCAGCACCGTCGCCGGCAAGGCAACAGTGTTCGTGTTCCCGAGCCTCTCTGCCGGTAACATCGGCTACAAGGCTGTGCAGCGCAGTGCCCATGGCACGATTGCCATCGGCCCGATGTTGCAGGGCCTCGCGAAGCCGGTGAACGACCTCAGCCGCGGCGCCCTCGTTGAAGACATCGTCTACACGATTGCGCTTACCGCCGTTCAAGCTGGATAAGACCGAACTGGCTAATTGGAAAAAATTGAAGGCGTCGCAGTGCGGCGCCTTTTATCGTTTATTTTTTGTCAAGCTTTGCGTTGATTTTCTTTTGGAGTTCCTTGAGATGCCAGCGACCGCGCTTGTCTTCGAGGAAGAAGCTCGTGCGAATGCCGCGCGAAAGGCCGCGGTCGATTAGGGAAAGCGCATCGGCATAGCGCTTCTGGTCAAAGCGCAGTTCTGCCAGGAAGAAATAATTATACAGGTCCTTCGGGTCCTTCTGAAGCGCAAGGGTCAAGTACTTGTCAGCAAGCTTCTTGTCGGGCCACGAAAGAATGAGAGGAATATAGGGCAAAAGGTAATGCGCACGGCCAAGCACCTGATAATCCTCGACAGATGTCGACACATCACGTACGATCGAGGCAACACCTTCCTTGACCGAAGTCAGTGCACCGCGTTCATTGCCCCACATCGATATGGCGCTCGCATACACATGCGCGATTTCCTTGTTCGCAGGAAACTTCTTGTAGGCGGCCTCACTGATGTTCTTGAGGCTATCCAGTTTCGCCTGGCGATACTTCTTTTCGAAATGGACAAAGCGGAAAGAAAAGAACAGACTCTTCACGTAACCTTCGGTCGCCTTTTCCAGCACGGAGGTATCGGTCATCGCCTTGCGGTAGCTCTCGATCATTAGCTTCGCATTCTTCGCGTCAGCCTTGTCACCCTTGGCCCTTTCTGCCCTCGCGGCATAGCAGGAATCCGCCATGCGAAGATCCTCGTTGGCGAAACTCGTACACCATGCCAAGACGAGTAGCAGTACGACCAAAAGTTTTTTCATCAAGTCCCCTCTCGAAAAGTCCTACACTTTCCAATTTTGCAGTATCTTGTTGACCCGCGAGATCCTAGACTTCTCGTCTTCAGTTCCATGATAGGTCTTAAACAAAAGATAACGATATTCCATAAGTGCAGTTCTAATCAGAACCTTTTCTTCCTGTTTTAACATTGTTTTTATCTCCTAAACACTCTCTACACCCCCAGCGGTCGCAAATCGACTGCAAGGAGCGCATCAATTATAAGAAGGGAATTGTCCCTTACTTACCCTTACCCTTACCCGAGAAATAATCCTGCTGTCGCGTAATACCGAGAACGGCATGCCACAGGGTTCCGTTAGGGTTGATTTTCTTGCGTTCGCTGACGGCGTATTCTATAGGCACGTGGGAGAAGGCATTGTTCATGCTGCCTACGACCATATCGGTCTTGCCCGCCATGCCCGCATGCACTGCAGCTTCGGCGAGCTGGAAACAGAAAATCGCATCCGTTCCCTTGGCGGGAATGCTACGAACCATGTAGCTCGGATCGAAATACTTGATATTGATTTCCTTGCCGACCTTGTCGAAGTGCTCCTTGATCTTCCTTGTCAGGAATTCGCCAATGTCGTTCTTCAGAATGTTGCCGCTCGCATCCCTGCGTTCGGGCTGGTCCTTGAAGAGTTCCTGTCCGGCGCCTTCGGCAACTGCAATTACGGCATGGGTCTTGCCGCTCGCATAGCGACTTTCGAGAGCCCTGAAAAGACCATCGAGAGTAAAGGGGACTTCGGGAACCAGGCAGATGTTCACGACCGTCGTCGCAAGGGCTGCGTAAGCCGCAATAAAGCCCGAATCGCGACCCATGAGCTTCACGAGGCCGAGACCGTTGAAAGCTCCGTTCGCTTCGTTGTGTGCACTGGTAATGACATCGGTTGCACTCAGCACGGCCGTTTCGAAACCGAACGTGCGATCAATCAAGTTCAAGTCGTTATCGATCGTCTTCGGAATGCCAATCACCGAAATTGGCTGCTTACGTTTCTGGACTTCGATTGCAATATCGTGTGCCCCACGCAGGGTGCCGTCACCGCCTATGCAGAAAAGCACATTGATATTGAGACGCATGAGCGTATCGACCATGACCTTCACGTCCTGATTGCCGCGGGAACTGCCAAGAATCGTGCCTCCGTCTTCCTGGATAGCGTCAACCACGTCCGGGTCGAGCACTATAGGAGAATAGCCGTAAGCGGGATTCAGGCCACGGTAGCCATACGGGATACCAAAGATATTCCTGACACCGTAGTCAAACCACAGCACCTGAACAAGACCCTTGATCACGTTATTGAGACCCGGGCAAAGACCGCCACAAGTCACAATGCCTGCACGGGTCCAGGCCGGGTCATGGAAAATGGTTTCACGAGGACCAGCCACTTCGAGCGACGGAACGGGAGTGTTCGATTCGTAAAAGCTACGAAGCCGCTTGACATCAGTGGTAAGGCTCACTCTTTCATTATCGGAAACGAACTGCACTCCTTTCATCGGAGATTGCAGCGTTCCCCTGCCAACAGTTTCGATCGAAAGATCATAAAGAGACGGATTCTGTAGAATGTCTTCCTGGGTCATGATGTCTAAAAAATACTAAAAATTCTAGAAACAGAATAATACTTTTTTATTTAGATATTCATTACCGAAATCTACATTTAGAACGTTGCGGACATCAAATGTCAATCGACTGGAAATGGATCTTGGTTCGTAGCCCCGGATTCGCGTTCTCGATCTCGATTTTCATGTTGGTCAACGAGCAAAGCTTTTTCACCATCGAAAGACCGATACCCGTACCATTCGTCTGACGGGTCATCTCATTCTCGACTCGGTAGAACTCCTGAAACACCTTCTTCATCTCGGCAGAAGGAATGCCAGGACCATAATCGCGCACGGCAAGGTACATGTCGGTACCATGAATTCGCAGTTCGATATTGATCATCTTGTATGCGGAGTTCTTCGAGAACTTCAGCGAGTTGTCCACCAGGTTCATGAGAATCTGCATAATCGCGTCACGGTCAATCAGCAAAGCGATGTTGTCTGCATCCGTATCCGTCGAAACGGTGAGTTCGAAGCCCTGCTTCTCGATGTTCTTGCTGTAGGTTGCGATAAAATCGTCAAGCACCGCCTTGGGACGTTCCTTGCGCAGCTGGACATTCCAGCGGTTTCCATCGAGCTTGGACAGGTTCAGCACATTCTGGATCAGTCTTGAAAGGCGGTCGGCCTCGCTTGCAATCTGGCTGTAGTAGCGTTGCTTCTTTTCTTCGTTAGCCACCCAGGAATTCTGCAGAAGCTCTGCGTACATCTTGATGGCGGTCAGCGGCGTCTTGAGTTCGTGCGTAATGGCTGACACAAAGTCCTGACGCTTTGTAGCGAGAGCGACCTTGCTTTGCGTAAAGCGGTAAATGGTGATAAGGCAGATCGCAATGACAATCAGCAAGATGAAACCGGTAAACAATATGGTAAGTCCCGCCGTATTTGCCGAACTGCTAGAATACATGACGAAAGAAATCTTCTCGTAAGGCGGCGGCAGCGGGCGCTTCGTTCTGAGCCTGTACTGGCTATTCTTCGTGCCGATAGTCAATAGCGGATGATTGTCCATGACAAGCTCAATCGCATAGGGAAGTTCGGTATAGGCTAGCCGATCTTCGTGCGTCATGTAGTTCAGGTACAGGACGCGGTCCACGACAAAGCCCTGCACAATGGGCAACTTGCCGATATAGATCGTGCGGAAGAAAACGAAATATTCATCGGTCATGCCCAGCTTCAGGTCGGAAATATTCACGTTCGTGTTGCTTCCGTTGAATATGGGCATGGACGGCTGTATCGTCGTGTCATTCTTAGCCGTTTCCGCCATGTAGGTGAGAGCTTCCTCTTCGGAAGTCATTTCGACGCGCGTCGGAATCGGGAAATTAGGAATCTCGTCGTACAGCTGGTCAATCGCTTCCGTCGAATCCAT
Source organism: uncultured Fibrobacter sp. (assembly GCF_937877005.1). Lineage (GTDB taxonomy): Bacteria > Fibrobacterota > Fibrobacteria > Fibrobacterales > Fibrobacteraceae > Fibrobacter. Next base: position 6,167 of record NZ_CALEFV010000039.1, on the reverse strand, counting down.
GGTAAGTACCGTGTTCTTGGGAAGGCTATTCTTGATTTCTAGTTTATCCAAAAGACGCCGAATCAGGTCCCTTGTTTCCTTTCGCTGCTTCTGATCGTCGAAAGAGAAGTTGTCCCACATGGACTTGCCGATGCCAGTACTCGTGTCTGGATAGAACGGCGTGAGCAGCTCGCCGTTATGCGAAATCTGGAAATGGCCCACCAGGCCCTTGCGGCACTGCTGGTACAGGGAGTCGAAGTCGCAATAAGGGCCGCTTGAATCGGGGAACGAGAAGAATTCAGAGAAAAGACGGCTGTTGCCGCCAATCACGGTGATGGAGTTGAGAATGCCATAGTCCTTGTAGGAACGGCTGTTCTCCAAGTTGAAGTCCGAGGACAAGCGAAGCTTCAGACTCTCGTAGGCGGCATCGACGCGTTCCTCGACTTTCTTTTCTTCAAGGGCGGTAGACTGCTCGTAGGTCTTGACGAACAGGATCGTCAGCGGAACGGCGATGACGAGGAAAATGGAAATAAACACCAGACGCTCTTTTATAACCGCCTGGTGTTTTTTTAAGAATTCTCGAAAGTTCCTAGATTCTACTTGTCGCATTCTGGAGAAGATCGCATCTGGTATCCTTCGCCACGGAACGTCACCAGGAGCTTCGGATGCGAGGGATCATCTTCAATTTTCTTGCGGAGCTTCGTGATGTGGATGTCGACCGTACGGGTATCCACGGAGTCGGCGTTTTCGTAACCCCAGACCTTGCGGAGGAGCTCGGAGCGCGGCACGGCGTGATCGCGGTTGTTCCACAGGTATTCGAGGATCTCGATTTCCTTGCGGGTGAACGCAAGTTCTTCCGATCCACGGGTACCGGTATATTCGCGGAAATTCACCTTAAGGCTGCCAGCGACCAGCTTGCCCTCGTTTTCCATGGACTGGGTGCTGCGGCGCAGCACGGCCTCGATACGGGCGAGGAGCATAGGTACGGAGAACGGCTTCGGGATGTAGTCATCTGCACCGTACTTGAGTCCGTTGATGATGTCGTCGTCGGCGTTCTTGGCAGAAAGGATAATAATCGGAAGGCTGCGGTCCTGTTCGCGAATTTTGTCGCAAACGGTAAAGCCATCCATGCCAGGAAGCATCAGGTCCAGGAGGACGAGATTGTACTGACCGGTAAGAGCTTCGGCCAGGCCGCTTTCGCCGTCGGCGCAATGCTTGACCACGTAGCCGTTCAGCTTGCAGAGATCGACAAGACCTTCGGCAATAGCGATTTCATCTTCAATAATAAGGATCTTGGTGCTACTTGTATTTTCAGTCATCTATTTACCTAGAGAGTTTATGAATTAAATGGCGAGGCCAACACCCACTTCAAGAGTCATGTTACCAGAATCCACTTCGCTCGGATAGTCGCCGCCGATGTAGTACTTGAAGTTCGTGTAGGCTGCAATCGGAATAATGGGAAGCTTTGCACGCAGACCCACCAGGATATGTCCGCCGATGCTGGTGTTGAGCCCTTCGTCAAGGGCAGCATCCTGAACCTTCTGCTTCATGCTTTCGCCGAGCTGGTCAGCCTTTTCCTTCGCCTGGGCAACCATTTCCGGATCGACGCTACTCGGATCGATCGAAGCGAGGTCCTGAATCATGGCAAGTGTAGCATCATCTACCAGGGAAGAAACGAACTTCTGATTCAGGACGAAGCTATTCATGAAGTAAGTGAGACCACCGCCTATGTAGGGGCGAATGATGGGCAGGAAAGTAATGGGATACGTGATGGAGAGGTCACCGTTCATGGCGACGAACTTCGGGTTCGCCTTGCCGAACGGAGTTCCGCCGAGCTCAATTTCAAGAGGAATCTCGGTGACGGAAGCATCGACCGGATTTGTCACGAAAAGGCTCGCATCGTAGGAACCGAACTGGAAGTTCACGGTCGCTTCGATATCGATGATAGGAAGAATGTCGACCCACAGCTTAAAACCGAAGCCCTGCATGGTCCCGCTGAAGTCCTGATGCTGCAAAAGGACATCACCGCTTTCCGTTACGGGAGCGGGAGCATCCATTCCCTTGAGTTTGGTTCCGAATCCGGGGGCGTAATGGCCGCCGATGCCTATAATGGCGAAAGACTGCGTAGCGAGCAGTGCGCCTGCAGCGATAAGGGCTTTGAAATTCATGGAGTACTCCTATTAAACGTTTGCCATTGAAACTAATTAAAAATTTGCAAAAGCGGACACATTATTTTTCAAACATGACCAAAATCATTCGATTGCAGGCACTACAATGAGCTTTTTCTGCCCCTTGCCGACCTTAACCTTGTCCAACCTGTAATCACCCACGATCTGACCGTGCGCACCTAGCGACGAAATGTTCAGCTGGTGCACGCCCGCATCCACAGGAATGCGGCTCACGTAAATTGCATCCGGCATAAAAAGGCCTATACGCAGGTCAGCCTGTTCCAGTTGACTCTGAGCCACGTCGACACCGATATTCTTGATGAGGTCAAACACACCGTTACCCGTATTGGAGGCGGATTTCGCCTTCTGGGCCGCTATGGTACGGATTACGACACGGGTCGCGGTACGGACCATCGTCGTCGCGTTCTCGTCCTTCATGTTGCGTTCGAGTTCCGCATCGACATTCATCACCTTTTCGGGAGACACGCGCATTTTACCGTCCAGGTTCACGCTGAAAAGTCTCGTACGCTGCGGAAGCTCGCGCTTTTCGGGAAGGGCAAAGCCCACATGGAAAGTATTTCCGCTAGCACCCGCGACAGGAGGAGCGATCAAGGTAAAGGACTCTATCTTTCCGGTTTTGCCATCCTTGTGCGTCAGGTTAATGGCACCGGCACTCACAAAAGTACCCGAAAGATACATCTCGCCGAGGATGGGGCTGTGGCCGGCATAACCGATTACAATGATTTCCTGACCCTTTTCTCGGGCCTCGGTCGCCTTCGGTGTCTGCGCAGGAATTTCGAGATTGAGGCTTTTCAGGTCATCGGCACGATCCATCTTGGTAAGGCTCTCGGTAATGAACTCAAGAACTTCCTTCGGCATCTTCACGTTGCCTTCCTGGAAAGCCTTCGCCGCCTTGATGTAGGCGATGGCAGCATCGTCCTCTTCGCCGGCAAGTTCATAAACGATAGCGCTCAGGTAACGCAGCCAGCCGTTATCGTTGACCTTGTCCTTGTCCTTCTGGTAAAGAGCTTCGGCAGCAATCTGTGCACGGCGTACTTCGACCAGGGCTCCGTCCAGGTCGCCCAGGGCCAGATAGTTCAGAATCTGGTACTGGTACATCAGAAGCACTTCGAAAGGACGCGCCCGGTAGGGACGGATATTGTCGTTCGTCACGATAGCTGCGGCCTCGTTCGTTACAGACTTGGTATACAGGTCCTCGTAAATCTGTTCGGCCTTCTCAAAATGCTCGATACTTTTCTTGTTGTCACCATTGTAGTGGTAAAGGGTTCCCTGGTCGAAATGATAAAGGAAGGCGCTCTTTTCGCCGTAGATTTCATCCTTTTCCTTTTCAATCTTGTCGATGGTCGCCTCGAACCCTTCCTTTTTCAAAACGGGAGCGAGCGTTTCGTAACGAGTCATGGCCTTGTTCGCACAAGAACACAGCAGCATTGCGGATGCAAGCAACAACAGTAAACGTTTCATACGACTCCTAGCTAGTACTGCCAAAATATAAATAAAAAAGCCTCCGACGAATGTCGGAGGCCTCTCGGTATAAACCACAGAGAGAGAAATTATTTTTTCTTTTTCTTGCCGGAAGCGTCGAGCGTGATTTCGACAGTTTCTTCGCCCTTCACGGTCACGAGAGTTTCGGCGGACTTGCGGTTAGAGCATTCGGCGCGAACCACATGGTCACCTGCATCGAGATTGTGAATGGTGAGCGGAGCGCCATCGGTCTTGTCGGAGTTGTCACCGTCAACATAGATGAGGCACTTGCCCGGAATCGTCGTAACCTTGATGTTGCCCTTCGGAATCTTGGTGCCGAAATCGAATACATTGCGCTTGTCGTTACCCGGCCAAATGTTCACGCGCTGGTTCACCAGTTCGTAACCCTGGTCGATCACCACGAGAGTCTGGCGGCCAGACTTGACGGTAACGTTTTCGATCGGGCTCTTGCCGAGAGGTTCTCCACCGAGGAACACATCGCTGTTAGGCGGATTGGTAATGATGGTGATGGTGGCAGCCTTACCACGCGGAGGTGGATCTTCGTCAGCAATGGCTGACGTCATGAGAAATGCGACCATCAAGGCGAAAATGTACAGCTTCTTCATGGATTACTCCTGTTGTTTGTTCATAAAATATAAAGTTTTAAGGGAATTTAAATTTTTTTTGTGCAAAAGTTTAGAAACGGAAAGAAAAAAGGGGGAAAAGAAGGCGCTTGTAATTTCTATTTTCTACGGCATGAAAGCGCTTTACCAAAAAATCCGCATTTTGAACGGAAAAAACTACGGACTCTACAAGACTTTGTCCGAGAAGCCCTGGGATTTCGGCGACTTTTCGCTGGAATTCCTGCATGTACAGGGAGACCCCTATGCCCCCGCATCGCGCATACTCATACGGGCCAAGCTTTCGACGCTCGGATATGGTAGCGAATGGGGCTCGGAATTCGAACGCAGACTCGCGCTAAGCGACTTCCTATATCGTCGTCTGGGGCGGCTGGTGCAGGAGAAATATCCCGGCAAGGACGCTTCCATCATTTTCGACAATGCCGGCCCAGAAATGCTGGTCCGCAACAGTCTCTGGATCGACAACGGCGAACTCAGGGCTTGCCTGCAGGTGAAACTGCCAGGCGAAGGCCGTAAGATTCAGGGAGAAGTCGCCGCTGAAATACTGACGATGGTGCTCCCTGATCTTGTTTCGGCGGGCCTCTATTACAGCAAGTCCGACGAGCCGGCCATGCAGGAACATTACCGCATACTGGCCGAGCGAAAGGAAATACTCGCTCAACTCGAAAAACGCGGACTTGTCGCTTTTGTCCCTGACGGAGCCGTTTTGCCACGAGCCTCGGGGCTGAGCGAAATGCCGCTCGAAAATGCAGTGTCGTTTGTCGCACCGCCGGAAATGGCAGTGACGCTGAGCGTTTGCGGCCGCGAGATTCGCGGCATGGGAATCCCGAAAGGGATTACCGTGATTACCGGCGGGGCGTTCCACGGAAAGTCGACACTGCTACAGGCACTGACAAAGGCTGTCCATCCGCATATTCCCGGTGACGGTCGCGAAGGAATCGTGATAGACGAGTCCGCACTCCGTGTCGGAGTCGAAGACGGACGCAGTGTGCGCCATACGGACCTATCCCTCTTCGTGCGCGACCTGCCCGGCGGAGTCAGCACCAAGGACTTCACTACGCTTTCCGCCTCGGGGTCCACGAGCGAGGCCGCGAACCTCCTAGAGGCGATCGAAGCGGGTTCAAAGGCATTCCTGATCGACGAGGACTCCTCGGCAGTAAACTTCCTGATTAGAGACATCCGTGTACGCAAGTTACTGGGCGATGCCCGCGAACCACTAATCCCGCTGACGGACCGCATCCGCGAAATCGCGGCGCAGGGATACAGTTTTGTACTGGTGGCAGGGGCCTGCGGCGATTACCTCGATATTGCAGACAACATAATTATCATGGCAAACTACAGCGCCGAATGCGCCAAAAACGATTCCGAAGCATCGAAGGAATACGCCTCCGCGAACATGGATACCTTCGAAGTGCCGGCGAAGCGCCGCTTTACGGAATACATGCAGCCGCTGCAGAAGGCAGTACGCCCCACCTCGGCCGTGGAACGACAGGTGAAGGTGAAACTTTCGGGCGAAACCCTGTTGCAAATTGGGTTTCTGGTCGCCGATACATCGCGCCTAAACACGCTTGTAGACAGACAGCAGCGTCTGGGTGCAGGATTCATGCTGCTGAACCTGCTGCAAAATGCGGCAAGTAATCCGGAAAATACAACGGAGTCCGTCGCAGGCACCGTGCAGGCGCTCTGCGACAGCATCCGTAACGTGGGCTTCCGCAACCTGCCGCAAGGCCTGAGCCGCGAGATGTCGCTCCCGCGAGCCGTGGATATAGCCTGCGTAGCATTCAGGCTCGCGGACAAGAAATAGAATGTAAAAGCCCGGTTTTCAGAACCGGGCTTTCTTGTAAAACGGTATATAAAAAAGGAGCCCCTCGCCTTTAAGGCAAGGGGCTCCGCGAAT
>NZ_CALEFV010000038.1 GCF_937877005.1 uncultured Fibrobacter sp. | reverse complement strand
AGAACACCTCGCGCCCAAGCAACGAAAAGAAAAGCAACAGGGCATTGCCGACAAAGAACACCACATAGCGTTTTCTAAAGAAGCATTTTGGAACAAGGTAACGTTGGTTTACCAAGAAGGTCAAGAAAGTAGCCAGAAGTGGCAAATAGTAGGATGCAAGGTTGATAAACGACACCTGAGTCACCGGATATGTCGGATCCAGCAACAATATTAGCGGGAACAACAAAATGAACAACCAAATCAAGATCATCAGCACAAATGTCGGAATCGGATACTGGACATCGCTCTCATCGCCCATGATTTCGATCAGTTCTCGCTCGTTTTTTTCGAATTGAGCCTCTTGAAGTTCCGCAAATCGTTCATAATTGCGGCGTAAAAAGGCCCTAAAGGCGGATTTTGCATACTTTGTCGTCATTTTGTCCTCTTGCAGTCACAAAAATAGGTCTTATTTGGGCAAAAAGAAGGGCTTTATGACAAAAACGTGACAAAAGTCCACTTTTCTTTGACGAAATTCATGAACAACTTTTGCGAACTAAAGAGTAATTCATGACACTTCAAAAAACAAACGGAGGTAGATTTACAATGTAAACGAAACAATGAGCATCGAGGTTAACATGACAAAGAATACGCACGTTCGTGATGAAAGAGATGTCTATTTCCAGTATCTGAACGATATTTCTAAGTATCCTCTGCTTACCAAGGAACAGGAAAAAGTTCTACTCCGCAAAGTTCGCGAAGGCAGCCGCGAAGCCATGGACATGCTCGTCAAGGCGAATCTCCGCTTTGTTGTCAACATAGCCAACCTTTACAAGGGACAAGGCCTCGAAGTAAACGAGCTCATCAACGAAGGCAACATGGGGCTTATTGAAGCGGCCCGCCGTTTTGATGCCAATCAGAAAATCAAGTTTATCAGCTACGCCGTATGGTGGGTTCGTCAGAACATCACCCGCGCCATCGCCGAACGCGGCCGTCTGATTCGCATTAGCGCCGAAAAGGAACTCGTTCTGCGCCGATTCAGCAAAAAGGGTGGCACCCTGCGTCAGGTCGTAGGTGGAGGCCTCACCATCGACCCCAAGAGCCTCGAAGGTGTCAGCAAATATAAAGCAAACGAAATCGAAAAAATCCTGATGATGTCCACCCGTTCCACTTCTATCGACGCTCCCGTCGGTGAAGATGGCGACATGACTCTCGGCGACACACTTGCGGACAAGGAATTCCGTACCGAGGATCTTGCAGAAAAGAACAACCGTTCCTGCTTATTCAACAAGATGATGGACAAGAGCCTTTCAGAACAGGAAAAGGAAATCATCAAACTCTATTTCGGTTTCAAGATGGATTCCGACCTAAACCTCAAGGAAATAGCCCCAATGGTGGGACTTTCCAAGGAACGCACGCGTCAACTCAAGGAATCGGCACTCGAAAAGCTCCGTAACGAGCAACTTGCCCGAATCCTGAACGACGCCGCTTAATCCTCAAGCCTTTCTCTTTTTCTCTCTCTTATTATTAAAAACCGGCCATAAAGGCCGGTTTTTTCCGTTTGATAACATCACGGACAAAATGAAATTGTATTTTTAGGGCATGAATTTCAATATGCTGAACTTTCGCACTCTCCTTGTAGCGGGCCTATCGGCCCTATGCCTTACGACAAGCCCCTTTGCGGCTAACGACAAGAAAGATCCTCCAGGAGACTTCTACGACGAAGTTTCTAGACTGAATAAGGTGCTTTCCGAGGTCAACCGCAAGTACGTGGAAGATGTTAACCCAACCGAACTCACAGATGCAGCCCTGAATGGAATCCGCAACATTCTGGATCCACACACGACAGTGTTTTCTCCCAAGGACTACGAGAGCCTCAAAGTTTCAATGGAAGGTAAGTTCGGCGGCGTGGGCATTACGATTAGCCTGCGCGACAACATACTCACCGTGATTTCGCCCCTTTCCGGAACCCCTGCTTTCCGTCTCGGCATCCGCGCCGGGGACCGTATCCGTAAAATAGACGGCAAGGACACCAAGGGACTTACACTCGACGAAGCCGTAAACAAGCTTCGCGGAAAGATCGGTACCGACGTGACCGTTTCTATCGAGCGCGAAGGCGTGCCGGACCTGATGGACTTCACCATCACCCGCGCCGAAATCGTCGTGCACGCCGTTCCCTACTATGGCATGGTCTCTAAGGATATCGGCTACATCAAGCTTGCCACCTTCAGCGACAAGACCACCAGCGATGTGGAAAACGCCCTCAAGAGCCTGCAGAAGCAAGGCATGAAGAAAATCATCCTCGACATGCGCTACAATCCAGGCGGACTTCTGAATCAGGCTATCGAAATTAGCGAGCTATTCCTTAAACAAGGAAATGTCATCGTAAGTACTCGCGGCCGCACCCAACAAACCGAAAGCCACGCCCGCAAGGATGGTATTATCAAGCAGGATGTGCCGATGGTTGTCCTCCTGAACCAGGGTTCCGCCAGTGCAGCAGAAATTGTTTCCGGCGCACTTCAGGACTGGGACCGTGCATTGATTATCGGCAAGACTTCTTTTGGTAAGGGTTCCGTACAGACCATATTCCCGCTGGATAACCAGGGAAACGCCCTTAAACTGACCACCGCCTTTTACTATCTACCCTTTGGCCGTTGCATCAACAAGCCCGAAAATGGCATCAAGGGACTGAAGCTTATGGAAGAGGAATACTCTGATGCCGAAGGCGAGGACACCAAGGCTGATTCGGCAAAATCCGACACGGCAAAGGTGGACACGTTCTATACCCACAACGGACGCATGATGTTCGGTGGCGGAGGAATCACGCCCGATGTCGAAGTGGAGCTTTCTCCCATGCCATGGGTAGTGCAGGTCCAGGAACGCATGGCCATGTACTTTAAGTTCGCCGTCAAGATTCGCCCGGACCTAGAAAAATCGGGAGCCAAGGTGGACGCAAACTGGGAAGTTCCGGACAGCCTCTTCAACCAGTTCCGCGAATTCTGCATGAAGGACACCAACTTCACTAAGATTAAGAGCAACGCCCTAGTTGGCGTAGACCAGCTTGAAAAGAGCATTATCCGCGAACAGAACTATATGGGCGATAGCGCAAAGACCGTAAGCGATTCAACGCTCGCACAACGTATCGCCGATATGCGTTTCGCCTTGGAAAGCAACCGCAATGCTCAGTTCGACGAGAACAAGCAGTACATCAAGGATGGCATCAAGCGTGAGCTTCTAACGGCATTCCACAACGATTCTGTCAGCACCGCATTCTCCTTGAAGCAGGACAAGCAGTTAAACGAAGCTATCAAGTACCTGAGCGACATGGACCTTTACAAGAAGGCCATCAGCGCTCCGAACAAGAAGGCTTCCAAGAAAAATAAGGGTTCACGTTGATCAAGACGATGAACAGAATGGCAGAAAGTCTGGGCAAGTTCGTCCGGAAATTCTTGCGAACCACGGTGAGCTACTTTCATTTTGTGTGGCAGCTGTTCAAAAATGTTCCTGGAGCTTTCACCAACCTGCATACGACCGTCGAACAGATGCAGCATGTCGGCGTTACGAGTATCCCCGTTGTGGTGGCGGCCTCTCTAGCAACGGGGGCGATCATGTCCTGGCAGCTCGCCTACCAGTTTGCAGACATGATTCCCCTCATGTTTGTCGGCATGGCAGTCGGCAAGTCCGTCATGGTGGAGCTCTGTCCTATTCTTACCGCCATGGTCCTTGCCGGCCGAATCGGAGCCTCCATGTGTTCCGAACTGGGTACAATGGCCGTCACAGAACAGCTTGACGCATACAAAGTATTAGGTCTCAGCCCGTACAAGTTCCTATTGGCGCCAAGACTGATCGCAACAGTCATCATGCTTCCGACATTAACGGTAATCAGTATATTTATCGGAATCGTCGGCGGTTATGAGGTCGCCCATCTGTACAAGGATGTTTCGTTCTCTGTATTCTTTTACGGCGTACGCATGTTCTATCAGAACTGGGACCTGGTAGTCGGTCTTATCAAGGCAACCCTATACGGATACTTTATCGCAAGCTACGCCTGCTTTTTCGGATTCACCACCCATAGCGGTGCCGAAGGCGTCGGCAAGAACACTAAGGCGACCGTGGTGGCCGGCATGACGAGCATTCTTATTGGCGGGTTTGCCCTTTCAAAACTTTTGCTACTGTAATGTTCGAAATCTACAAGAAACGGCGTTCCAAGGGTGTCTGCGGCAAGGATCCCGAAGATATCGGAGTTCTTCTTCAGATGGTACTCGACAAGAACCATATTAGCGAAGAAATGGTCCTGAAAAAGCTCCTTGAGCACTTCGAAGAAATCGTCGGAGCACTCATTTTTCCGCATGTCAAAATTGAGAAACTGGAGAAGCAAATTTTAACGCTAAAGTGCGAAAGTTCCGTGTGGAAGCAGGAACTTTTTTTGCAAAAAAAAGCTATTATTGACAAGTGTAATTTATTGCTCGAAAAGCCCTCTGTAAAGAACATTCTTTTCGTTTAAAAGCATGTTAAAAGGCCCACGAGTTCCAGGATTTAGAAGAAGAAAACAAGGTAAAAAATGGCAGAAGAATCTGAAGAAATGAAAA
>NZ_CALEFV010000037.1 GCF_937877005.1 uncultured Fibrobacter sp. | reverse complement strand
CATATCGATGTCCGCATCATTGCCGCAACAAACAGAAACCTGCAGCAAGAGATTGCCGAAAAGCGTTTCCGCGAAGATCTCTATTACCGTCTGAACGTGATTCCCATGCAAATCTCGCCACTACGCGACCGCAAAGAAGACATCGAAGATTTGGCGAATTACTTCATCCAGATTTACCAGGGTTCCGGCGAAAAGTTTACGCTTTCAAGCGCCGCCCTCCGTAAGCTCCAGGAATACGACTGGCCGGGCAACATTCGCGAACTTGAAAACGTCATCCAGCGCGCCCTCTGCTTTACAAGCGCAGGCGCCCTACAGCCCGAAGACCTTCACATCGATACCGTGAGCCCCACCACCTCGGCAAGCGCAATCAAGCCGAATTCAAGCAACTCTCAAGCAAGCGATTCTTCCGAGAGCACCCCGGAAAACACCTCTGCATACGAAAACTTCAGGCAAATGCAACTGGCACAGGAGCGCGATTTCTTGATCAAGAAAATCCGCGAATGCAATGGTTCCGTGCGCGAAGCCGCACAAAAACTCGGGTTATTCCGCACCGCCCTCTATAACCGCCTTAAACATTTGAATGTTGACGTAAAAAAGATGTAAAATGTGTAATGTGGAATGAGATTTCTCACCTCACACTTCACATTAAACATTGTATTTACCCTTCGGTCCAGTCTAGCAGACCTCTAGCTCGTGCATCGCTTGCCCGCTCGCAACGGGCGAATCCTTTTTCGATGACCATGATTCGGTCACAATACTTTTCGGCGTACTCCACAGAATGCGTTGACACTAGAATCCCCATGTCTCGCTCTTTCGCCAACTTTTGCAAAAGCGTGAATAGCTTGCGGCTGCGAGGAATATCCATAAAGGCATTCGGTTCGTCGAGCAGCAGCACGTTTACCTGCTGCGCCAAATACACGCGGCTCCGTTCCCCATCGCTGAGTTCCGTAAGCCAGCGGTCTTTAAACTTTTCGATTTCAAGCAAGGCCAGCGCTTCACTCACAAAGCTTTCATCTTCCTGGTTACGCCCATCGAAAAGGCCTGCGTAAGGCATACGGCCAAGTCCCACGAATTCGCGAACATTCATGCGGTCGCATACCACACCACCCATGCG
>NZ_CALEFV010000036.1 GCF_937877005.1 uncultured Fibrobacter sp. | reverse complement strand
ACAACCGAAACAGAGTCGCTCTGAGACCAGGCGATTCCTACAGCAAGGGCGACAGTAGCCACAGGCCACAAACGTTTCAGACCTTCAAAAAACACAGTTTCCTTATACAGGCTACTCCATAAAATACTGAATTTGCCACCGGCAAAACCACCTAGATTATGGGGATAATCCCGCAGTTTGTGCGAATTTAGCTTTTTTTCAATAGTATGAACGGATTTTCTATTGCTGCATAAGCAAAAAACGGCCCGCAGAGCGAGCCGTTTTCACAAAAGTTAATTTGTCGTTAAAGCGGTATGTTCGCGTGCTTCTTCCAGTGACGCTTCTGTTCCTTGGTCTTCAAGGCGTCAAAGGCGGCAATCAGGCGCTTGCGAACATCGGCCGGGTGAATCACTTCGTCGACCACGCCCATGGAGGCGGCAACGTAGGGGTTCATCAGTTCTTCTTCGTACTTGGCGATGCACTGGGCGCGAGCAGCAGCCGGATCCGGAGCCGCAGCGATTTCCTTCTTGTTGATGATTTCCACGGCACCTTCGGCACCCATCACGGCCACCTGTGCAATCGGGAGGGCGAACACGTAGTCGGCACCCACGTCCTTGCTGTTCATGGCAATGTAGGCGCCACCGAAAGCCTTGCGCAGAATGAGCGTCACCTTCGGCACGGTCGCTTCGGCGAATGCGTAAAGGAGTTTTGCACCGTGGCGAATAATGCCCGAGTATTCCTGCTTAGATCCCGGCATGTAACCCGGAACGTCGGCGAGGGCCAAAAGCGGAATGTTGAACGCGTCGCAGAAGCGCACAAAGCGGCCAGCCTTGTCGGAACCGTCCACGTCCAAGGAACCGGCGAGCACCTTCGGCTGGTTAGCCACGATACCGATCGCTTCGCCGTTCAGGCGGGCAAAGCCGATCACCACGTTCTTGCCCCAGTCGCTCTGCACTTCAAAGAAGCTGTCCGCATCGGCAAAGGCGGCAATCACGGACTTCACGTCGTAAGCCTGCTTGTAGTTATCCGGAACGATGTCCTGGATAGAGGCGCTGTTGTCGAAGGAAGCTGCCACTTCGTTCGATTCGGACTTGGAGAACAGCTTCTTGAAGAAGCCTTCGTCATTCTTGGCGGCTTCGGCAATCTTGCAGTTGCATTCGGCAGCTTCCTTGCGGTTGCTCTGCGGCAAGTAGCTGAGCAGCTTGCGGACACCTTCAAGGCACTTCTTGTCGTCTTCGTACATGAAGTGTGCCACACCGGACTTGGAAGTATGCACCGGAGCACCACCGAGGTCTGCGGCGGTGATGTTTTCGCCCATCACCTGCTTCACCACAGCCGGGCCCGTGAGGAACATCTGGCTCGTGTTCTGCGTCATGAAAATGAAGTCGCTGAGAGCCGGAGAATAGCAGGCGCCACCAGCGCAGGGGCCCATAATCACGGCAATCTGCGGAATCACGCCAGAAGCCCAAACGTTGCGGGCCATAATGGCGCTATAACCGGCGAGCGAGAACACGCCTTCGTCGATACGGGCTCCACCGCTATCGTTCATGGCGACAAACGGAGCACCAGCTTCGACAGCCATATCCATCACGCGGCAAATCTTTTCGGCATGGCACTGGCCCAAGGAGCCGCCACCCACCGTAAAATCCTGAGAAGAGGCGAACACCAGACGGCCATTCACCTTGCCGTAACCGGTCACGACACCGTCACCCAGGACGACCTTGCTTTCCTTGAGCACGCGGTTGCTCGACTTGCGGAGTGCACCGACTTCAACAAAAGTACCTTCGTCGAACAGCATTTCCATGCGTTCGCGAGCGGTGCACTTTCCGGACTGATGTTGCTTATCGACACGGGCAGCCCCACCTGCCGCCTGGGCCTGGGCCAGGTAGCTATCCAGCTTAGCGATATACTTTTCGTTCCACATTTTGTAAAGAACTCCTGTACTTGTAAGATTTTCGTAGCCAAAATTAGAAAAAGCCGTTGAGCTAGTCAACGGCTTTTGTATAATTTTGTTTAAATAAGTAAGATGGAAGTTGTTTGTAGGAAGTTTCCCTACCGCTAGGGAAGCACCGGCACCATTGACAACACGCTACAGTTGCCATTACGATAGGGGCCAACCGCCATGATATTGAAATTTCCCGTAGAGCCGTCCTTTTCCTGAATTTTGAACTTGAGCGAGCCGAGCGTCTTGGCAGCCTGTTCACCCGAAACTTTCTCGCCTCTTCCCCAGCCGGCCTGTTTAAAATCAGACCACTTGAATTCTTTATAAGTTCCGGCAGTACTCTTCGGAAGCCTTGCAAGCGGGACATCATATTCAAGTTCCCGGTCTTTTGTTTCGCCAAAGCCCATTTCAACTGTAATAGGAGCATCCGAATAATACCCAACGCATATTCCCTCCATACTAGAGGCATCAGCAAGAACAAGGTTCCCGTTTGCGTCGTGACCGGCCAAGTCAAATCCTACACCCACGTACGGATTATACGGCAGGTCTCCCGCATTCAACTGATAGGTTCCATAAACGCCCCCGTAAATATCAATTACAGGCAGAAAGGACTTCGCATCGTATTCATTGCCCAAAGGCTCTGGCCATATAATGGATGACTTGCCGCCATCTTCGGAATCGTTGTACTCATACCAGTAGCCTCCATCTTCCTTTTCCGCAAAAAAGCCCGTGCTGATTCGTTCCATGCCGTCGGCTCCGCTCCAGGTTTCAAAAGAGTCTACCGGCTTGATGCCAACAGCGTTTTCGCCACTACTGCTAGAACGAACAATGCTGGAACTTGAAGAAGGCTTACTGCTACTAGAGCTCATGTTTTTAGAACTAGACGAATAGACGGGAGGCACAAATGCAGCACAATCCCCTGGATTGTAAGCGTCGATACTCATAATATTGAACTTGCCTTGTTTGCCGTCTTTGCCTTGCATTTTAAAGCGGATGGAAGCGAGGATTTTTGCAGCCTCTTCACCCGTAATCTTCGCAGTCCCCCAACCAGCCTGTTTAAACTGGGACCATTTAAATTCTTTCACCGTAGCCACAAAGGATTTCGCAAGAGTGACAAACGGAACATCGTAACCTATATTGCGTTCCATTTTTTCACCCAAGCCAAGTTCCAGAGCCATAGTGATATCCGAGGTGTAAGTCACCCTGATACCGCCCATTGCCGAAGCATCTACCGTTGTAGGATAGCCATTCTCATCTACTCCTGCAATATTAAATCCCACCCCAGCATAAGGGTCGTATGTTAAAGAACCCTTGGCAAGTTCGAAGGTTCCGCAAACACCACCACAAAAGTCGATAATCGCATCTAATACATCGGGCGATTCGGTTGCCGGAACAGGCCAAATAATCTTTGACGCTCCACCATCAGCATCATCGGCATAGCTGTACCAATAGCCCGACGTTTCAGAACCATTGTCATAGCCGGTTAGAATTTGGTAAACCATCTCATTGCCATGCCAAGGTTCAAAGCAATGGGCCGACACAGCAGTTTCATTGCCCGACTCCGAAGATGAACTTGACGTTAAAGGAGTTTTACCGCTAGAACTCGATATCAAGGAAGTTTCATTGCAAGAACTTGAAGACAGGGTTCCCGAAGGCGTTATACTTGAAGATGAATTCTTTTCCGGCACCACGGTAACTTTAGCCCAACGTCCTGCACTACACTGGTATATGGCGTCTTCACTAAGCACGACAGCCATATTTCCATCGCGACTTTCAGTACAATTGAGCAAATCTTCAACGGTTTCGACATTATACTTTATGGCATAACGCGAATCTAACGTATCATAGCTTGCTGTATTTCGCGAATCACTACTTGCGGGATCATCCACAGGTATTGCAGGGTTGTTGTCATTAGATTCATTAGTATCAGAACTGGAATCGCAAGCCACCATGGCAAGCGATGCTGAAAGAACGGCAAAAGGCAAAGCCTTCATCAAAAGCATATCCCCGCGCATTTGAATTCCTCCTGTTTACACTTGACATCCATGAATATAAACAAAAAAGCTCCCGGCGTGCTTTCTTTGACGGAAGAATGTTTCTCCGGGGAAAGCTCAGTTGTTCGGGAGCCTGCGGCAGCGACTCCGCAGTTTTCTTCGAAAACTACGGA
>NZ_CALEFV010000035.1 GCF_937877005.1 uncultured Fibrobacter sp. | reverse complement strand
TTCACTTTAAACACTTTCCCGTTCGCTTTTTTCAGGTAAACGCCGGCGGCATGGTCGCGGCTACCAAAGTCTACATAGTAGCGGGCGGCAGCATTTGCCGGAACAGCCTGCACCGCGCGGGCCCCGACGGCATCCGTTCCGCCAATCTCGGCGAGATCTTTTTCCCCTGCATACAAGTCAGCGCTCATCCAGCCGATGTAATCGATGTTCGCCATGCCTTCGCTACCCGTACTTGTAAACTGGAGTTCGCTGTAACCCGTATCCAATTCGATTTCCACCGGCTGGGTTTTCCAAGTCGTCCAGGCGCTGGTCGATTCCATGCTGCCGCCGTCCAAAAGCGTCTTGTCGCCTACACTGATGCTGTAGCCGCGGGCGGAGCCACCGCCATTTGCAAAGCTGATGTAGAGCGTGTACTTGTCCGCCTTCGCAGCAGTTACACCGTAGGTCACGTAGCTACCCGTTTCGTTGTCTACATTCGCATAGCCCTCGCCCACAAAGCCCGTGTTCGTCGTTTCCTTGGCGCCCTTGATGTCTACGAAATTCACGCCATCGATGAACGTCTTGCAGGAATCGTTTCCGCAAAATGCGGCCGGCGGCGGAGGCGGAACATACGAGCCCGCGGCCTTTTCGAGCGCTTCCAAATAAGCGGCTTCCGTCGAAAGGATTGCACTGCCGTAGTCGCCTGCCCACTGGTAACCCGTTCGGCGTTCTTCGCTAATTTTGGTAAAGTCCTGCGTCTTGGTGCTAGCCCCGTCGCGGTCGCAGAAGAAATAGTTGTCGTTGTTCACTTCGTAAAAGCGATACCACAAAACATTACCATCGCGCTTGTCAAATGTACCCGCTTTCTTGTTAAAGTAAAGCCCCGTAACCTTAGTCTTCTTGTACCAAGCAATAGCCCCCTTGACCGCCTTCTGGATTTCTTCGGTCTGTTCGGGCCAATTCATCAGGAACCACACAACGCCGGCAGATTCGCTCCCCGACTTAGATTCCAGTTCATAGGCGCGGGCCGGGCGCGGTGCGTAATTTGCGGTATCATGCTGGGCGCACCAAACCGTCAAATTTCCATTGTTCACAATCTGCGCCTTGAGCAAGTATTGAATAGCCTTGTCGAGTGCAGACTTCATCTTGCTTCGTGTCGCATCGTCAATGATATCGGAATCAAAAGGCGAAGTCTTGTTAGCGATATCCATCATAGTGACCATAGCGCGCACCATGGCATTATCGTTGAGCGTCACGTGGTCGCTGTAGTTACCGCGCTTGGGCCACACCTGCGGAAGCCCGCCCGTGGAGCGTTGCATGGTGAGAATAAAGTTCAGAGCCTTGTTAAAGCTTGTCTTAAAAGCGACCTTGTAATTATTGTTAGTCGTCTCCTTGTAACGCACTGCCAGCAAGCGCATTTCTTGAATAGTCGCGTTGTTGTCGATCGTGCCGAGGTCGCCGCCATCCTTGGCGCGCCATTCCGACTTTTGTCCGCCGGAGTAGGCACTCTTGTACTTGTCGGCCATCGCCTTGTAAAAACCGCCGTTTGCAATCTGCCACGTGGTCATGTTGTAGGTGTACTGGTCGATATCCATGCCTTTAGCCGCGTCGGTGAGTTCCGAATAGCCGCGGTAAGAATTAACCCTCGAAACCGCCGTCGAAGGGGGAACATAATCCGCCGCATACGACGACACCGCAAACATCAAACCGAACGCGCCCATGACCGGCGCAGGCAACTTCCAAACACTCATAGCATCCTCTTTTTGCAGAACCTATCCGCGCATTTGTTTTGAATCTACCTTATTTATAGAAATTATGGTCAAATAAAAGCATTTTCTCGTAGTCTGTGGACAACTTTTTCGCGTATTTTAGTCCACATTTTAAGCAAAAAAAGGCGCTTTAAGTGTTTTTTTTTAAAATTTTACAAAAAAATGTCAACAAAACAAAAAAAACGACAATCTAAGCTCAAGGGCGTTGTCGTTTCGGAAAGGGAATATTCCAGCAAAATTTTACATTTTCGAGATTTTGATTGTAAATTTATTCGTACTAGCGAAGGACACGGCATCATCCCATGTCGTTCCTGAATATCCGTCCACAGCATAGACCTCTACGACCATATTATAGACTGTCCCGTTGAACGCCCTGGATGCCCCCAGAGACCAAATTCCCGAACTAAATCCGATTACAATGTTTTCCCATCCATCCGATGCAATCTGAATTACAAATTGGTCCAGAGCCGCCGAGTTTTTCCCTATGTAGCTTGCTGGTTCGACTGTACTAATGGCTCGGATATCACCGGTCCACGAAATGAGCGATGGATGGCCGGTGATCTTATCGAGATACGGATAGAGGTGTTCCTTTACGAGACGATCTATATCGCCGCGCACGAACTGCTGCACATCTTTTTTCAGAGAAACAAGAACCAGCGCTCCATCAGTTAGGTCATAATCAAAAGTAAGCGTGACGGTCGTATCGGCGGATGATCTCGTAAATTCGTAGGAATAGTAGTTCATCGATTTTTCGTCTATTTTATATTCAAATCCGCGCTGAGCCATAGCCTCCGTGAATTCGTTTAGGGTTGCCGCCGTCATGGAGGTAAGGTTATCCGCATCGCAATATTGCGCTCCAGTCTCGTAGGTGAGCATGTCAGACCACCTGATATTCGATTCAGGCAAAATATCAGCAAGGGAACAGCGTTCCTCATCGGACCCAGTGGAGGAGCTTTCGCCACATGCGGCCATTATGCAGCACAGCACTGCCAAGGATATTACGGCAACGATTTTCTTCATAATCGGGTTCCTTATCTTTGTTAAATATATATAAATATTAAACAATAACTATCAACAAAGTGTTTTTTTTCTTATATTTTATCAAACACAACCAAGAGGTTCTTATGAAAATACAGAAATTCACGGCAATCGCTATAGTACTTGGCTCCATAGCCCTTTTAACTGGCTGCATGGGCAAAGCCGCCGCCAGCTACTGGGATGGTAAAAAATTCAGCATTCTGGAAAGCCATTGGGGCGCACCCACGGAGACCAGACAGAACGACGACGGATCTACGACCGCCATTTTCCGCGCCGGTGACGACTGCACGGCGACATTCAACATGGATGCCCAGGGAGTCATTCTGAACCACGACATCGTGGGCGGCTCGTGCAGCTACGATGCCTACAACCGCTTGTTGAACATCGAGCATTAGTCTCTGTAGTCCAATCGCGGCCATTCAAACGAGAATGAAGGTGAGAAATCATTTTCATTTTTTGGTATTTTCTATCTTTGGGCTCGTATGAACACGAAGATTTACTATACTCTGACTGACGAGTCGCCGTTCTTGGCGACTCAATCCCTGCTCCCCATCGTGCGCGGTTTTGCAAAGGCCGCCGATATCGATGTGGAAACCAAGAACATCTCCCTGCCGGGCCGCATTCTGGCCGCCTTCGGCAAGGCGAGCGACGACCTGGAATTCCTCGGCAAGCTTACGCTTGAACCGGATGCAAACATCATCAAGCTCCCGAACATTTCGGCTTCTGTGCCGCAGCTCAAGGCCGCCATCGCCGAACTCCAGAAGAACGGCTTTGACGTGCCCGACTACCCGGACGCTCCGGCAAATGACGAAGAGAAGGCAATCCGTGCCAAGTACGACAAGGTGAAGGGTTCCGCCGTGAACCCGGTGCTTCGCCAGGGCAACTCTGACCGTCGCGCCCCCAAGGCAGTGAAGAACTTTGCCCGCAACAACCCGCACAGCAACGGCAACTGGAACACATCGGTAAAGACGCATGTGGCAAGCATGCAGGCCGACGACTTTTACGGCAACGAAAAGTCCATCACCATGGCCGATGCCGATACGTACAAGATTGAATTTGTCAACGAAGCGGGCGAAGTCACGGAACTCCGTGCCGCAAAGCCACTCCTGAAGGGCGAAATCATCGACGCCACCGTGATGCGCATGGCATCGCTCGAAAAGTTTATCGCCAATGCGATGGCCGAAGCGAAGGCAAAGGGTCTGCTGTTCTCCGTGCACCTGAAGGCTACCATGATGAAGGTCTCTGACCCGGTGCTGTTCGGTGCGTTCGTGCGCGTGTTTTTCAAGGACGTGTTTACGAAGTACGCCGACCTGTTCAAGGAACTCGGCATCGATGCCAACAACGGTTTGGGTGATTTGTACAAGCGCCTGGAAGGTAATGCTAAGGAAGCCGAAGTCAAGGCCGCTATTGACGCCGCTCTCGCTGCGGGTCCGGATCTTGCCATGGTGGATTCCGCGAAGGGCATCACCAATTTGCATGTGCCGAGCGACGTGATTATCGACGCCTCGATGCCTGCAATGATCCGCAATTCTGGCTGCATGTGGAACAAGGAAGGCAAGCTGCAAGAGACGATTGCTTGCATCCCGGACCGCTGCTACGCTGGAATCTACGACGAAACGATTGAATTCTGCAAGCAGAACGGCGCATTCGATCCGAAGACGATGGGCACCGTGCCGAACGTGGGCCTCATGGCCCAGGGCGCCGAAGAATACGGCAGCCACGACAAGACTTTCGTTGCAAAGGGCAAGGGCGTCATTCGTGCCGTCAACAGCAAGGGCGAAGTGCTTTTGCAGCAGAATGTAGAAGCAGGTGACATTTTCCGCATGTGCCAGGCGAAGGACGCTCCGGTGCGCGACTGGGTGAAGCTCGCTGTGACGCGCGCCCGCCTTAGCAACACGCCCGCGATTTTCTGGCTCGATCCGGAGCGCGCTCACGACCGCGAAATCCAGAAGAAGGTGGAAGCCTACTTGCCGGAACACGATTTGAACGGCCTCGACATCAAGATTATGAGCCCGCGCAAGGCGATTGTGGAAACCATGAAGCGCGCGAAGGCCGGCCTCGATACCATCGGCGTCACGGGCAACGTGATGCGCGACTACCTCACCGACCTCTTCCCGATTCTCGAAGTCGGAACATCTGCCAAAATGCTCAGCATCGTGCCGCTTATGGCGGGTGGTGGCCTCTACGAAACGGGCGCAGGCGGTTCTGCTCCCAAGCAGGTGCAGCAGTTCCTCGCCGAAAACTACCTCCGCTGGGATTCCCTCGGCGAATACTTCGCACTGGTGCCCGCCTTCGAACAGGTTGCACTCAAAGACGGCAATAAAAAAGCGAAAGTTCTCGCTGACACGCTGGACGAAGCGAACGGCAAGATTCTTGAATTCAACCGCACGCCCGCCCGCAAAATCGGCGAACTCGACAACCGCGGCTCACACTTCTACCTGGCCCTCTACTGGTCCGAAGCTCTCGCCGCCCAGAAGGACGACGCGGAACTTGCCAAGAAGTTCGCCCCAGTCGCGAAGGCCCTCGCTGAAAACGAGCAGAAGATTGTCGCCGCGTTTGCCAACCAGCAGGGCAAACCCGCCGACATCGGCGGCTACTACCTGCCCAAGGCCGAACTCCTGAAAAAGTGGATGCGCCCGGTAGCGGAATTCAACGCCGTGATTGACGCGTTGTAGTCAATGTTAGTGGGGATTCCCGTGATACAAAAAGGCCGCCTGACAGGCGGCTCTTTTTTAAGGGTATCCAGCCCATTCCGCAGCGATGCTTGGACTTGCCTTGCGGATTTTCTTGGCTTCTTCACTATTGTCTGCAGGAGCAATATCGCCGTTCGCAATTTTTCTCTTGATGTCGTCGAATGATCTGGGACGTTCATTTTCGGGTAGCTTGTCTCCTGGAACCATACATGGCGCGTCAATGGCTGTCTTGGCCTTGTCCTTGACGGGAGTGTATTCCCGTGCGGCGGGTATTTCGTAGAACTTGTCTTCTTCGGGGCACCATGCCATCAGTTTCTTGCCATAGACGCATCCGGCATCGAGTCCGATGAATCCGGGACGGTTCACGAATCCCATCTTGGCCCAGTGGCCGAACACCACCGTCTTCGGCCATTGCACCTGTTCGAACCAGGGCTTTTCATTCCATAGTCTTATGGACAGGATTACCTTAGGGTCCATGTCTTCGAGTTTGGCCTTGCCGGGCTCGAGGCCCGCGTGCACCAGGAGTGCGTGCGGTGTGTCCCGCCACAGGGGCCATGTCTTGACTTCTTCCAGAATGTATTTCCAGTCTTCTAGAGCGAGCTTCGCGAATCGGCCTCGCTGTTTCTCGGTCCATTCGCTTTCGGGTTGATCCATCATGCGGATCAGGTGTTCCTCGTGATTGCCGCGTACGGTCAGGATGCCGTTCTGTTTTACGAACTGCAGTGCCCGAAGCATGTCTGGCCCCTTGTTGATGATGTCTCCGGTCTGGTAAAGCGTGTCGGTTCCGCGCACGAAACCGAACGCATCCACGATGCGTTCCAGTTCGTCGGCACAACCGTGGACATCGCCTATGTATAAGGTCCTTTTGGTCATCGTGAACCTATACGTGAACGGCCTGGCGCAGCTTGTTCATCTCGTCGGCGGTGAGGTCGCGGAATTCTCCGGCGGGTAGATCGCCGAGCGAAAGCTTGCAGTAGCTCACGCGTTTTAGGTCGCGGATTTCGTAACCCACGGCGCGCATCATGCGACGGATTTCGCGGTTCTTGCCTTCGACAAGCACTAGTTCGGCAAAGCCGTTTTCCAGGTAGATGTCGGTAGCGAAGGCGATTTCTTCGTCTTCGGCGCCTTCTTCGCGGATGTCTACGCCGTCAACTAGCTTCTGGGCCGCTCGCTCGGAAAGCGGACGGTCCGTCCAGACATAATAGCTACGAGGAACTTCGAAACTCGGGTGCGTCAGACGGTGCAAAAGTTCGCCGTCATCGGTAAAAAGCAACAGCCCGCGACTTTGCAGGTCAAGCCTGCCCACATATTTGAGGCTCTGGTAGGCTGGAGGCAGGTAGTCGTATACGGTGCGGCGTCCCTGCGGATCTGTCTTGGTGCAGACGCAGCCAGCGGGCTTGTGAAACATGATTGTTGTCGTCTTTTTCGGTAACGAAGCTCGCTTCCCGTCGACCTCGACTTTGTCCTTCGTTTCGTCCACCTGGTGTCCGAGGTCGGTGATGACGGTGCCATTCACCTGCACGCGTCCTTCGGCGATTAGGGAGTCGGCTGCGCGGCGGCTCGCGATTCCGCAGAGAGATATAAACTTATTGATTCTCATACAATAACCCAAAGCGCAATCCTGCGGTGCTAATCTTGAATGTTTCGACGCGGAGTTTTTCCAGAATCGACTTCAGCCAGAAAAGGCCGCAGATGATGACTTCGTGACGTCCGTTTTCAAGTCCCGGGAGCATTGCGCGTAGTTCCTTGGACAAGTTTGATATGCGTGTCGTGACGGCGTCCAGGTCGCTAATCGACAGTTCGAGACCCTCGATAGTCTTGTAGTCGAACTGCTGTTTATTTAGGTACACCATCGCAAGAGCCGTTCCGGTACCACCGATGAGGTACACGGGCTTCTTCGTCATGCCCTTGAATGAAACTTCCTTGAAGGTTTCCTTGACGAATTTCTTGTATTCGGGCCCCGGGATCGGTCCCATCGCCTTGAACATCTTGAGGGCGCCAACTGGAATCGAAAAGGTTGTCGTTCCGTTCGATAGTTCCGTGGAGCCTCCGCCGATATCCACTGTCACGATACCTTCACCATGCCATTCCTGCACCGAGCGGTAGGTGAGCTTGCCTTCTTCTTCGCCCGAAATGATTCTGGGACGCATCCAGAGCGCCTTTTCCACGACTTCGATAACCGCATCGGGATTGCTGGCTTTGCGCATCGCTTCCGTCATCACAGCGCCCTTGAGGTTTGCGCCCAGGGCATGCAGGTCCATGCGGAACTTCGTCATGATGACTTCGAGTTCCTTCATGCGTTTTTCGGTAATTTCGCCGTGCTCGTAGATGTCTTCACCGAGGCGGCAGACTTCGACCTTTTGCAGTTTAGGGACAAGGACTTTCTTAGGCTCTTCGTTTTCTGCGCCGGGGGTCTTTTCGAAGGCCGCGATTAGCAAAATGCAGCTGTGGCTTCCGATATCGACGGTCGCGATAAGCTTGTTATCCATTTTCGGCCTCATCGGTGTTCTTGTCTTCTGTCTTGCCTTCTTCGGCTTTTTTCAGAAATCCTGCCTTGATCTTCTCGGCGAGCTTCGCGGGGTTCGTCAAGAATTCCCTTGCGCTCGCGATCGCTTCTTCGACAATGGAATCGGGGTATTTCCCGTTCCAGCTGGCGACTAGATCGCCCGATTCGGAGCCGAGTTCCTTGCCTTCGCGAATTTCCTGTCCCATCTTGAGGGCTAGCAGAAGTCCGAGTTCGAATGCGCGCGGTTCCTTTTTGTCCTGGAGCAACTTTTCGATGCGCTCGATGCGCTGTTCGTAAGGGATATTTTCTAGTTCGGCGAGTTTTTCTTCTGAAATCATACCATAAAGATAGAAAACGAGTCCCGGACTTGTCCGGAACTCGTCAACAAAGGAGAAATCGTTGCGATTACTTCTTGGCAGCCTTCTTGGCAGCGGGCTTCTTAGCGGCAACCTTCTTAGCAGCAGCCTTCGGAGCAGCCTTCTTAGCAGCGGCCTTCGGAGCAGCCTTCTTGGCAGCAGCCTTCGGAGCAGCCTTCTTAGCAGCGGCCTTCGGAGCAGCCTTCTTAGCAGCGGCCTTCGGAGCAGCCTTCTTAGCAGCAGCCTTCGGAGCAGCCTTCTTAGCAGCGGCCTTCGGGGCAGCCTTCTTAGCAGCAGCCTTCGGAGCGGTCTTCTTTGCAGCAGCCTTAGGGGCGGCAGCCTTCTTTGCAACTTTCTTTTCAGCCATTTTTTTCTTCCTTATGGTGATGTTGTGAATTAGATGTTTATAAAATAATATTTTTTCACAAATAATCAACACTTTTTTTAAAAAAAATTAATTTTTTTTCATTTTTTACAAAAAAATTCATTATACAAAGATTACTTCGCGTCCTAATTCGAAGAAAAATAGTTTGTATGTAATTCTGGAATGCTTGTATTTGCTGGGCTTCTCTCGCAAAGAAATAAAAGTTCCCGAAAGAATCGGGAACAAATTTTTTTTCTAGACATCTCTGTAACTATAAGCAAGTCAAGCAGATACGGAGCATGGTACTATTTGGATGGATCGTTGACATGCTCTATATACTTTCTGAAGCCTTCTACACCGAGACTGAACATGTCGACAAACTTCGGTGCGAACGGTGGATTCTTGCCAAGATGCATGCCGAGCGCATCGTGCATCACTAGAACCTGGCCGTCTGTAAACTTTCCTCCGCCAATTCCGATGGTGACCGCGTTCACCATCTGGGTGATTCTGGTTCCGAGTTCTTCGGGAATGTGTTCCAGCACCATTTCGAAGCATCCCAGATCGTCGGTGAACTTGGCTGCCTTCATAATGGCGGTGGCTTCCTCTTCGGTACGGCCTTTCTGTTTGAAGTTTTCGGCGGTCTGCGGCAGAAGTCCGTGGTGGGCGCATACGGGAATGTCCTTGCTCCTCAGGAATTCAATGACGCCTGCTGGGGTTCCTTCGAGCTTGATGCTCGATGCTCCCAAGTCCATAAAGCGCCTTGCGTTATCGTATGCTGTCTGGGGATCCTTGTCGCTCAGGTAGGGCATGTCGGCTACTACGTGCGTGTTGGGGGCGCCGCGGCATACCGCTGCCACGAACACGAGCATTTCGTTCATGCCGATTTCGCTAGTCTTCTTGTAGCCAAGCATGGTGTTTGCGAGGCTGTCTCCTACCAGAATCTGGTCGATGCCTGCCGCTTCGGCCATCTGGGCAAAGGCGTAGTCATAGGCGGTGATCATCGATACTTTTTTTCCGCTGTTCTTCTTATTCTTTATTTCGACTGGACTGAGCATAACTTTCGAACCTCCTGTAGAAAGGAAAGCGAATGAAGATCTTTCATGAACCCGATATGACTCCTCAGGTAGGCGAGAAGTGCGTTCTCGACATATTCCCGGCCTCGCAATATAGGAACTTTACGGGATAGATGCAAATCCCAGAGCCCCTGCAATGTTTCGTTTCTTGCCCTCGCCGAGACGATTCCCTGGCAATTTTTGCAGATGAGACTGCCCGATTCAGGAAAAAAGTCTGCCGCAGGTTCCGAAAGTTCGCTTTCGCAGCGGCTGCATATACCGAGATCCAGGTGGTATCCCCATAAATCGCAGGTGTCGAGGAGCCACTGGGCGAATGTGCTTTCGCATGTTGTCGTGGAATTTAGTTCGGCAAGGGAGTTGCCAAGTAGGTTGAATTCATCGGGGAGCGGAACTCCTTGCGGAGCGTACCTAAGTACGATTTCGGCCATGACCTGTGCTGTGGCAAGGTTGAGTAGGCTGGCGCGAAGGTTTTCGTGCCAATTTATAATGGTGGCTTCCTTGATGAACTGTAGCTCGGTAGAGGGATTTTGCCTAAAAACCACTTCCGAGAGGGCTAGCGGATCCAGGGCTCCCTTGAAGGGGGACTCCTTGCGCTTGCCTCCCTTTACTATGAAGCTCACGACGCCGCATTCTTCCGTCAGGGCCTTCACGATCAGGCTCGAGTCGCTGTAGGCGAAACGGTGTAGCGGGATGCAGCGTGTCTTGATCAACTTATTTTACCGGGAACGGGGGCCAGCCCATGACCTGTCCGCCGACCACATGCAGGTGGATGTGGAAAACAGTCTGGCCGGCGTCGGCCTTGCAGTTGAACACGAAGCGTGCGCCGCCCTCTTCGAGGCCGAGGTCTTTCGCGATTAGCTGGGCGCGGTAGAGCATCTTGCCCACGAGCTCGCAGTCTTCGGGTTTCATGTCCATGATGGTCGCGATATGGCGCTTGGGCACTACCAGGAAATGCACCGGTGCCTGCGGGGCGATGTCGTAGAAGGCAAAAACGTCGTCGTCTTCGTAGATTTTCTTGGAGGGGATCTCTCCCTTGATGATTTTGCAGAAAAGGCAGTTTTCACTCATAGTAATTATAAGGTAGTAAAAAAGCTGCCCGCTGGGGCAGCCTTTCGTGAATTCGTTAGTAGGAGGGCTGGGATTTCTTGCATCCTGCAGCTCCTCGCGTAGAGAAACATACCATTTGCCTGCTTAGTAAGGCTGATTCGTAGGTGCTCGCGTCCTTGCCGAAGAAAACGTCAATGGCATTGCTTTTGGCATCCCCGTTAACCCAGCGGATCTTCAGCGCGATGGCGGTGTTGGATGCCGTTTTTTCGGTGGGATTGCTCTGGAGCATCCTGCTCTGGAAAATCGGCTTTGTGGGATACGTGCGCCACCAGCTGTTGTTGCCAGCGTTCTTTACTGCAGTATAGGTCTTGGAGTTGGTGTTGATTTTGTCACCGTTAGCTCTGTCTGCAATGATGTCGGCGACGGCTCCGAAACCGGCCTCTTTTAAAGCATTGGTCCAGACGCCGCCAGAAAATGTGAGACCGCACATATTGTTTGTGCTTGCGGAACCATGCGTTCCTTGGTAGTTGGCGGGCATGTAGCTACTGCGCTGAATGATGAATAGGGCGACCCCCTTGTCGCTGGCAAGGGCTTTTCTCAGAGCGTCTTTGCTGACTGTATTGCATCCCTGATAATTCCCTTCTGTGACGCTTTCTACGGCGTCTGTTTCGTACAGTGCTCGATTGAGAGCGTCGCGGAGTTCGAATAGCTTTAGGACGTCGAGCTTCTGTTTTGTACGCTCGATATAGTCCGTCAGTTGCGGAATTGCAACGCCGGCAAGCAGATTGATGATGATGATGACGACAGCCAATTCTATAATCGTGAAACCACTCTTGCGGCGCCTACATGCGGAACAGACCGATTCCGATCCGGAATCGCATGCCTTGGTACCGAAAAATGTGCCGAGCCGTTTTTTTTGCATAGAATCTCGCTGAAAGGGAATTGCGTAAAGAAAAATAAATATTTTTTCCCGAAACGGACTTTTACGTAACAAAAAAAATATTGAGGGCTGTGCTAATACCATTCCTAATTGGAATAATCCTGCCTGATTTCTATATTTGGCTTGCCATGAGCCTCATATCTAATATAGCTGTTGTTGCTGTCCTGGTGTTTTCCGCCATTTCTGTACACGCAACAGTGGCAATTCCGGTAAAACCGGTTCAGGAGGCCCCCTCTTCGAGAGAGCTCGATGTCGATCTGACACAGGAGGATGTTTTTCAGCGTTATTCCATTGTTCCGGTCCTGGGGTATACGGAGGAAACTGAATTCCAGTACGGATTCATGGCTCTTTTTTTCCTGAAACCGGACGAAAGGGGAGGCAAGGTTCCCGAAATAGGCGTTACAGCTTATGGTTCGACTCGCGACCAGCTGAACCTGACCCTGGAACCTTACTTCTATCTGTTCCATGACCGGGTGACTGTGTGGTCACTGCTCAAGTATCAGGATTGGGTGGCGGGTTATTATGGCCGCGGAAATGATCCCGATATCGATCGTTTCGTGAATTTTGACCGGAAAAAGTTCCTGTACGGAACCAGGATCGAGTCGAGAGTAGGACTTCCGGAAATGTTCAAGTACGGGACGGAGATTCATGTCGAGTTCTCCGACATCGAATTTGAGGAGGGCGGAGAACAGGCACTGCCTGACGACCATTCCGGTTGGCGCAATGGAATTGGTTACCTGTTCGGTCTCGATACGCGCGACAATACTAATTGGACTCGTCACGGTTATTTGGCCCAGTGGCAGCAGATGTTCTACATGGACAAGTTCGGTGATTATACCTTCAATGTTGAAAGTCTTGACTTGCGCGGATATACGGAGCTCCTGTTCGGAACATCCTTGGCCCTCGGTTTTCTGTGGCAGCGTGCCGAGGGGGACGTTCCCTTCGATATGTTGGCCGGTCCCGACGGCATTTGCCGGTTCCGCGGAGTAGAAAGTCTCTATTTTAATGATAACCAGGCTGTCATTGTGCAGGCCGAGGCCCGTAGGTTCCTCTTCTGGCGCTTTGCGACCCACGTGTTCTTTGAAGGAGGCAAGTCGGGTGGCTATTTCAGTGAATTGCTCCGCAATGAATGGCATAAGTCACTCGGTATGGGAGCCTTGGTCGCGTTAAACCTGAAAGAAAGCCTTTTTGCCCGCGCCGATTTTTCGTGGGTGGATTTTGACCATCTTGGGTTGTCCTTTTACGTGAGGCAGGCGTTTTAATGCTGGAAATCTGCAAACATATCCATACGACAAGGATCGAAGTCCGCTATGCCGAGACGGATAAGATGGGGGTCGTTCATCATGCCGTTTATCCGGTCTGGTTTGAACAGGCCCGTCTGGACTTTTTCAAGTCGGCAGGAGCGAGCTACGTGGATATTGAAGCCGATGGCTTTACGGGGCCCGTTCTTAAACTCGAAGTGCAGTACAAGCGAGCGACGCATTATGGCGATTTTGTGGATATCGAATCGGTTCTGGAGCGTACGGGTGTCTACCACTTCCGGTTTAAGTACAAACTATTTGTCGAGGGCGTGTTGTGCGCTACGGGTAGCAGCCTTCATTGCTTTCTGAAGGATGGAAAGCCTACGACGGAATTGCCGAAGCAGGTGGAGCTCTTTTTCCCCAAGAATGGCTAATTTTTTGTCATTTTGTCTTCTTATATGTGCAATATGTCGGAATTGTAAAGTTTTCAAAAAGACAAGGGCGTGTTTTTTTCTATCTTTACACTAGAAAATTAGTGAGGTACAACTATGAATTCTGACGAAATGAAAAACAAGCTCAAGGCTTTCTTTATGTCCGACCTCGGCGTCGATGGCGACGTTCTCCAGTTTGATACTCCGCTTTTTGGCGAAGAAATAGGCCTTGATTCTGTTGATTCCCTTGAAATTATTTCCTTTGTGGACTCCAACTTTGGTGTTTCCATGACGGGCGTTGCCAAGGAAAACTTCCAGAGCATCGATACAATCGCCGCTTACATCGAAGCTCACAAGGCCTAAAGAATTTAGCCGGGGATCCGTTCTCGGCTTTTTTTTGTTTTTCTCGCATCCTGGAGCTTGGCAATAGGATGCATCTCTCTTTGGAATAACTATGACCCCCAATGACAAGCGTTGTGTAGTTACAGGTTTAGGCGTCATTTGTGCCGTCGGTAACAATGTCGAAGAAACTTGGAAGAGTGCCCTGGAATCGGTTTCCGGCATTCATAAGACTACTTCTGTTGATACAGTAAACTGCTATGCGGACTTGGCTGCCGAAGTCAAGTGCGATACCCTCGATGAAATTGACGCTCCCAATGAAAAGGACCGCGTCTCGAAACTTTGCATCAAGGCTGCAAACGAAGCCTTGGCCGATGCAGGCCTCAAGAACTTTAACGACGACCAGCGTGTGAGCGTGGTTATCGGAAGTTGCGTGGGCGGCGTCCTTTCGATTGAACAGTATCATCAACATGGTCGCGACGCTTCTGAAATTGCCAAGATGCCTATCGCCTCGATTGCCTCCCAGGTAGCCGAAACTTGTGGCGCCGGCGGCATTGTGACGAATGTGGCGAACGCTTGTGCCGCGGGCACGATTTCGATTGCGGTGGCTTGCGACTTGATTCGCGCCGGCAAGGCAGATGTTGTCATTGCGGGCGGAGCCGATTCTTTTGCCTCGGTGCCTTATTCCGGATTCCTTTCTTTGCATGCCCTTGACGAAAACGGATGCTCTCCGTTCAATCGTTGTAATGGCATTACGCTTGGCGAAGGCGCTGGCATCGTGATTGTGGAATCTTACGAGCATGCGCAAAAGCGTGCTGCCAAGCAATACTGCGAAGTGCTCGGTTCCGGCGTCACGAGCGATGCAAACCACATTACCGCTCCGCGCGAAGATGGCCTTTGCCTTAAGGAAGCGATCAACCGCTCCGTCAAGAATTCCGGCATTACCAAAACCGACATCGGCTATATCAATGCTCATGGTACCGGTACAGGCAAGAACGATAACGCCGAAATGACCGCTTTCAAGGCCTACTTTGGCGAAGAAAACCCGACTGTGAGTGTTAGTTCTACCAAGGTGCTTACAGGCCATTGCCTAGGTGCCGCTGGTGCAATCGAGGCTGTGTTCAGTATCAAGGCTCTTACGACCGACACCGTGCTTCCCACCTTCCCGTATAGCGAAGAACAGTCAGCCGCCCTCAAGGAAAAAGTCGGCGACATGGACTTTGTGCAGAACAAGGCCCGCCACAAGGACTTGAAATGCGTACTCAGCAACAATGTTGCCTTCGGCGGTACCAATGCCGCAATCGTCTTCTCGAAGGAAGCGGGTAACGTGTCTGCCCAGAGTGCGGCAGGCAAGAAGATTGCCGTGACGGGTCTTGGAATTGTATCGCCGCTCGGCAACAGCAAGACCGCTTACGTCGAAGCCGTGAAGGCAGGCAAGAAGCCCGAGTCTGCCTCGGTGCGTTCGACAATCGCTCTTGATGACTACAAGGAACTTGGCATCAAGATGGCCTTCTACCGCAAGCTCGACAACCTGGGTCAGCTCCAGACTGTTTCGGGCATGCGTGCGCTGCAAGATGCGAACTTCAAAGTGTCTGACGAAAATGCCATGGATATCGGCATTATCGTGGGTACCAGCGAAGGCGGTCTCGGCGCCACTTACGATTTTGAAGAACTGATTGCTGAACTCGGCAATGCCGGCGGTTCCGCCTTCAAGTTCCCGCACACCGTTTACAATGCGGCTGGCGGTTACCTCTCTATTTGTTCGGGCATCAAGGGTTACGGGGTAACCATTACCACCGGTCCGCTTTCGGGCCTCGATAGCATCGGTTACTCCATGAACGTGATTCACGACGGTCAGGAACAGGCCATGATGGCTACCGGTACCGACGAAAACCTGCCGATTATCACGGAATTTGCCCAGAAGCTCGGCGTGGCAGCAAACAATGTGGTCGCACCTTTCGCAAATGCCGACGGCTTTGTGGTGGGCGACGGCTCCGTGTCGATTTTGCTCGAAGAAGAAGAATATGCCAAGGCCCGCGGTGCCAAGGTTTACTGCTACGCTCTCGGATTCGGCCATGGCCGCAAGAACGTGAAGTTCGGTAAGCTCGCCGGTTCTGACGAAGCCTTGGACAAGGCAATTGCCGATGCCCTGGCCGATGCCGGCATTACGGCAGCCGACGTGGATGCTGTCTGCGGTTTTGCCAACGGCTGCAAGCGAATCGACGATATCGAGAAGGGCGCGCTCAAGCGCGTGTTTGGCGAAAAGCTTGCCGCGATGCCGCTCTTTGAAGTCAAGGAACGCACCGGTGAAGGCCGTGCGGGGTCTGCAGCCCTTGCCGCCGCCGAAGCTGCTCTCCTTTTGAGCGGTGAACTTGCAAACGACAACGCCTACTTTGTGGCGGCAGATGGTTCTGTTTCTGCAAAGAATGTAGACTCGGCAAACCTCAAGAAAATTTTGGTGATTTCTTATGCGACGGGCGGTTCTTACAGCGCAGTCGTGTTCGGAAAATAATGTTTAGGTAGAAGGAGCTTGAATATGAAAGTAGCTTTGGTAACAGGTGCTTCTAAGGGAATCGGCAAGGCTTGCGCCTTGCGCCTTGCTCGCGATGGCTACACGGTCGTGGTGAACTACTCCAGTTCCGACGAGGCTGCCCAGCAGACTTTGGATCAGATCTTGGCCGAAGGTGGCGATGGCATGATTTACAAGGCCAATGTCGCTGACCTTTCCCAGGTAAAGGTCATGGTTCGCGAAGTCTTCAAGGCTTACGGCCGTATCGACGTGCTGGTGAACAATGCCGGCATCGTCCGCGACGAATACCTGATGATGATGAATCCCGAAACCTTGGACAAGTGCTTCGACCTGAACGTGAAGGGTTACTTCTACTGCGCACAGCAGGTGGCTGTGAAGATGTACAAGCAGAAGTCCGGCGTGATCATCAACATGAGCTCCGTGTCTTCGAAGTTCGCTCTTGCAGGCCAGGCTGTTTACAGCGCCACGAAGGGTGCCGTGAATTCCTTGACCCAGACGCTTGCCAAGGAACTCGGCGGTTTCGGTATTCGCGTGAATGCCGTGGCTCCGGGCTTTATCGCAACAGATATGATCGAAGCGATTCCCGAAGAAACCCGTAAGGGCTACCTCGAAAAGATTCCTCTGAAGCGCTTTGGCTCTGCCGACGAAGTCGCGAACATCGTGTCTGCCTTGGCTTCTGACCAGTTTGCCTACGTGACCGGCCAGGTGTTCGTGCTCGACGGAGGACTTTCTCTATGATGAATATTTACGAAATCAGCGAAAAGATTGCGCAGCGTCCGCCGTTCCAGATGATCGAGCGTGTCACGGAACTTACGCCGAACGAATCTGCCGTGGGCATCAAGAACGTGAGCGTGAACGAACCGTACTTTACGGGTCACTTTCCGGGAACCCCGATTATGCCGGGCGTGCTCATTGTGGAAAGTTGTGCTCAGCTTTGCTCGCTCGTGATCGAAAAGCCCGCCGAAGATTTAGAAAAGAATCTCTACGTGCTTTTGAAGATTGACGGATTCAAGTTCGTGAAGCCGGTGATTCCGGGCGACCAGCTCGAAATCTCTGTGAAGAAGACGAAGGAAGGCGGCGTGCTGGTCGGCTTTGACTGCATCGTGAAAGTGAACGGCAACGTTCATGCCAAGGGCGCCCTCACCTTTACTAGCATCCCGAAGGAATCTCTCGGAAAATAATGAAAAAGAAGAACTCGCTGTTTGAACTCTTCATGCAGTTCGTCATGGTGATAGTCATCTACACCGTGCGAGTTTATTTGCTTGTGTGGTACCGTACGAAGGTCACCTTTGTCGGGGAATCGGTGAAGTCTACGCGGCTCAAGACTCCTTCTGTAATTATTGCGAATCATACGAGCATGTGGGATCCTCTCATGATGCTCGCGGTCTTTTTCCACAATAGAAGCATTGTGGTGGCCAAGGACCAGATTGAAGATCCTCATTTTAGCTGGGCACTGACTCGCGTGAAGTGCGTGATTCCTTGCGACCGCTTTAATCTGGACACCGAATGGGCTCTGCTTGCGAAGCGTGAACTGGAAAAAGGCAATTCGGTGATTATTTTCCCCGAGGGAAAGTGCCGCTACGACGGCTTGCTGAATGAATTCAAGACGGGTTTTGCGTTTCTTGCCCGCAGTACCGGGGCTCCGGTGCTTTCGGTAGGCCTTGATGGCATTTACAAGTTTGGCCATCGGACTCAGGTCGTAGTGGGCGACTCGGAAAAGATTGAACGCGTAAAGGGTATTCCATCTTCGAAACACTTGGCTGAACGCAGCGAATACTTTAGGCAGAAAGTCTGGAGCCTCAAGCAGCAGGCGCTTGGCGTCGCCGAACCGCCGGTGTTGCCGGATGCAGCTGAAACTCCCGAAGAGGTTGTGGCATGAAGACGGGACTTGTACTAGAAGGTGGTTCCCGTCAGACGATGTTCAGTGCAGGTGTGATTGACACCTGGCTTGACGAAGGTATTGATTTTAATTACGTGGCAGGAGTTTCTGCCGGAGCCCATGCAGCGGTGAATTTTATTACGCGCCAGCAGGGCCGCTTGCGATTTATCGTGCTCCCGACGCGTCTGCAGAAGGGCAAGAAGTGGGCGAGCAAGTTTATCGGAATTCAGAAGGAATTCCATGCTTTGAACTATCTTGCTGCCGATGGCGAGATGCCGCTTGATTTTGATGCGTACAGTCATTCAAAAATTGAGTGTGAAATTGGGCTTACCTGTTGCGAAACGGGCCGTGCCGAGTTCAAGAGCGAAAAGAACGACAAGAAGCGCTTGCTGGATTTGATTAGCGCCAGTTGCGCCCTGCCTATGATTTTCCCGATGGCGGAACTTGACGGCAAACATTATGCCGATGGCTGCATCACAGTGCCGATTCCTTATGAACGCGCTTTTGAGAAGGGTTGCGATAAGGTGGTTGCCATTTCGACTCACTATCCGGGTGAGGCCGTAACGGATTTCCGCAAGTACCGTGCGATTTTGAATCCGATGTACAAGCGAAAGTATCCGGAACTTTTTCGTGCGCTCATGATAAGACTTAAGCGCTATGAGAAAATGTTTGTGCATATGGAAAAACTGGAACAGAA
This sequence comes from uncultured Fibrobacter sp., assembly GCF_937877005.1. Classification (GTDB taxonomy): domain Bacteria; phylum Fibrobacterota; class Fibrobacteria; order Fibrobacterales; family Fibrobacteraceae; genus Fibrobacter. Next base: position 26,271 of record NZ_CALEFV010000035.1, on the reverse strand, counting down.
AGGCAAACTATTCTTGATTCGCCCGGTGATTGATTTGTGCGACCAGTTTGACACCAATATGGATAAGATGAATGAGTCCTATGAACATGGCGTTGAAATGGCAAAACGTCGCATGGACGATTTAAAGGCTTTCTTGGAAATCTAGTCGCGAATGTTCAAACTTTCGCGTACGCTGGCAGGCTGCTTACCGAGCAATTTGTAGAGTTTGCAGCGGAATAGCGGAATTGCCCCGATAACCATGGTTGCAACCACGGGGATGGTGAGATAGGCGATGCCCGGCTTGTTGAAGGCTTCGCGGAAAAGTAACCGCATGACAAACAGTATGTACCAATGCACCGCGAGAATCACGAGCGCGTTGCGTGAAATATTGCGGAGAATTCCCTTGATAATGCGGATGGGTGCGATGCTTGGTAGTTTGTCTGCAAACATGAATGTGGCGACAAGACCCGCAATTCCAAAGAAGGAACTGGTGAGGAATACGGGGAGGGATTTCCCGAGGTCGTTGTTCATGATGCTGAAGTTCGGGTCAGGAACTTCGATGTAGGCGTAAGTGACAAACGAGATGATTGCTGCAGCCGCGAGAATGGTGCCGTTACGCAAAGCACCCACGTCATTGCGAGCCCATGTGGCGAAGCAATCCATAGAGAATTTGTTTACTGCGGTTTTGCACAGCCATCCGTTCGCAAAGAAGAAAAGCACGGTCAAGTCGCGCTCTATCCCGAGCGGCAGGCGGATGTGATTGACATACAGGAGCCAACCGCCTGCGAGACTTGCGATGGCGATGATTATGGTCGCTGCCCGCGGAGCCTTTATGTGATTCGCAATTTTCTGCACCCCATAGAATATCAAACTTACGGAATACAGCGTGAACACGAACCACAGCGGGCCCGATCCGATGGAAGACTTGCCCGCCACAAAGATTTTTGCAAGGTTCCAGTAGATATAATCCCATACGGTCGCGATTTCGGGCTTGATGTTCATGACCGTCATGCGGGGCGCCTTCGGGAACAAGTCAAAATTGTAGAGCACCGGGTCCAGCGCTAAGAACAGCAGTGAAAGCAGAATGTAGGGAACGAGCAGAACGCGGGTCTTGTGAATGAAGTAGCTTTTGAAATTGCCGAAACGGCGCGTGCTAAAGAGCATTCCCGAAATGAAGAAGAAGGCCGACATGCGGAGTGCGCTCAGGTGCAGCATTCCCATTTGCGCCTGCGGGAAGGATTGCTCCACATGGTACAGGCACACGAGCAGCAGGACGAATCCCTTGAATTCGTCAATCCACCCAATTCTTTTCTGTTCGTTCGTCATAACGTCATTGCGAGCCGAAGGCGTGGCAATCTATTGCTGAGATCAAGTTGAGGTCAATACCACCTTCTCTCATCCCCGATAGTCGTCATGGGTCCGTGTCCGGGGAATACGACGGTTTCTTTCGGGAGAGTCATCAACTTGCTTTTGATTCCGCTGACAAGTGCATCGTCGTCTCCGCCGAAGAGGTCGCTTCGGCCTCTGCTACCCGCAAACAGAATGTCGCCGGGAAACAGCAGGGGAGGAACATTCTTCTGGCCGTTGACTTCGCCCGGGTTTTCACAGAAAAACGCGATGCCGCCGGGGGAGTGCCCTGCGATGTGGAAAACCTGCAGCTTGATGCCGGGCACCTCGACGGCATCGCCCTCGGCAAGGTAGTTGCCGAGTCCGGGCGAATGGGTGCGCATCGGGAGTCCGAACATCTGGCTCTGTTCTTCTTGCAAATCCAAAAGGAACGCGTCTTCTTCGTGCGCTTCGGGTTGCACCCCGTACTTGTTTGCAACAAACGCGTTGCCCAGCACGTGGTCCAGGTGCAGGTGCGTGTTCAGGAGTCGCTTTACCGTAAGCTTATTCTGCTCGATGTAGCGGGCGAGGGCCTGTTCCTCCTGCTCGCTAGAAACGCTCGGGTCAATCAGAATCGCATCGCCGGCATCGTTGCTTAAAACGAAACCGTTCACACCGAAGGGATTCACGACAAATTGCTTGATGTTCATGATGCCTAATATAAAAAAAGGAAAAATCAGGTCTGGATCCTTCGACTTCCCCTATCGCGCTTTGCGCTCCAGGGGCCGCTCAGGATGACAATGAAAAAATGCCCGCACGACAGCGGGCAAATTTACTAATGACCAATGACTATTGACTAATTACTAACCCTTGATTTCCCAGGTCGTGCCTTCCTTGGAGTCCTTGATGACCACGTTCATCGCGGCGAGCTCGTCGCGGATGCGGTCACTTTCGGCCCAGTTCTTGTTGGCACGTGCTTCCTTACGGGCGGCAATCAGCGCTTCGATCTTTGCGACATCTACGCCGTCATTCGCACCCTTCTTGGCGTATTCTTCACGGGGCTCGTCGAGCTTCAAACCGAAAATCTGGTCGAAGTCGGCCACCAGCGCAGCCTTTTCGCCGTCATCGATATCGCTCTTGAGCATCGTGTTCATGATGCCGAGGGCACGCGGCATGTTCAAGTCGTCGCCGATAGCGTCCTTGAATTCCTGCTGGAATGCCTTAGCGGCTTCGCTCGTTATAGCGGTTGCCTTGCCGATCAGCGGATCCGTCTTCTTGTGCAAGCTCTTGAGGCCTTCCTTGGCGCCTTCCAGAGCTTCCCACGTGAAGTTCAGGTAGTTGCGGTAGTGGCTGCCAATCGCGAAGAAACGGTAATCCAGCGGGTTGAAGCCGCGGTCCATCAACAGGGAAACCGTCAGGAATTCGCCGCTGGACTTGCTCATCTTGCCGAACTTCTGCTCGGTGGTGCCGTCTTCCAATTTTTCTTCGCTAGCGGTGCGGAGGAATTCGCCGTGCATCCAGAAACGTGCAAATGGCACGCCGTTAGCGCATTCACTCTGGGCGATTTCGTTGGTGTGGTGCACGCGGATGTGGTCCGTGCCGCCGCAGTGGATGTCAAGCGTCGGACCGTTGTACTTCATGGCCATGGCGGAGCATTCGATGTGCCAGCCGGGGAAACCGACGCCCCACGGGCTGTCCCATTCCATGGCACGCTTCTTGTCCTTCGGGCTGAACTTCCACAATGCAAAGTCGGTAGCGTGGTGCTTTTCGCCCATGTCGATGCGGCTACCCTTGCGGAGGTTTTCCACGTCGAGGCGGGCAAAGTCGGCGTAGCGCGGGAACTTGAGGCTATCGAAGTAGATGCCGTCGCTCGTGCGGTAGGTGTAGCCCTTCTCTTCGAGGGTCTTCACCAGTTTAATCTGTTCCTGGATGTGCTGCGTGGCAGGCGTCCAGCGGGTCGGTTCCTGGATGTTGAGGCGGTGCCAGTCGGCCATGAAGGCGTCGGTGTAGAACTTCGCGATGTCCCAGACGGACTTGCCTTCGCGGGCGGCGCCCTTTTCCATCTTGTCGTCGCCGGAGTCGGCGTCGCTGGTGAGGTGGCCCACGTCGGTGATGTTCACGATGTGGTTCACCTTGTAGCCGTAGTACTTGAGCGTACGGACCAGGAAGTCTTCAAAAATGTAGGTGCGGAGGTTGCCGATGTGGGCGAAATGGTACACCGTCGGGCCACAACAGTACATGCGCACGGCGGGAACGCCTTCGGGGAGAGTGAATACTTCTTTCTTGCGCGATGCGGTGTTGTAGAACTGTAGAGCCATTTTAGCCTCCGTTAAATGCGGCGCAACATGCGCCAAGCGGGGGCAAATATAGAAAAATGAGTCTCTGCTACGAGTTATTTGCCTCTAGAAAAAAGGGTTGCAAGCCGTTTCTCCTTTATTTTTTTACTTTCTCAAACGAGGTATCAACATGAAAAAGTATTTCGGTATCGCCCTGGCATTTCTTTTAGCATTTCTCGTTGGTTGTAAAGAAGAATCCGCCCAGGTCCCGCAGCAGGTGACTAAGTCCCTGGTGGTGTTCTACTCCCAGACGGGCTCCACTAAGAAGGTTGCCGATGTTTTCCAGAAAGCCCGGAACGCCGACATCTTTGAAATCAAGACCGCCACCCCTTACCCCTCTACCTACGACAGCACCGTCGCCGCAGTGAGGGTCCAGCGTGAATCTAAACAGTGGCCTGCTTTGCTAAATGCGAAGGTGAATCTCGCCAAGTACGACACTATTTATCTAGGCTATCCTATCATGTTCGGATCGTTCGCTCCGCCGATATACACTTTCCTCGATTCCAATGACCTGAGTGGCAAGGTGGTGGTTCCGTTCTGTACCTACGGTAGTGGCGGACGCAAGGCCAGTGCCGCCGAACTCAAAACATTGGAACCAGGCGCCAACGTGACTCTGGCCTACGGAATTTCGAACAAGAGGATTTCTGCCGAGAATGGCGTGGAAGTGGCTGCGAAGGAAATCGAGGCTTTCTTTGCGGATCTTGCGGTGGGCAAGACCGACGAGATGCTTATGGGTGGATTCTCGGAACAGCGCCCGCTTACGGCCGAGGATTCGGCTGTGTTTGTCGCTGCCACTAAGGATTACGCCTACTTGAACCTAAAGCCGCTGAGTGTTGCAACCCAGGTGGTGGCTGGAATGAATTTCCTGTTCGTATGCGAAATGAAGGCGTTTGGCGGCCCCGCGTCGCAGACCAACGTGAAGATCTTTAGGCCCCTTCCGGATAGGGGTGCGCCCGAGCTGCTTGCCGTAGAAAAATAATTTTTTTAAATTTGGCGCCATGATTTTTTCGGACGCCATTAACGAAGCTTACGAACCGAGGGAATATCCCGCCCTCGCGTATCTGGCAGATTACTGGATCGAGAAAAGGCCTTTTGCCGGTCTCAAGGTCCTCGCTGCGACCCCCATCTTTAGGAATACGCTAGTGCAGTATCGCGCCTTGTTGGCGGGCGGTGCCGAACTGTATGTAGGACGCTCCCTGGGGAGCGGCAACACGGCCATGCCATGTGACAAGGCGATTGTCGAGTTCCTGAAAGAAAGTGGTATTCCTGTGGTGACTGACGAGGATGTTCGTCATGGAACCGTAGCCGATGATTTTGACTTGGTCCTGGACTGTGCAGGACAATTCGCCTTTTGCCATCCCCGAAAGGGCTTTGTTGAACTGACCCGTAGTGGCGTACAGTTCTTCAAAGATTCCCAGTTGCCAGTTTATGTTGCCGATAGCGGAATCGTGAAGCGCATCGAAACTATCCTCGGTACGGGTGACGGCTACTTCCGCGGCTTGGAACAGTTGGGCTTTTCGGCTTTTGAAGAAAAGAATCTGATCGTGTTCGGTAGCGGAAAGGTCGGCTGCGGCATTGCCCTGCAGGGCGTGCGTCGCGGCATGAACGTCTGTGTGGTGACCGACACGCACAATCTAAATACGGCTAGCAACTTCACGGGTGTGCTGACTAATAATAATGTTCGTATCGAAGATTATCAGGACGACAAGATCGTGAGCGAGATCATCGAGGACGGTGACTATCTGGTGACGGCGACGGGCGTGAAGAATGCTCTTTCGTGGCCTGCGGTGTCGGCATTGCTTTCTAATGAAAGAATAATTGCGGCGAATATGGGCGTCGAGGACGAATTTGGTGAATTTGTTCCGAAACAAAGAGTCCTGAACCAGAAGGCTCCTTTGAATTTTATACTGAAGGAACCGACTCACCTCAAGTATATTGATGCAAGCCTCGCCTTGCATGCAGCCCTGGCGGCGAAACTGGCGGAAGAGTCCCGTAGCTTTGCGCAGGGAACATATCCGTTCGTTGGTCCTCAGGATCCTCCGTTCGAAATAGAGCAACGGCTCTTGATGACGACTATCCAGAATGGCGCCATCGGTTCCGAAATCTGCGACATGCTGCGCTAGGATAGCCTGTCCACTTGGGCTTGACCCCACTATTTGGAGCTTTTTTGTATGAAGGTACCTCTTGTGGGGTGCCTTTTTTCTAATTTTGGGCCACTATGGCAAAAATTCTCTTTAAAAAACAGTTATCTCCTGCGGTATTCCAATTCCGCGTCGAGGCCCCGCTGATCGCCCAAGAGCGTAAGGCCGGCCAGTTCATCATCCTCCAGACGAACAAGGACAACGGCGAACGCGTGCCCCTCACCATCGCCGATGCCGACACGACTGAAGGCTCCATCACCCTGATTTTCCAGACCGTCGGTAAGACCACCACCGAACTCTCCAAGTTCGAAGTCGGTGACGATATCCCGGTGCTCGTGGGCCCGCTGGGTTCCCCGACCCACATCGAGAATTTTGGCCACGTGGTTTGCGTGTGCGGTGGCGTGGGCATTGCCCCGATGCACCCGATTGTCCAGGCCATGAAGAAGGCCGGCAACAAGGTCACCATCATCATGGGTGCCCGTAACGAGAGCCTCTTCCTCATGAAGGAAGAAATGACCGCCCTCGCCGACGAAATCATTTTCATGACCGACGACGGCTCCTACGGCCGCAAGGGTCTCGTGACCGAACCGCTGAAGGAACTCTGCGAAGACACGAAGGGCAAGCCCGACATGGTGCTCGCCATCGGTCCTCCGATCATGATGAAGTTCTGCGCTCTCACCACCAAGCCCTACGGCGTGAAGACCGTCGTGAGCCTCAACAGCATCATGGTGGACGGGACCGGCATGTGCGGTGGCTGCCGCGTGACTATTGGCGGCAAGACCAAGTTCGTCTGCGTTGACGGCCCGGAATTCGACGGCCACGAAGTGGATTGGAACAACATGCTCCAGCGTATGGGCGCCTTCAAGCCCCAGGAACAGGAAGCCTTGCACCGCTTCGGTGCCAACGACGGCCACAAGTGCAACATTGATAAGATGGCTGACGCAAAGGCCAAGGAGAGCAAGTAATGTCTGAACATTTGACTCGTGAACAGTTGGACGCCGCCGCCAAGGTGGAACTTGAAAAGATTAACGCCCTCCCGAAGCCGCTCAAGCCGAAGGACAAGACTGCCATTCCGGCACAGCCGATGCCGCAGCTCGAACCCTCCTACCGTGCCCGCGTGATGGAAGAAGTGGCCCAGGGTTACACCGAAGCTCAGGCTATCGTGGAAGCTAACCGCTGCCTCGCTTGTAAGAACCAGCCTTGCGTCGAAAGCTGCCCGGTGCACATCGACATTCCGGCCTTCATCGCAAAGATTGCCGAAGGTGACTTCAAGGCCGCTATCGCAAAGATTAAGGAAACCAGCTTGCTCCCGGCAATCTGCGGCCGCGTTTGCCCGCAGGAACGCCAGTGCCAGATGAACTGCACCATGGGCAAGATGCACAAGGACGTGAACCAGGCTGTGGCTATCGGCCGCCTGGAACGCTTTGCTGCCGACTACGAACGCAACAACGGTGGCGCCTCGGTGCCGGCCGTGAAGCCTGCTACCGGCAAGAAGGTTGCCGTGATCGGTTCCGGTCCTGCTGGCTTGGTCGTCGCTGCCGACGTGCGCCGCGAAGGCCATGACGTGACCATCTTCGAAGCTTTCCACAAGCTCGGTGGCGTGGTCCGCTACGGCATTCCTGAATTCCGTCTGCCCAAGAAGATCGTTGACAACGAAATCGAATCTCTCGCAGCCATGGGCGTGAAGTTCGAGACAAATTTTGTCATCGGCCGTACCCGCAAGCTCAAGGACTTGATTGAAAAGGATGGCTTCGATGCCGTGTTCGTCGGTACCGGTGCTGGCCTCCCGCTCTTCATGAACATCGAAGGTGAAAACCTCGTCGGTGTGTTCGCCGCTAACGAATACCTGACCCGCGCCAACCTCATGCGCGCCTACGACAAGGAACATGCCGATACTCCGATGTGGCCCGGCAAGAACGTGGTCGTTCTCGGTGGCGGTAACGTCGCTATGGACGCTGCCCGTATGGCTCTCCGCTTGGGTGCCGAAAAGGTCCGCATCGTTTACCGCCGCAGCATGAACGAACTCCCGGCCCGTAAGGAAGAAGTTCTCCATGCCCAGGAAGAGGGTGTCGAATTCTGCGTTCTGCAGAACCCGGCCAAGATTCTTGGCGACGAAGCCGGCCACGTGCGCGGCATGCTCGTCGACAAGTACGAACTCGGCGAACCCGACGAAAAGGGCCGTCCGCGTCCGGTCAAGGTCGAAGGTGCAAGCTTCGAAATCGAATGCGACACCGTGCTCGTTGCTATCGGTAACGGTTCCAACCCGCTTATCAGCAACACCACGCCGGAACTCTCTGTCGACAAGAAGGGTCACATCCTTCTTGAAGATGCTGCTGCCAACAAGACCTTCATGGAGAAGGTCTACGCCGGTGGTGACATCGTGCTCGGCGCTGCAACCGTGATCCTCGCTATGGGTGAGGGGCGCCGCGCAGCCGCTGGCATCAACGAGTTCTTGAAGAAGTAAGGTGTCATCCTGAGCGGAGGCGTGAAACGCCGAAGTCGAAGGATCTAAAACAACCCCGACTCGCAAGAGCCGGGGTGTTTTTTTTGTAAAAATTTTACGAAACGAATAGGCGCTAATTCCAAGAGATAAGCGTGTTAAGTAATAGAGTGAATTCCAACTAAACACGAAAGGAAAATGCAAATGAATATCAAGTCTTTTGACGACCTTGACATTACTGATCCGATTATGTTTGGGCTCGTTTTCAGCAACAAGCATATCGCGAAGCCCTTCATAGAGCACTTGCTGGGCGTCGAAATTGACCACCTGGAAACTCCGGTTCCGGAGGCGGTCTTGAGCTACGACGCTGAGCATAAAGGCGTTCGCTATGATGTATTTGCGCGGGAGACCAATGAAAATGGTGAAACAATCCGTTCCTTTGATCTAGAAATGCAGATGGTCGATACCAAGGAACTACCGCAGCGTGCTAGATACTACCAGAGTGTGGGCGATGGCATGGCTCTTTCGAAGGGCGACCACTATATCAGACTTAAGGAGCAATACATTATCTTTCTTTGTCCCATGGATATTTTTGGGCGCGGATTTCCTGCTTATCATTTTGAAAACAGAGCAAGTGAGGACTCTAGCGTCAGATTGAACGACCTCACTTATAAGAATTATTATATATTTACAAGGTACGAGGATTTTCCGGACCCGGTTGTCAGGGCTTACATGAAGTATTTTGCGACCCAGAATGCGGATTCTCGTGAAACCGTAAACATCAACAACCAGGTGTCTTATTACAAAGCCGACACTCTCATAAGGAACAAATATATGACTTACGAATATGACCTTTATGAAAGCAAGGAAGAGGGAAAAGCGGAGGCTAGACTAGAAATGGTTGACGCCATGATTGCTAATCCAAAATTAACGGACGAAGACATCTCTGTTATCTCGGGTATGCCGCTAGAAGAAATCCAGAAACGCCGAATTCAGAGGTAAAATATCTGTATTGAAAGCTTTGGAGGCAAACATGTTCGACCATCATGAATACGAAGCTCTAGAGGCCGAAGCCTACCTGAAGGGTGAAGCGAGGGGCCTTGCCAGTGGCATGGAAAAAGGCTTGGCGCAGGGCATGGCACAAGGCATGGAAAAAGAACGAGAAAAATTGACGGCTTTTTTTCGCTCAAAAGGTGTTTCGGAAGAGATTATTGCCGAAGCATTGGTTTCTTAAGTAAGTTACTCGATTTCTAGCCTCGAAAGAGGCTTTTTTGTTAAAAAGACCGAAGTCTTCAAAAAGCTCCCTAGACCGCAATCTGTAGTCTATACAATATATCCATGTATTTCTTCTGACAATACCTTGTAAGATATATGTAATTTGTTAAATTGTTTTTTAAATTTATTTGAGATTTGGTGTGCATGCAATGATGTTTTGTAATCGTTTTTTTGACTTGAACGGACCTCGGTGCGGAGTTCTTGCGTAGGGGCCTGGCTTCTTTCTATGGCAGATATTCAACATATTTTCATAGTTGGTAGTAAGGGTATCCCCGGGGCGTATGGTGGATACGAAACCTTTGTCGACAAATTGACGGAATATCACCAGGACGATGCCCGCTTCAAATACCATGTGGCATGCAAGGCCGACGAAAACAGCGAATTCGAGTATCACAACGCCCGCTGTTTCAAGGTGAAGGTCCCGAAAATCGGTGCGGCAGCAGCTATCGTTTACGATGTTCTGTCAATTAGGCGGTGTATAGCCTATATCAAGAAATACGAGATTCCGCACCCTATCGTTTATTGCCTGGCTTGCCGAATCGGGCCGTTTGCGCGGAAGTTCCAGAGTCAAATCCACAAGCTGGGTGGCAAGTTCTATGTGAACCCCGATGGTCATGAATGGCTCCGTGCCAAGTGGCCCCTGCCCGTACGCAAGTACTGGAAGTATTCCGAAAAACGCATGGTCAAGTATGCAGACCTGCTCGTTTGCGACAGCAAGAATATTGAGAAGTATATCCGCGAAAGCTACGCCAAGTATAACCCGCAGACGACGTTCATCGCCTATGGTGCCGAAATCCGTCGTAGCCGCCTGGCCGACAACGACGAAAAGTTCACGAACTGGCTCGCCGAAAAGGGCCTGAAGCCCAAGGAATACTACCTGGTGGTGGGCCGCTTTGTGCCCGAGAACAACTACGAGACCATGATCCGCGAGCTCATGCTGAGCAAGACGCCCAAGAACTTCGCGCTCATAACCAACGTAAACGAGTCGTTCCTCGACGAACTCAAGAAAAAGACCGGGTTCGACAAGGATCCGCGAATTAAGTTCGTGGGCACCGTTTACGACCAGGAACTGCTCATGAAAATCCGCGAGCAGGCTTACGGATACTTCCACGGGCACGAAGTCGGAGGCACGAACCCGAGCCTTTTGGAAGCGCTTGCCAGCAGCGACCTGAACCTGCTCCTTGATGTGGGCTTCAACAGGGAAGTCGGTGAAGATACCGCCATCTACTGGAACAAGGAAAAGGGCAACCTCGCAGCAACCATCGAACGCGCCGATGCCCTCCCTGCAGAAGAGATCAAGGCTCTTGCGAATGCGAGCACCGGAAGGATTGCCAATGCATATAGTTGGGCTTTTATTTGCAATGAGTATGCTGGGGTGTGGAAGAAGTAGAGATGCTATAGAAGAAGTTTTTTTGTATTTGGTCGTGGAAAAAAAGGTTTGTTATGGATAAAATGCTGATTAGTGTGATTGTCCCCATTTATAATACTTCGTCGTATTTAAAGCGGTGTATAGATAGTATTGTTAATCAGACTTATCGTGAATTAGAAATAATTCTTGTTAATGATGGGTCAACCGATGAAAGTTTAGAAGTATGTAAAGTATATGAGGCGCGAGATGGAAGGATTGTTCTTGTTGATAAAAAAAATGAAGGGGTTTCTGCTGCAAGAAATGATGGGCTGAGAATAGCAAAAGGAGAATGGATTAGTTTTGTAGATTCGGATGATTTTTTAGACTTGGATTTTTATGAAACATTGCTTCAAGGAGTCAAAGAAAGTAACGCAGATGTGGTTTGTTGTAGAACTCGAGAGATAGAAGAAAACGGGAATGAGGTTCCTCATTTTTCTAGGAAAGAGTCTCTATATCCGACTAAATCCAAATTAATGGAACGTGAAGAAGTATATCGTCACTTTTTTGTACTTTCGAATCAATTTATATTTTGGAGTCCTTTCGATAAATTATTCAAAGCTGATATTGCAAAGACGATTCAATTTAAAGTAGGCTATATAAGGGCGGAGGATTTTTTTTACTGTTTTTCGTTCTTTCAAAAGATGACTGCTTTGTATTATATTCCGCAAAAAAAATACAACTATTTTCGACGAAAAGATTCTGTAACTCAAAAAGAGGCTTTTGATAGTTCTTTTTTTAATACTCCAGACTTGGCAAAAGAAGCCGTTTCTTGGCTAGATCGGGATGTGTCTGCTACAAAGAATATGGTTGAGTATGCAAAAATGAATTGTGCAACTGCAAATGCCAAGGTGATTAAGGCGTTTTACTTGGATCCGCATATTAAATATATGAAAAGGATTGACGCGTTAAGGAATGAACTCCGGAACAATAAAAAAATTGTGTCCAAATTATCTTTGAAATATATGCTATTGTGCTTTTTGTCTATGTATGCTCCAAATGTGTATCCTTTGCTATACTCAAGGAAAAAAAGAAATAAATGCTAGTTTATTTAGGGATGGCGTTATTGACTTTTTTGATGGCGAGCTTCATAAAGGATCGGCCGTGTTTTAGTGTTTACCCCATATTTACCCTAAAGAAAAAAAATATTATTTTTCTTTTTTTGATACTGCCCTCTGTACTTATATCTGGCTTACGATTCCAGGTTGGCACCGATTATTTGGTATACTTAGGAAGGTATCACTATATAGGTAGTGTTTTTGCAGGGCAACCTGTAAAAATGGAACCTCTGTTTCGTGTAGTTGCGGAAATAGGCCGTTTCTTTTCATCTGAACAGATGGTCTTTTTTATCATCGCGGCTATTTTTTCGTTTTTTTCGTATCGTTTTATTGTTGAAAATTCTAAGGATGTGGGGATGAGTTGCCTTCTTTTTCTTTTTTCTGGATTTTTTTCTTTGTCTGAAAATTTGATGAGGCAAATGCTTGGTGTTGCAATTTGTTTATATGCTTTAAAATATGTATACACTAGTGATTTTAAGAGGTATTTGTTTTATGTTGTTGTCGCTTCACTCTTTCATAGTATGAGTGCGATTTTCTTGCCGATGTATTTTTTGTATAAGCGGAGTTCCATATTTAAAAAGAAATGGACTGGATTGTTTTTTGCGGTGTGTATTTGCTTGTCAGGAGTTGCTTATAAATATGCGTATTCGGTTATGTTTTTTTTGGGGATAAAGTACATTAATTATTATGGGTCAATTAGAGATACGGGCTCCAGCCGGATTGTTATAGTGACAACTTTAGCTGTGCTTATCTTTTCATTTATCTTTTCCTCGCCGTCGGCAAAGGATTTTAAACAGAATATATTTATGATGTATTTTATTTTTTTCGCTCTGTATTTTTTGCTGTTGAATTTGCCGAATGGCAACAGGGTTGCTTTTATGTTTATTCCTGTTGAGATTGTTTTGCTTCCCAATGTAATAGCAGGGATAAAACATAGATTGATGCGAAATGTTTTTAAGTGGAGTTTAGTGATTTTTTTTGCTGGTTTTTGGTTTTATTATTTTTATGTCGCTGGAGTGGGAGAAACGTTCCCATATAAGAGCGTATTGTGAAAAAAGGAAAATATTGTGAAAACTGCGTATTTGATTGCGTACTGCCATAAAAATTTTGGTGATGATCTTTTTGTTCATCTTTTGTGTAGTCGGTTTCCGCAGGTAAAATTTTATGTAGAAGTCTCACAGGAAGAAGAGGGCCTGTCAAGAATTCCGAATTTAGTTGCTTTGAAGGAGTCTTTTTTTCAGAAAATAAAAAGAAAAATTTGTTCTTCTTATGTGCCTTTTGGTGACGTAATAAAAAAAAGTTCAGCAACTGTTCTAATTGGTGGGTCGATGTTCATTCAGAGCGATAATTGGCGCAAAAAACTAGAACGATTAAAAGTTATCAAATCATGGTCGAAGCATTTCTGTATATTGGGATGTAATTTTGGACCGTTTTACAATGCTGAATATCTTAAATCTTATCAAGAATTTTTGGGATCCATAGATGATTGCTGCTTTCGCGATATGAAATCATATCGTGATTTCGTTGGAAATAAAAATGCAAGATATGCTTTTGATATTGCGTTCTCTGCATCGTGTGCCTACAAGGATGTGGACAAAAGGAATGGTGTTATTGTCTCGGTTATTGATGTAAAGAAAGAGCGTGATTTGCTTTCCTACGAAGGCCAATATATGGATATGTTGAAAACTGCGATTTCTGAGTTTCTTCGTGAGGGGCTGGACGTTACGTTGTTGTCTCTTTGTGCTGAACAAGGTGATCGTAAGGTGTGTGAGGAGTTGCGACAAGTAATAGGGAATAGTCAGAAAGTTCAGATTTTTAGTTATGACGGAAATGTAAATGCTGTCCTAGACTTATTTGAGAAATCTAAATATGTTGTTGCATCTCGTTTTCATGCGATGATTATAGGCTTTTTGTGTGGCTGTAAGGTTCATCCACTCTCGTACAATGAAAAGTTTTCTAATGTTCTGGATGATTTGGGATTTGATGCTTCGTTTTATAATATTGCTTCGTTAAAAAAAATCTCATTGGGCAACTATTTGTTTGTTCCGCAAAGAGAAAAATTGGTTTTATCATCGCAAGAACAATTTTCATTTTTAACGACTCTCTGGGGTAGTTGACTTGTTATGAAATCTGAACTTAAATGGGGAGCATTTTTGTCCTACGTAGTTCTGCTGTTAAATAATTTGGTGGGACTGCTGTATACTCCATTTTTGTTGCGGATGCTAGGAAAGTCGGAATACGGATTGTATTCAATATCCGCTTCCATAATTGCATATTTGACAATTCTTGATTTTGGTTTTGGTAACGCAATTGTTCGCTATACGGCGAAGTACAGGGCTGAAGGAAAAAAGAAGGAGCAATATAAAGCGTTTGGTTTTTTCTTCATTTTGTATTGTGCTATTGGTGTTATTGCTTTAGTGCTGGGCCTTTGTGTCGCATTTCACACAAATGTTTTCTTTGACAAATCAATGACGATGATGGAGGTTTCCAGATTAAAGATTATTATTTTTTTGATGTTAGCTAATTTGGCGGTGACCTTCCCTTTAAGCCTTTTTACTTCAATTATTTCTGCGTACGAACGATTTGTTTTTCAGAAGGTGATAATCATTGTCAGAGTTTTACTAAACACGCTTACAATGGTTGTTCTTTTACAATTTGGCTATAAAGCTATTGCATTGGCTGTTGTTGCATCTATTTTTAACATAGCAACATTGGTTTCTAATTGTATTTATTGCTTTGTGAAGTTGAAAATAAAATTGTATTTCGCTAGAATAGAATACTCTGTAATAAAAGAAATAGTGATGTATTCTTTTTGGATGTTTTTGAACGCGATTATCGATCGTATTTATTGGAGTACGGGCCAATTCGTTTTAGGAGCTGTTGCGGGAACCGCTTCTGTGGCAATTTTTGCGGTTTCTATACAATTAGAACATATGTATATGTCTTTTTCTACGGCGGTAACAAGCGTTTTCTTGCCAAAGGTGACGTCTATTGTGACAAAGAATGTTAATAGTGAATATGAAGTTAGCGAACTGTTTATAAAAACAGGGCGAATACAATATTGTGTAATGGCTCTGATTTTATCTGGGTTCTTTCTTTTCGGCCGCTCGTTTGTGACTATATGGGCGGGACCTGATTATGCGGAATCTTATATCATTGCGATGATTTTCTTTGTGCCGTTAATGATACCCTTGATTCAAACCTTGGGGATCACTATTTTGCAAGCTCGAAACCAAATGAAATTTCGATCGTTGTTGTATATTTTTATATCATTGCTAAGTTTAGGCTTTCAAATTCCATTGTCGAAAAAATATGGTGGAATTGGATGTGCTTGTGCGATTTCTGGTGCGCTTGTGTTAGGGCAGGTTATAACGATGAATGTCTATTACCAAGTTCGGCAAAAAATCAATATTATGAAATTTTGGTTTGAGATTGCAAAAATGTCTGTAGTTCCATTAGCAATGACAGTGATGACATATGCTATTTTGCGAAATGTAAATTTTCAGTCTCCTGCTGAACTTGTTGTTGGAATTGGTTTGTATTTGATTTTGTATTTACCTTTGTTTTTTGTATTTTCAATGAATTCATATGAACGGGGTTTGGTGGTGAATCCGGTAAAAAAAATTATAGAAATTACGAGACGAATTTGATGAACATATTTCATTGTATATTTTTGTAAAAAAGGAGTTCTCAGCTATGCTTGTGACTATATATAAAAAAATGGGAGGTTTTTCCTTTGTCAGGAGGTTGGCTTCGTCTCATTTGCTTTCCTTTTCTTTTTTTACTTTAATTCTTTTGGGCTTTGAACGGAAATCCCTAGAAATAGTGAGATTAGCTATAAATAATCGTCGTCTTCAGAAGATGCGAAAGGGAAATAGAAAATTTATATCAAGCTATCTATTAAAAAGTAATGTGAAAGAACGAGCGCAGTCAAATAAAGTGTGGTTCTTGTGGTTGCAGGGGTTGGATTCTGCTCCGATTGTTGTGAAAAAATGTTATGCGTCTTTGAAAAAACATCTTCGCGATAGAGAGATTGTTTTACTGACAGAGAATAATTTTCATAATTATGTGACATTTCCAGATTTTATCCAAAACAAGATAGATTCTGGTGTAATTTCGAAAACACATTTTTCAGATTTACTTCGGTTGGAACTTCTAGAACATTATGGGGGAACATGGATTGATGCAACAGTTTTTTGTTCAGGCAGCAATTATCCAGATTATATATTTGATTCAGAATTGTTTATCTATCAGTGTTTAATGCCTGGACAGAATGGCTCTTGCATTCCTTTCTCGAGTTGGTTCATTTCATCAACGACAAACCATCCAATCATTTCCTTAACAAAAGAGTTGCTTTATAATTATTGGAAAGGGCATAATTCAATGATTGATTATTTCTTAATCCACTATTTTCTACAATTGGCTATAGAAGCATATCCTGATGAGTGGAAAAAGGTTATTCCCTTTTGCAATTCATTGCCGCATATGCTTTTATTGAGACTTTTCGATTCTTATGATGAACGAACTTGGAATGCGATAAAGCAACAAACCTGTTTTCATAAGCTTACATATAAATTTGATGCGGAATCAGAATCTTTGTGTGGGACATATTATGAGCGGATTTTAAAAAACAATGGGGAACAATAATGAAGAAATTGACAATGAAAGAAGTGCAACAAGGTGCGCTTGAAATTCTAAAAAAAATAGATGAGATTTGCAAAGAACAAAATTTGAAGTATTGCTTAGCTTATGGCACACTTATAGGTGCAATTCGCCATAAGGGCTTTATTCCGTGGGATGACGATATTGATATTATGATGCCAAGGAATGATTATAATCGCTTGGTCCAATATTTTATTGATCACAAGGAAGAGTTGAAGCCTTTTGAGATATTGAACAAAGGGACGAACAAGAATTACCCGTTTATGATAAGCCGAATAAGTGATAGCCGTTATATGCTAGATGTGGATAACGAGGAACCTTATGGTATTGGCTTGTTTGTTGATGTTTATCCTCTTGATGGGGCGGGAAATTCAGTTGAAGAGTATACAAAAAGAAAGAATCGGTCATCTCGATATGCGTCGATGTGCTTTTTGTCGACACGAAAAACAATAAAAAGAGAAAATACTGCGTCATTTTTTAAGTACCTAATTAAGTTTCCTGCTTTTTGTTTGGCAAAATTCCTTGGTAGGGATTTCTTTATGCGCAAACTTGATGAAATTGAAAAAGGATGCGATTACGAAAAAAGCAAATATATAGGATGTATGATTTGGGCTTCTGATGATGGTGTTAGGGGCATTTTCCCGAAAGAATGGTTTGATGAAATGATTGATGTCGAATTTGAAGGCTACTTGTTTAAAGCTCCCAAAGAGTTTGATAAGGTCCTTACCCATGGCTATGGAAAATATATGGAACTGCCTCCAGAAAATAAACGTATAGCGCATCATTATTACGATGCCTATTTGAAATAATTATATGGAAATAGAAAAATGACACGCGTTATCACATATGGAACATATGACCTTTTGCATCAAGGTCATATTAATTTACTCAAGCGCGCTAAGGCTCTTGGCGACTATCTTATTGTTGGCGTGACTAACGACAACTTTGATCGCGATCGTGGTAAATTAAATGTTAGAAACAATGTTCTTGAACGAGTGGAGACTGTCAAGGCGACTGGCCTTGCCGACAAAATAATCATCGAGGATTATGTCGGACAAAAAATTGATGATATTCAAAAATATGATGTTGATATATTTGCGATTGGTTCTGACTGGGAAGGCAAGTTTGATTATTTGAACGAATTTTGCAAGGTTGTTTATTTACCGAGGACTGAAGGAATATCATCCACGATGCTCCGCGAGGAAAGCCAGGAGATTGTAAAGGTTGGTATTATTGGCTGTGGACGTGTTGCGAATAGGTTCCCATCGGAAGCGGGAATTGTCAATGGGGTGTCGGTAACGGCGGCTTTTGACATCGACGAACAAAAGTCAAGCAAGTTTGTTTCGGAACTCGACAATGTTGTTGCTTGCAAATCCATTGATGAGTTGTATGCCGATTCTGATGCGGTTTATATTGCTACACCCCATATGGCGCATTACGGGTGCATAAAATCCGCTTTGCAGGCGGGAAAACATGTGCTATGTGAAACCCCAATGGCCCTTAATGGGGATGAGGCTAAAGAATTATACGGGTATGCTGAGTCTCATGGACTTATTCTCATGGAAGCGAATAAAACCGCTCATTGCCCTGCATTTAATCATTTGGTGGTTTTGGTCAAATCTGGTCTGATAGGTGATGTTGTCGATATTGATGTATCACTTTCTCAATTGCTTGATAAAAATGGTAGAGAGTTTGACCCGGATCAGGCCGGAGGTGCTCTTTACGAGCAGGGCAGCTATCCGTTGCTTCCTATTTTTAAGTTGATGGGAATCAATTATGATGAATTGAATATCTATAGTAGAATGGAAAATGGTGTAGATACATATTCGAGGGGTGTTTTCCGTTATTCGAATGCTACATGTTCGTTCAAGGTTGGGTTAGGGGTTAAAACAGAAGGAAACCTTGTTATTTCGGGGACAAAGGGGTATGCGTATGTTCCTGCTCCCTGGTGGAAGACTGACTACTTTGAGTTGCGTTATGAAGACCAGAATGAGAATAAAAAATTCTTCTATAAATGGGATGGTTATGGTTTGCGCTATGAAATCCAAGAATTTATCAGTTGCGTTTTAAACAAAAGGTTTTCTTCGGCTCGTCTGAGACGCCGAGAAAGCATTCAAATGGCTTATGTTATGCAGCAGTTTAAGGAAAGAAAAAATTTTCATCAAATTTAACTGAGGGTAAATCTATGATCAACTTTACTGTAGGTCCGGTACAATCCAGTGACGCTGTGCGCGCGATTGGCGCAGAACAGGTTCCTTATTTCCGCACGGCAGAGTTTTCTGAGCTGATGCTTGAGAACGAACGTCTGGTCAAGAAGTTCGCAAAGGCCTCCGACGACTCCAGGGTCGTCTTCATTACGGGCTCGGGTTCGGCAGGCATGGAAACCGCCATCATGAATACCCTGACCCCCGCCGACAAGGCGATTATCGTGAATGGTGGAAGCTTCGGTCACCGTTTCGTGGAACTCTGCGAACTGCATGAGATCCCCTTCGCCGAAATCAAGCTTCAGCCGGGCAAGGCGCTCAAGGCTGAGCACCTGAAAGATTACGAAGGTAAGGGCTACACCACCTTTATCGTGAACAAGCACGAGACCTCTACCGGCGTGCATTACGACATGCAACTCATCAGCGATTTTTGCAAGCGTAACAACTTGTTCCTAATCGTTGACAGCATCAGTACCTTTCTGGCCGACCCCTTTGACATGGCGGCTCTCGGTGCCGATGTGATGATTACGGGCTCCCAGAAGGCGCTCGCCTGCCCGCCGGGCATTTCGGTGATGGTGCTTTCTCCCAAGGCGCTCACCCGTATCGAAAAAGTCAAGTGCAAGTGCCAGTACCTAGATCTGAAACTCGCCTTGAAGAATGCTGAGCGTGGGCAGACTCCGTGGACCCCTGCAGTGGGCATTCTTCGCCAAATCAATGCGCGCCTCAAGGAAATTGACGCGAACGGTGGCGTAGAGGCGGAAATTACTCGCACGGCGGCGCTCGCCAACTACTTCCGCGAGCGCATCAAGGGACTTCCCTTCGAAGTCGTTTCCGAATCGCTTTCGAACGCGGTGACTCCGCTCCACCCGACCACGGCATCTGCCTACGATATCTTCCTCAAAATTAAGGATGAATATGGTATGTGGATTTGCCCCAACGGCGGTGACATGAAAGATTCTGTTTTTCGCGTGGGTCATATCGGGGCTCTGACTACGGAAGATTATGATAAACTTATTGCCGCATTTAGTGATTTGAAGAACAAGGGCTTTATTTAAGTCGTAGGTGAATATGGCTTTATCCCCTGAAGAAATACATCTTTGCGATCAATCGTTATGTACCGGATGCATGGCCTGTAGGCAGATTTGCAAGGTTGGAGCGATTTCGACGAAAAAAATAGGTGGTTTTTTATATCCTGATATAAATAAGGGCGTCTGTAAGGCATGCGGATTATGTATGAATGTATGTCCTGTTTTGAATCTGAAGGGACAGAAGGGAGTATGCCATAAAAATACGCAGACTTGTTTAGCTGCTTGGAACAAATCTGTTGATGTGCGAATGAAGAGCTCCTCTGGGGGCGTTTTTTCGGCGCTGGCGGAACAAGTTCTCCTAAAAGGGGGCGTTGTTTTTGGTGCGGCTTGGGATTCTAATATGGTTTTGAAACACAAGGCTGTTGAACGCCTTGAAGATTTAGAATCTATTCGTAGGTCTAAATATGTCCAAAGTGATGTCGGAGAAACATTTAACCAGGTTTTGCAGTATCTAAAGACGGGAAGAGCTGTTTTATACTGTGGTGTACATTGCCAAATTGCTGGGTTAAGAAGTTTTATAGGTAAGGATTTTGACAATCTGTATCTTGTCGATGTCTTGTGTCAGGGAGTTCCTTCTCCGGCTATGTTTAGATCTTATTTGGATGAAATTGAGCAGGAATTTGCGTCAAGAGTTGTTGATTGCAATTTTAGACACAAGGATAAGGGGTGGAGATGCGGTTTGTCTTTGAATATGACTCTTGAAAACGGGAAGAATGTTCGTCGCATATTGGATCGAAACGAGTATTATAATGCGTTTTTTAATGAGTTTTTTTTGAGAGATTCCTGTTATAAGTGTAAATTCAAAGTAGACAGTTTGGGATATAGTTCTGATATTACACTTGGTGATTTTTGGCGTATCGGCAATAAGATTCCCTTGCCCAAAGAAGTTGAAAAGAACTATACAAGGGGTATATCCGCTGTTGTTGTTAATACTGAAAAAGGGCGTCTTTTGTTAGAACGGTGTGTTGGCAAAATTGAAACTCTTGAAAGATCGTGGAATGAATTTTCTACAAATGGAGGGCTCTATTCAAGTAAAAAAAATGCTGATGATGCTGTCGCGAAGAACTATTTGGAATGTCATGGTTGGCATGCGACACAACAGAAATTTTTTCCTTTAACAAGGAAAAGAAAAATAAAAAATTTGCTGATGTTAATATGTGGCGAAAAGATGCTTCGCAAATTTATGAAAATGGGGTAAAAATGAAAAAATATGGAATTTTGACATTGGTTCTTCAAAATTATGGCACAAGACTTCAATCTTATGCGCTGTGTCGCGTGCTAAAGCAAATTCTTGGTGATAATGTTTCAGTAGAGGTTGTTGACCTTGACACAGAGTGGTCACATCGTGCTCTTGGTATAAAAAATATTGCGTATAGAAGTTTTCGTGCGTATGGAATACGTTTCGTCGGATATATGTATAATATATTTCGTTGGGTAATGGAGAGGAGGAAAATAAAAAAGGAAGATCATTCTGGGGATTTAGAAAAAAGGGATTTGGCTTTTTTCAATTTCAATTCAAAAATACCTTATGCAAAACAAAAACTGACTTTTGATGATATTCGTAAAGGCGCTTTGAATGATTATGATGAAATAATTGTTGGTAGTGACCAGGTTTGGAATGGAATAAAGGTTGGACATCAAGATGTTTATATGTTAGATTATTTTAAGAAAAAGGGACTGTCTTATGCTGCAAGTTTTGGGATGACTTCGATTCCTCCAAAGATGTTTGAAGACTACAAGCGAAGACTCAATAATTTTTCGACATTGTTAATTCGAGAAAAAGAGGGACTAGAATTGTGTTGTCGGCTGGGGCGAAAAGATGCAGAGTTTGTTTTGGATCCGACGTTGTTATTGCCATCAAATGAATATGAACAGTTTTTGGGAGAAAAAAATATAGTGGATGGTGATTATATATTGGTTTACTCGTTGAACTTTTCATATAAAATATATAATCAAGCATATAAGTTTGCCAAAAGAAATAATTGCAAGATGATTGTTTTGAAAAGATATTTTTGTCCCCCATCAATAAAAAAATATCCTGGGGCAGAGGAATTTTACGCTGTGTCGCCAGAAGGTTTTTTGGGGTTGATAAAAAAAGCAAAGTGTGTCATTACCAATAGTTATCATGCAATGCTTTTCTCGATAAACTTTAATAAGGATTTTTATCTTTACTTAGATAATTCTGACGAAGAAAATAGTCGCATGTTGACTTTGATTAGCTTGTGTAATCTTCAGGATAGGGTATTTTGGGAAAAAGGCAACTTGCCTCAAATGATCACAAAAATCGATTATTTAGAAACAAACGAGGTCTTGAATCGAGAAAGGGAAAAATCGTTAAGTCTACTAAAGCAATCGCTAAACATTTAGCCAAATAAAATGAGTAGGAACTATCTTTTCGCTATATTCTTTTTTGTTTTAATCATTGTTGCGTGCAGCAATAGTGAGTATGCGGAAATGGTGGATTCTGCTGACGCATCTGATAGCGGCATGTATTGCGTTCTAGATACTTCTGAAATGCAACAAGATTATCTTCCGTTAGATGACTCCGAATATCCTTATGCTGGGATACCAAGAATTGTAATTAAAACGAATAACTTTCGCAAAATAAAAGATAGAGAGACTGATGTTCCGGCGCAATTGCAAGTATGGGGACGAAATGCCCCTGAGAGTGATGTGATGAATTTGACTATAAGGGGGAGGGGGAATAATACTTGGGGGTATCCCAAAAAACCATATGCAATAGAATTCAAAAAAAAACAGTCTATCCTTGGGATGCCAGAATCAAAAAAATGGGTGTTGCTTGCAAATTACAGAGATCGAACATTGATTAGGAATGCGGTTGCGTTTGAAATAGCAAGAAAAATGGGCCAAGAGTGGACGCCACAAGGTAGATTTGTTGATGTTTTCCTTAACGGGACTTTTATTGGAAATTATTTTTTTTGTGAAAAAATTGAAGTAAAAAGAAATCGGTTGGCATTGAACGAGGAATCTTTTTTGCTTGAATTTGACACGCATTTTGATGCAAACTACAAGTTTAAAACAATTGTGGGAGATTATCCGGTAAATTTGAAATATCCGAAGGAGCCTGAGGATAGTCTGTTCAATTATATTTTCAATTACATAAATGAAATTGTCCGGATTGTTCATCAGTCATATGAGTTTGAACGATTGAATGAATATATTGATATGGAATCTTTTGCTACGTATTTTATTATAAATGAAGTTACACAGAATTCTGAAATTCAAACGCCGAAGAGCTTTTTTGCTTATAAAAATAGTAAAGAAAAATTGAAGGCAGGCCCTGTCTGGGATTATGATTATGCTACATTCAATATAAAAAAGAAAGGCTTGCGAAATGTGTATGGTTTCTTGTATAAGGATTTAAAAAAAGATAGTGCTTTTAAAAAAGAGGTAAGAAAAGTTTGGGAAAAAAACAAAGATTCCTTGTTACTTGTTATCCCTTATATTGATTCGCTGGCGGTGTATCTTGAAGAATCTAATAGAATGAATCGTCTTTTATGGCCAAGAACATTCAATTATGATCTTATTGGCGATGAAGACGTTGATTATAATGTGGCTATTGAAATGTTGAAAACCGCATTGGTTAGCCGTTGCGATGAACTTGATATTTTATTTCGCCTTTTTTAAGGAGTAAAAATGCAATTTTCCCGCCCTAAATCAAAACGATATGACTCATTTAATGGCCTTCGAGGGTATGCTGCCATAGGCATTTTATTGATGCATTATTTTGCCAACACTAATTCAAGTACGGTTAATGTTTTAAAAAATGCTGCTCCTATATTGTATGGGAATATAATACCGTTTTTTACAATGTTCGTATATATGTTCTTTACGGTGTCTGCATTTTCCATGTGCTGTGGCTATTTTGATAAGTTTACGATGACTAGAATAGAGAAAGAAGAACAAACCAATCTCTACTCAAAATTTGATACGGAGAAATTTTATTCTAAACGCTATGCTCGTATTTGGCCTTTTTTTGCTTTGCTGGTCTGTATAGATTTTATAATGAAACCTTCTCTTAGTGAGCTCTACCAGGCTTTTGCTGATCTTACTCTTGCTTTCAATTTGCTGCCTAATCCAGATATTTCTGTAATCGGGGTAGGCTGGTTTTTGGGGGTGGTGTTTTTATTTTATATGATTTTTCCTTGGTTCGCATATTTACTACAGAATAAAAGAAGAGCGTGGTTTGCATTTGTAGTGTCAATTTTATTTCATGTTATTCTGGTCCGTTATTTTTTAACAAGTGAATTTTGTACGGCAAGCCAGATTAGTAATTTTCGACATAATATAATTTTTAGTTTTCCCTTCTTTGTAGTCGGTGGATTGCTTTATTTGTATCGCCAGTATATCACAAAATTGCTTGAAAACATACTTTCTCGTATAGTTTTGTTGATAGCGTCATTTGTGGTTACTGGCGTATATTTTACTCCTTATTGTCCAGAACCCTTTGGAGAAAGTATTCTTTGGGTGGGTGTTATTTTTGTTTTTTGGGTAATTTATGCGATGTCCGGTGGAATTGCTATAAAAGGATTTAAACTATTGGATAATAAAGTTGCTTCTTTTTTGGGAGGACTTTCCATGGAAATATATTTATGTCATATGGTTATGTTTAGAATAGTTGAAAAGGTCCATTTGGAAAAATATCTGCATAATGCGCATTTATTTTATTGGACAACTTGCGTTTTAGGCATTTTAATGGCAATTGTATTTTCTTATGTTGTCACAAAAATGATTTTCCCGAAATGTGGAAAACTTATAGAAGCATGTAAGAGTATTAGTAAATAAGAAGGAGTAATTTTCGTATGAAATTCTTCGTTACAGGTGTTGGTGGCCAATTGGGCCTGTAAGCTTCCCCATAATTAGGACTGTTCATAACTAGACAAAAGGCAATTCTGCCTGCGTCAAAATGCTACCTTTGGTAGCAAAGGAACAGCCATGAAGAAACTGACTCATTCCGAATCGGAAATCGTCAAAAGCGTAAACGAACTTGATGCCAGCCAGCTAAAAAAGCTCAAGGAACTCGAAGAAGAAAACGCCAAGCTCAAGAAGATGTACGCCAATCTCGCCCTAGACAACGAGATTCTCCGCGAGGTCATCGAAAAAAACTCTAGAGACGAACGTCGTATTGGCCATGCTTGCATGAGCCAATATGACTGAGGCGAATTGGCGATTCATTTCAACAAGCGAAAGCTGTTGCGCATTCCATACCGGCATCCCGCTTGATTCGGTTCATGGAGGAAATCATTTGGGAGAAAGGCAAGCCGACCAACATTCGCTGCGATAACGGTCCGGAATTCATTTCGCATGAATTTCAAGATTGGTGCGATGGAAACGGAATCAAAATTTTGTACACGCAGCCCGGGTGTCCGACTCAGAACAGCTACATCGAACGATTTAACGGATCGTACCGAAGGGCTGTTCTTGACGCCTACATTTTTCAGGACACGACTCCTTAAACAACCTCGCTCCAATGGAGTATCGGTTGATGAGAACTGGGTGATTTTGTATACTTTAAACCAGTCCTAAAAATGGGAAGCTTACGCCTAGAAGTAGGAGGAATGGTCTATTAGTGTGACGACGCATTTATACAAATATAGATTTTTATAGACTATTCTAGAATTTGGCAAAAATTTCAAAAATATTTATTAAGATTTTCATTTTTTTGATTTCTTTTCGGCAATTATGGCTTATATTTGGAAAAAACGGATGAGGTTTTAATGAAATTGAATGTTTGGGTGTGCGGTTCGGTTGGCGTCTTGTGGCTTCTGGCGGTTGTTTTGCTGCTGTCTGCGACGAATTCTTTTGCCGATGACATCATTGCGACGACTTCGAACGGTTCGACTGTAATTTTGCACGACAATGGCCGCTGGGAATACTACCAGAACAATGCCAAGATTCGCGATGTGCGCCCGGGCGCCATTCCCGAAGATGCCAAGTTCCAGATAACGATTGATTACGAAAGCGTAGACAAGATCAAGAAGGATGTCCGCATGGCGATGGATGCCGACTTTGCGACGGAAGAGGAAATTCGAGACAGTCTGCGCAAGGTTCCCAAGGGTGGAATTATCTATTTCCAGGTACCGACCAAGCAGATCAAGCCCGGCTTTGTGCGTGAATTGACCTATTCCGTTTACGACAAGGGCAAGACTCCTATCTTCTCGAAGACTGTACGCGACAGCGAGGCGACCGCAAGTGAAACTCGCGGCGTTTCCAACCTGCTGGTTGTGCCAATCTATGCGAGGCCCAAGTCCAAGGTGCTCAAGGCGAAGGTCGTGAGCGAATCGGCTCGTCAGACTTTGGAGTTTGATATCCCGATAAAGGGATTTATATGCCATT
>NZ_CALEFV010000034.1 GCF_937877005.1 uncultured Fibrobacter sp. | reverse complement strand
GTGAAAGTCGAAGCTATACCACCCTTCATCTCCCTCGTGTAGCTCCTCTGCTATGGGTGCTATTGCTTTGCTATATCGCTCTATGGCTGAGGCTATCGACTCGGGGTTGAACAACACTCCCGATGGTGATGCTGTTACCCGAAACTTCGCTGCCGCTAAGCGTGATGCTATGTTGTCTGCAAAGCACGATCCGAAAAATGCCAAGCGGCTGTTGTAATCGATTTTGAAATCAGTGACGGGAAGGTCTACTTTCGTGAAGAAATTCATGCTACAAATTTAAATAGAAAAAAGGCAACAAGGGTTGAAAATGCCAAATGGCGTTTCTGATAGAAGATACACAATATTGTTTTTGTATGTATATTTATTGTAGAAAAACTTTAATTCTTATATCAAAATTTCAAAAATGCTTAAAATTTTGAAAAATAACAAAAAATTTATTGTAAAAACTATTGATTTTTTAAAATTTATTGGTTATATTTAGAATGTGCTTAACTTGGGCCGAGCTTTCGGGGGTTAAGAGGAGGACAAATGAAAGATATACTTGAATATACGAGTTACCGCCAGTATATCGCGGACTATTACGCCGACAAGAAGGCGAAATCCGCGTTTACCTGGCCGGAGTTCGCGTCTGCGGCGGGATTTTCTTCGCCGGTTTACCTTAAATATGTGAGCGAGGGACGCTTCAACTTGAGTGAAGCGGCTGTCGGGCGCGTTGGTGCTGCGATGCACTTGTCCGGTGGCGACTTGGACTTTTTCCGCGAACTGGTTCGCTTCGATCATGCGAAGTCGGACAAGGCGAAAAAGGAATCGTTCCAGAAGCTGGTGGCGATGGCGGAAAACCGCAAGGTGAAAATCATTGAGGCTGATGCCTTCCGCTATTTTGAAAGCTGGAAAAATCCGGTGCTTCGCGAACTGGCGCCCGCTATGCCGGGGGCAAAACCCTTGGCGCTTGCAAAGGCGTGCCGTCCTAAAATTACCGCTGCCGAAGTCAGCGATTCGCTGAACTTTCTGGTGAAGGCGAATATGCTCCAGAAAGATGAAAACGGCAATTACATTCAGACGAACAGGTCGATTACGGCCGGACCCATGGAGGTCACTCCCGCTGTGATTCGTGGCCTGCATCGCCAAATGGGCGAACTTGCGCTTGATACAATCGAGGGTGTGCCGCAAAACGAAAGGCATTTTTCAGGCGTGACTTTGGGCATTACGCAAAGTGCCTACGACGAAATCGTCGCTGAAATCAATGCGTTCCGCAAGCGCATTATTGAAATTGCTACGAGGGAAACTGAAACGGATGAGGTGTACCGCCTGAACATCCAGTTTTTCCCGATGACGAACAGAAATTCAAAAAAAGGTTAGGAGGATATCATGAATTACTCAAAAATGGCTATGCAGTTTGTCTGCAAAATGGCGATGCCGCTCGCCTTGGTGTTCGCGGCCTGTTCCACTGACGAAGGGAATGTCATTTCAAAGGTGGAAACGACTCCGGGAACGCAGATGGGAGGCTCTTCGGAAGAGCCGAGTGTTATCGCGTACGAAAATATCTCTTTAAGAGGGCGTGCTTATTATGCGCCGGCAGGTAATGAGGCCGGTTCGTCAGAAGATGTTTCTGTTTCTGTTCCGACGAATGTTTTTTATGATGGCGGACAGATCGTTCTGACGGAACTGGATACGGTGACGCTTGTGCCGCTGGATGATTCCACGATTACGGAGTCCTTTAAGGGCGACGTCATAGATCCGCTCACAGGAGAAAGGATTCCTGGTGACGACGGAATGGCCAGTTTTGATAGTGTTTCGCTGAGGAGTCCGATTATCTTGTTGGAAGCTGTATCGGGTGAAGTATCGCTGAGTGCGATTGTGGATATCCGGGATGCAAATACCTTTGTGATTGATGGATTGAGTCATTTGGCGACCTATCGCATACGGAAGCTGGCTGAATCTGGAATGTCGTTTGTGGCGGCGAAGGCCCAGGCTGAAACCGAAATTGCAAATGCGCTAGGTTTTGGTTCTTTGCCGATTGCGGCCGAGGGGCGCAAGGCGTTTAATGAATTGGTCCCGTTTAATTTGCTACAGCATTTGAAAGAGGAACTTGGCGAGTCTGGATTGTTGGCAAGTTTGTCGGAAGATACAAAAAAATCTTTGACGGAAGCTGTTGAAAAGTCGCATTATTGGAGATTGTTGAGCTCTTCGCGAAAGGCCTTTGAAATGAGGGATGAGGATTTTTATCAGGAGTGCATGCAATTTAAGGCTTATTATGCGAACCTGTTGGCAAGCGTTTTCGGTGTAGGACAATGCTTGTCTGAAAACGAGGGGGCGTTTGCCGATTTGCAGGGAGAACTCATTGAACTGAAGTGCGTGTCCGGTTCTTGGGAATTTGCGTATCGCAAAACGAGCCGGTTGAATATTGCACATACGTTTGGGACGATGGTTGATTCTCGCGATGGCGAGGAATATAAAACGGTGACTATTGATTTGGGTGGAACTTCGCAGACCTGGATGGCGGAAAATTTAAGGTATGCTGCGGAATATTCCGGCTGCTTTATGGAC
The DNA here is from genome assembly GCF_937877005.1 of uncultured Fibrobacter sp. Lineage (GTDB taxonomy): Bacteria > Fibrobacterota > Fibrobacteria > Fibrobacterales > Fibrobacteraceae > Fibrobacter. Next base: position 626 of record NZ_CALEFV010000034.1, on the reverse strand, counting down.
AATCCGTCGTACTGCTCCGTATACGGTCGGTTGTATTCTCCGTTGTATGGTCTGGATTCGTCTTATCGAAAGTACACGACTAAAGAAGGGTGTGTTGACGTTAAAACACTTGAATACTTGAACGGGAGTTCGTCTGATGATACGCTGTATTGGCGAGGTAGGGCTGAGGAAGATTGTGATGAGATATATGAATATGGCGATTATCGGGACGATGATGATAATTTGCTTTGGGATAAGGTGATCGATTCGCTCGAGACGATAAATTTTGAAGTGTGTCCGGAAGGTTGGCGCATGCCGAAGTATGAAGACTGGAATGCTTTGCTCAGTTATCTCGATGGCCTTGGACAGGGCCCTGCATTGACCCTGCTGTTGGCAAATTATGGAGATCCTACGGGATTCGGCTTGGATCTTCTGGCTGACATTCGTGGTGAAAATGGTCTATTTAAGGTTAGTGTTAAGGGTGTGGGGGAGTATCTGTTTGAACCTGCGGTGACGCCTGAAGAAATCCGTGAAAATGCCGCGGGCGATATCATGGGCTCTCTTGTAACTCAAATTTCTGGCCGTGCAAAGGGGGGCAATAAATATTATGAAGCGATTCTAGCCGGTTATGGCTTGCCTGGCCATGG
>NZ_CALEFV010000033.1 GCF_937877005.1 uncultured Fibrobacter sp. | reverse complement strand
CGAGGAAATTGCTATAGCCCGTCTTGACTTTTTCGGGGATTTTCTCTTTCTTGAGCGCCTTGAGCTGCGCCTTGATTTCTTCGCTAAAGTGAGCGAGCGTGAGCTTGTTGCCGGTCTTTTCGCTTAAGTCGGCAAGGAGCGCAAAGAAGGCGTCGCCGCTGTAGTCCATGCGCGTGAGGGAAGAACCGTCGAGGTTCAGCGGCTCCTTGTAGAGCGTGCGCCGACACTCCCGCAACAATTCTTTGCTGTTTGCGGCCGTAAGGGTGGTGGGGAGTGTGATCGTTCTTCCTTCCATTAAGGCCAAATCTAGAAAATCGGTAAAATTTGTGTTACTTTTTTTGCTTTTTTACGACGAAAAGCCTTATAATGAAGATAATTCGCTGTTCGTTTACTCTTTCCAGGGAGCTTCGGCGCGTTCTTTCTCTTTTAGTTCGTGGACTTCGCGCTTTTTGTGCCAGGCGGCGAGCTGCTCCTTGAAGGTTTCGCGGAGGCGTTCCATGCCGATGTTTTCGCGGGCGCTCACCTGGATCGCCTCGGGGTAGTTCTCGTGGAGTTCCGTGCGGCGGGCTTCGTCGACAATTTCCACCTTGTTGAAGACGCGGATGCGCGGCGTATCTTTGCTGATGATTCCTTCAAGGGTCTTGTGGGTGACTTCCAGATGCTCCCGGTAGTCGGGCGCGGAACCGTCCACGACTTCCAGGATGCAGTCCGCATGAGCGGCCACGCCGAGCGTACTCTTGAAGGTCTCGATTAAGTTGTGCGGAAGCTTGCGGATAAAGCCTACGGTGTCTGACAAGATAATGTTTTCGCCATCTAGGTAGAGCTTTCGCGTGGTGCTGTCGAGGGTTGCGAACAGTTTGTCTTCGACGTATACGTCGGCGCCGGTCAGGCGGTTGGTGAGCGTAGACTTGCCCGCGTTCGTGTAGCCCACGATACCGATGTGGAAAATGTCGTTTCGGTTTTCGGCCTGACTTTCGCGGGCGTCCTCGATTTTTTCAAGCTTCTTTTTGAGTTCTTGGATTCGCTTGCGGATCATGCGGCGGTCGGTTTCGAGCTGGGTTTCGCCGGGACCCTTGGTGCCGATACCGCCGTTGTGCTGGCGACAAAGGTGCGTCCATGCGCCGGTCAGGCGCGGCATCATGTACTGGAGCTGCGCCACTTCGACCATCAGGCGGCTTTCTGCCGTTACAGCATGCTTCGCGAAAATGTCCAGGATAAGTCCCGTACGGTCAAGAACCTTTATTCCCGGGAGCCGCTGTTCCAGGTTCCTGACTTGAGAGCCCGAGAGATCGTCATCGAATACGACCATTTGGGCATCCATTTCCTCAAGAGCCTTTTTGACTTCGTTTACTTTACCTTCGCCAATGAGCGTTGCCGGGCTAAAATTCTGTACCCTCTGCAAAAAACTCTGAACCACTTCGGCTCCGGCCGTTTCAGCCAGCCGTGCAAGTTCTGTGAGTTGTTCTTCTGCAAGCCAGGGGCGTACTTTGGGCGTAGATATGCCCACCAGAATGCATCTTTCCTTTTGCGGCTTATGTTCGATGGTAAAATTTTTCATACAGCCACCATAATAGAAAACTTTTTTATAAATATGGAAGGTGTAGAAGATCTTCATATGCAAAATAAACAACGAAAAAAATCGAGATGGATAAGACTAAACCCTGTAGTTCTGGCGACAGTTGTCGCGGTCATTTTGGTGGTTGGCCTCTATTCCTACTTTACGAGAGAACTGTTTTTGCAGCAGACGGAAAAGGCCGTTGAACAAAATGTCGAGAAAGTTGAAAATTCCATCAATGCGTTCATGTACTATGCTAGGCAGAATATGCATGTGGCGTCCGTTCTTGTGGGTAATTCCATTCGCGATTCAGTCTATTCGGCCGATTCAGTTCGCAAGATGTTTCCGAAAGATGCGGCATTGTCGTCCTGGTATTTTATTCCCAACGACCCGATGGTGCGGATCGAAAGAAACTTGCCGTTTAAAAAGAATAGTGTAGATTATCTGCGTCGGGGAATGCTTGGTGAACCCGGGTTTTGGGTCGACCCCTCGGAGGATTCTCTCGGAGTGCTTCTTCATTTCTACGAAACCATCTATAAAGGTGATTCCATAGCGGGTGTTCTAATTGCTTCATATACGGAAAGCGATGATTTCAAAAAACACTTGAACTATAGTATTTCGGGTGAAGCTTTAGTTACGGTCCTTTGCGATAACTATTTGACAATTCTTTCGACCAACATGGAAGGTCCGCAATATGGCATTCCGTTTGAAAAGAAAATGCTCGATTTCATTCCTGAGGAGGTTTATGGAGTCTTCAAAAAGCGGGCTCTTTTAGGAAAGTCATCGACATTTAGATTTTCGTCGCCATTCGGAACTTCCGTGGCAGGGATTGTCCATGTAAAATCGACGGGATGGTATGTTGTACAGATTGTTCCGTATCACATTCTGAACGACTTTAGGGATAAGATCCTTTTAAATGCGTTAACAGTCATTTTACTTGTCTTCCTCCTTTTTGGTCTATATATCTTTGTGGAAGTGCGCGCGCGTCGGCGTCAGTATAACGAAGCGGCGGTACATCATCGTAACCTGATTGATGCGTTGACTGATTCCTATAAGAGTGTCGTGGAAGTCAATTTTGATACCGGAAAGGTAGTCTTTCTTCGTATGAATGAAGATGTTTTCGCGATGGTCACTCACATGTTCGAAGAGGATATTCTCTACAATAACCTGATTCCCATGTACGTGATGCGCTTTGTCAAGGAGGAAGATCGTTCGTTGTGGGCTCGCTTCATGATGATTAGTTCCTTACGTGAGGAATTTCTTCAGAAGGAACGTTTTGAATTAGTGTATCGTGCTGAGATCGAGGGTTCTCAACATTATGTGCAGGCGCATTTTGTTAAACCATCGAAGGATCGCTCCGAATTTGTCATCGGTTTCAGGAATATCGATGAGTCCATGAAGGCGGAACTAGAAAAGCGTAAGGAATTGAATGAACAGCGTAAGTCGCTGATGGTTGCCTTGGAAAAGGCTGAAAAGGCGGACAAGGCTAAATCGGACTTCCTGTTCAACATGAGTCATGACATCCGTACGCCGATGAATGCCGTGCTGGGCTACAGTGATCTATCTTTGAGGGCTTTGTCGGAAGTGAAGCTGGATCAAGATGAAATGGTGCGGCTGCATCGCTATCTCGATAATATCAATATGTCGGGTCGCCAGCTCCTCGATATTATCAATTCCGTACTGAATATGTCCCGTATTGAATCTGGCGTGGTCGGACTAGACGAAAATCCTGTACTGGTTGCATCCTTGAGTGGGAATATTATTGCCTCCTTTGAACAGGAAGCAGAAAAACGCAACATTTTCCTGCATGTGTCCAGAAACCTTCGGGTGAATAATGTCTATACGGATAAGGTCAAGCTTCAGCAGATCTTGTTGAATATCGTAAGCAATGCGATTAAGTATACGGATGCGTATGGATCAGTCCGTGTTTCGTTCAGGGATCTGGATCATCCGACGCCGGGAATGTGCTATCTCGAAATTACAGTTGATGATACGGGTGTCGGTATTTCGGAAAGCTTCCTGCCACATATATTTGATGCTTTTGAACGAGAAAGAACTGCAAATACACAAAAGGTGTCTGGATCCGGACTTGGCCTATCTATTGTCAAGAAATATGTCGACTTAATGAATGGCTCGATTGATGTCCAGAGTGAACTTGGCAAGGGTACCCATGTCGTCGTGACGCTTCCCTTGAAAATTGCGCCAGAAACGGTTCAGTATGACCCGATGTCAAAGGTAAGTGAGGAGATGAAGAAAAAACGGGTCCTTCTTGTTGAAGATAACGAGATGAATGCGGAAATTGAAAAGGAAATGCTCGAAACGATGGGACTGAATGTTGACTGGGCTGCCGACGCCGAAACGGGCATACAGATGCTGCAAGCCGCATCTCCCGATGATTATGGCGTCGTTCTGCTGGATATCCAACTGCCTGGAATGGATGGCTTTGAAGCGGTCCGCGTCATTCGCAACATGATTGATTTCCGTAAGTCTAAGCTTCCTGTCATTGCAATGACAGCACATGCCTTTGACGAAACGCGTGTAGCGGCGCTTCGCGCCGGAATGGACGATGTCATTACGAAGCCTGTCGATTCTGTCCGCATGGCAGAAACCCTAGCCAAATACTTGAGCTAGCCGTTTTATTACATTTGATACATGAAATTTCGCCTGACACAGGAAACATTGAATCGACTGAAACGATTCCGCAAGAACAAGCGGGCGTTTTGGTCTTTGCTTGTACTTGTGCTAGTTTATCTTCTGTCGCTTACGAGTCCCTGGCTGGTGAATGACGAACCGCTTTATCTAGAATATAACGGTACAAGCTATTTTCCCGCATTTGTGCGTTACAGCGATGTTGATTTTGGCGGTGAATACCAGACTGAAGCGGATTACGCAAAACTCTTTGTCGGCATCCGCGAATGCGAACAGGATGCCGCCGAAGGTTTTACTCGTGCAGGAGGTTGTCCGGAAATATGGGCTATCATGCCCCCGATACCTCACGATCCGCTGAAAGCCGACCTGAGTGAAGAGGGAGCCCCTCCCTTTGCTCCGAGTACCCGCCACTGGCTCGGTACCGATAGTAATGGTCGCGATGTCCTTTCGAGACTGATTCATGGATTTAGAATCTGTATCAGTTTTAGCCTTTTGCTGACGATTCTTGGTACTTTCCTTGGAATTGTGATTGGCGGCATCCAGGGGTATCTCGGTAAGTTCTGGGATACGGGCATGCAGCGTTTTATCGAAATATGGTCTTCGCTCCCAATGCTTTATGTGGTGATTCTGATCGGAAGCATCTACGGTCGTAGCTTCTGGCTACTGATTCTGATCATGGCTGCGTTCAACTGGATCTCCCTCAGCTACTATATGCGTGCTGAATTCCTGAAGTTGCGCGGCATGACCTATGTGCAGTCGGCCAAGGTCCTGGGCATGGGGCACCGCCATATTTTCTTTAAGGAAATCTTGCCGAACGCGATGACGCCGGTGGTGACGCTGTTCCCGTTCACGCTGATTGGCGGAATCGGGAGCTTGACATCGCTAGACTTTTTGGGCTTTGGACTCCAGCCGCCTACGCCCAGTTGGGGAGAACTCATGAGTCAGGGACTCAATAACCTTTATGCCCCATGGATTTCAGTCAGTACCGTGGCCGCACTCTTTGTAACGCTCCTGTTGACTACGTTCGTGGGCGAAGGCGTGCGAGATGCAATGGATCCGAAGTCGGGAGATAGATATGTTTAGTATGAATCGACTGAAGGATCCATGCCAAGCGAGAACGACTCGTATTGACGAGTCGTGGAAGCGCGGAGCAATTGACGCTGTATTCTCAAATATGCATAAGTCAATTGCGGAGACTTGTGTTGATCCTAAATCAGGGGATCGATATGTCTAATTCTTTGCCGGTTTTGCAGGTGCGCGATCTCTCGGTTGCTTTCGGGTTTGACAAGAATGGCAAACCGCGTGATGGCATCAAGCCGCTACAGGTGACGGATCGCGTATCCTTTGACATCTATTCTGGCGAATTCTTTGCGCTGGTAGGTGAGTCTGGATGTGGAAAGAGCGTGACCGCCATGAGCATTTTGAGATTGCTGCCTCAGCCGAGCGCTCAGATTGTCGAAGGTTCGGTACTTTACTGTGCAGGTGAAAATTCTGCTCCGTTAGATCTAGCAAAATTGCCCCTTGAGGAATTGCAAAAAATTCGAGGCTCCGAAATTGCATGTATTTTTCAGGAACCGATGCAGGCTTTGAATCCGGTGGTGTCCATTAAGAAGCAGTTGATGGAAATCTTTAGGTTTTGCGGACGCCCCAATGGTGATTGCATGTCCGTGATTCGTGAGCAACTTGCGCTTGCTGGGTTCAAGGATATTGACCGAGTCCTGGAATCGTATCCGCACGAGCTTTCGGGAGGGATGCTGCAGCGCGTGTGCATCGTGATGGCGCTACTATCTAAGCCAAAACTGATTATCGCCGACGAACCGACGACTGCTCTGGATGTCACGGTACAGGCGCAGGTACTGGCTGTGCTCAAGGATATGGCAAAACGCACGGGAACGGCTGTGCTCCTGATTACGCATAACATGGGAATTGTTTCGCAGTACGCAGATCGTGTTGCCGTCATGTATGCAGGCCGCATTGTCGAAACTGGAGCCGTCCGCGAAGTGATTGACTCTCCGATGCACCCGTACACGCAGGGCCTCCTGTCCGCTATTCCCGAAAATCATAGCGATATGCGTACCATGAAGTCGATTCCGGGTTCCGTGCCGCATCCGAAGGACTTTGTCGAGGGTTGTCGCTTTGCCGACCGCTGCGAAAAATGCTTGGATCAATGCCGCAGTGCTATGTTGCCTCCAAAACAAAAGGCTCCGGGCTCCACGAGCCACGAAGCGAATTGTTTTTTGCTGCAATAGGATTTATTACTTAAAGTTCTCTGCCCATTTTGGGACGATTTCGGTTGCCTTCCCCTGTACGAATACATCCGTGTAGGGGTCGCTCGTTGGAACTTCAAGATTGAGGCATGTCACCTTAGCGCCGAAGCTTTTAGCAAAGCTCTTGAAGCCTGCGGCAGGGTAGACTATGCTGCTGGTCCCGATGTAGACAAATTCCTTGCAGCGCTGCAGGGCATCCTGTATTTCTTCCATATACAGAGGTTGTTCTCCGAAGAAGACTATGTCTGGACGGGTCATCGCTCCGCAGAAAGGACAGCGCGTGTCGAGCGTTTCTTCGCCATCAAAGAGAAATTCGTGTTTCGGGTTGTGTTCGCAGGTAAGGCGCATCAGGTCGCCGTGCATGTGTAGCACTCTCTTGGATCCCGCGCGTTCGTGCAGATTGTCTACGTTCTGCGTGACCAGCAGAAAATCATCGCCGAGTCTCTTTTCAAGTTCTGCCAGGGCAATATGGGCGGCATTCGGTTCGTGATCCTTTAATCCCTTGCGCAAGAAATTGTAAAAGTCCTTGACGCGTTTCTTGTCGCGGTAGTAACCTTCGGGAGTGCACACGTCCTCGATGTTTTCGTGTTCCCACATTCCGTCGTTGCCGCGGAAAGTGCGAAGTCCCGATTCGGCGCTGATTCCAGCCCCGGTCAGAACGACGAGTCTTGGATACTTGGTCGTGCTCATTAGCAGATTCCTCCAAAGAACAGGGTTTCGGCTACGATGCCGTGTTCGAAGTCCGGCAGGTACAGACTTTCGTTTTCGCCATGTGCATTGCATTCTGGGTCTTCGAGACCTGTGAGCAGAATGGGTATGTCGCCAAAGGTGTTGCGGAAGAGTTCTGCACCTGGAATGCTTGCTCCGCATCCGATAAACTTGGTTTCGGTTCCGTAGGCTTCCGCCATCGATTCGCTCATCTTTTTAAAGAACGGGTGAGTCGTGTCGGTGACGAACGGGTTTGCTCCGTCCTCGGCTACGATGTTGCATTCGAGTCCGTAGGGAACCTGCGCCTGCAAAAATTCAATAAGCTGCTGAGTCCCGATTTCGGAATTCATGCCTGGAGCGAGTCGAATACCGATGCGGGCGTAGGCCATGTTCTGCAGCACGTTGCCCGCGTTCAGCCGGCTACCAGATTCCATGGCAGTTACGACGAGGCTTGGCTTGCGCCACAGCGAAATCAGAATTTCGTCTTCGGAAACTTTAAGCTTGGTGTTTCCAAGAATTCCGCCGTCGTTCCTGAAAATCTCTTCGGTCATGCCAAGACTCTTGTACGAGGCGAGTTCCGCTTCGGTAGGGGGGACCAGGGAGTCCTCGAAATGTGGAATGAGAATATTTCCCTTTCCGTCAGTGAGGCTTGCAATCATGCGACAAAGTACCTGTGCCGGATCGGGAATCGGCCCTGACCAACTTCCGGAATGGAGCGGAGCCTTCGTCGCCTTGATTTCGATTCCGATGGCGCTCATGCCACGTAAAGTGGTCGTAATCGAGGGAATTCCCTTGGCGAAATTGCTTAGGTCCGCCACAATGATCGCATCGCATTTCAAGAGTTCTGCGTTTTTCGTTAAAATTTCGGCAAAGCCAGCGCTTCCGGATTCCTCTTCTCCTTCGATGAGAAACTTGAGGTTCGGTCCTTCATCTTTTTTCCAGGCGCGAACTTGTTCCAGTGCAGCAAGGTGCGTGACGATTCCCGCCTTGTCGTCGGCGGTTCCGCGCCCGAAGAGTCGCTCTCCTTGTCGGGTTCCTTCAAAAGGTTTTGTGTTCCAGAGAGCCTCACGCATGGGGGGCTGCACGTCGTGGTGTGCATAGAGTAGAACGGTCGGCTTGTCTGGGCTTGTGAGGCTTTCTCCATACACCGAAGGGCGTCCACTGGGCGGCAATAGATACTGCACATTTGTAAGTCCAGCCGCTTCAAAGAGTTCCTTGACTTTTTCGGCAGACTTCAAAACGAATTTCTGGTCAAAGTTGTCGAAACTGATCGAGGGAATCTTTACGAGTTCGCAGAGCGTCTCGATATAGCGCGGCATCTTTTCGTGGATGGATTTTTTGATGTCCTGTACCATTTTCTGTAATCCTTTTATGCAAAACAAAATAGAAAACGAATTAAAAAATGGTCGCGGAGGGCCCATATTTTCTATTTTTCAGGGTAAAGATTAGCCCTAGAGGACTCCGCCCATGTCATTTAATTGCGTGAACCACGAGTATTACCTGAACTTCGGCGACCGCGTGCTGGCGCTTATCCGCCACATTTTCCATAATAATCCGGAATTTCGCCACGATTCCCTCAAGTATGCGGCAAGATTTGCGCCCTTTATACCTTTCATGGGGGGACGCCCTGACAAGAGCAAGACGCTCAAGCGTGTCATCTCGTTCCCGGATCATAGTAATTCCCTTTATTTGGGTTGTCCCATTATCCTTGCCGCCGGCGCGAACAAGAGCGCCAAGCGCATTTGCGACTATGCCAACCTGGGTTTTGGCGGTATTTCGGTTGGAACGGCTACCCGCAGGTTCCGCGAAGGCAATACTCATCGTCCGCGTATAGGATTCCTTGAAAATGACCGTGCAATCCATAATAGCATGGGACTCAATAATGAAGGAGTCGAGGTGATTGCGCGCCGGGTGGACTCCCAGTTGACGAAGGCGCACAAGGTAGGCCTTTGTGTTGGTGTTTCGGTCGCGGAAACTCCGGGGATTACCGACGAAAACGAAAAATTGAAGGATGTCGTAGAGAGTTTTGCCATTGCCTACAAGGCGGGTGACTACATCGAAATTAACGTGAGCTGTCCGAATACGGGTGAATCGCGAGTCGATATGGATCTGTCGCTAACAGAGCGTATCTTTGGCGAAATCATGAAATACCGTAACGCGCA
>NZ_CALEFV010000032.1 GCF_937877005.1 uncultured Fibrobacter sp. | reverse complement strand
TTAGCCATTAGAATCTTCAGGTTCGAGAATCGGTTTCAAGTGAAGGCTATACTGCACCAGATCCAGCGGATCTTCGTCGGGTTCCTTTTCGCCAAAGAGCTTGTTCACCACGGCATCGAGCGCACGGATAAAGAAGAAATGATGTCTCCCTTCTTTAGCAGGTATCTGGAACGGATGTTCCAAAGTACGCTTGAGCAGCTGAATGATCATCGAAGGCGGCATATGGAACATCTTGCAGCAGGTCGTCACCTTTCCATCGTAACCATAATCGGGGAGCTTGCCCTGAACAAGTGTTTCTCCATGATCAATGCAGCACGGGTTTTCGCAAACCGGATCCTGCACATTCTTGGAAAGCAGCGCCTTGAGCCAGAGCTCGCGAGACTTATCGGTGAGATCGCTGCGGAAGGCCATGGTCTGGTCGCACGGGAAAAACGTTGAATAGCACTTGGGGCAAATACGTAAGTCCAGATGCTGGAACTTGACCTCTGCCACCTCCGATTTACAATATGGACAGGTACTCATGTACACTAATATAATAACTATATTTGTGGCATGGCTAAAGTAGTTCAAATTACCGCTGAAAATTTTGAGACCGAGGTCGCTCAGGCCTCCGAAACCCGCGCCGTAGCGGTGCTTTTCTCTTCTGCAGAGTACCCCGACTGCGCACCGTATTCCCAGCTGCTGGGCTCTCTTTCCACCAGCATGGACTTTACGCTCGGCGTCGTGAGTTGCGACGAACGCGAAAACATGCAGCTGATCCAAGCATTCCGCGTGCGCTCGGTGCCCGAAGTCCACATTGTCGACAAGGGCCAGATCGCAGACGTGATCCAGGGAGTTCTGCCCGAAGCCGACTTGAAGAAGCGTCTCGAAAAGTTCTTCGTGAGTGACGAAGCACGCTTCCAGATGGCCTTGGAAGATGCCATTGCACAGAAGAATTTTGACCAGGCGCTCCCGATGCTCGACGAGGCTCTTGCAAAGACCCCCGACGACAAGAAGCTGCAGTTGCTGTGGGCAAAGGCAAGCCTCGGCATGGGCGATACCGAAAAAGCAAAGGAAGTCCTTGCCAAGTTCACCGAAGCCGACGACCAGTACCGCGAAGCAAAATCGCTGCTGGAACTTCTGGACTTTCACGCCGAAGCCGCCAAGAAGGATGTGCAGGGCAAGGAAGCAATCGTGTACCACGAAGCATGCAAGCTCGCTTGCGCCGAAGACTTTGAAAGTGCCTTGCAAGCGTTCCTGAACTTGTACGTAGAAGCTCCGGAATGGAACGACGGTGCCGCGAAGAAGGCGATGCTTACTTTGTTCGGAGTTCTCGGCCCGAAGCACGAACTCACGTGGAAGTACCGAGCCAAACTCAACACGATGATGTTTATCTAATGAATATCGACTTTAACCGCAGATTATCTATTGCCCCGATGCTTGACTGCACCGACCGTCACGAACGGTATTTTCTGCGGTTATTGTCCAAGCACATCTTGTTGTACAGCGAAATGGTTACGACCAACGCGCTGCTGCACACCGATCCGGACCAATTTTTGCGTCATCAGGAATTCGAATCCCCAGCCGTATTGCAGCTGGGCGGCAGCACCCCCGCCGACTTGGCCAAGTGCAGCAAGATGGTCGAGCAGTCCGGTTTTCAGGAAGTCAACCTGAATTGCGGCTGCCCTTCGGACCGCGTGCAGAACGGGAACTTTGGTGCGTGCCTCATGAAAGACAAGAACCAGGTCGCCGACTGCTTCAAGGCCATGCAAGATGCCGTAAGCATTCCCGTATCCATCAAGTGCCGTATCGGCGTCGACGAATTCGACTCCTGGGAATTTTTCCGCGACTTTATCGGTACCATCGCCGACGCGGGTTGCCGCGTATTCATTGTTCATGCCCGCAAGGCGTGGCTCAAGGGCTTGAGCCCCAAAGAAAACCGCGAAGTTCCGCCGCTAAACTACGACTTTGTGCACCGCCTCAAGGCAGAAATGCCGCAGCTGAACATTTCAATCAATGGCGGCATCAAGACGCTCGACCAGACGCTTGAGCAGCTGCAGGATTTAGATGGCGTAATGGTGGGCCGCGAAGCCTACGAAAATCCGTGGTTCCTGCGCGACGCCGACGAGAGAATTTTCAACGACGCCAACGCCGCCAAGCCCGAAAGCCGCAAGGCATTGCTCGAAACCTACCTCCCCTATGTAGAGATGGAATCGGCCCGTGGCACCCCCGCCACGATTCTGGTGCGTCACCTGTACGGGCTGTTTAACGGCAAGCCCGGCGCCCGCAAGTTCCGCCAGTACCTTGGCGAAAACGCCCCCAAAACAAATAACCCCGCGGAAATGATCCGCAGGGCCATGGATTTAGTTACAGAACCTTAAACCGATTCTAGAGATTGCTTCGACCTTGCAGGCCTCGCAATGACGACCTAGAACAAGGCGATGCTGTAAGGCAGCAGGGCGCCCTTCGGCTGCTTGAGGGTGGACTTTTTCTCGCCATCCCAAACAATGACTTCAGAGGCGGTACGGTCGCCCACATAGAGCTTTCCGTCCTTAGCAACCATGGAACCCGAAGCATCGGAAATGCCCTTGATCTTTTCAACCTTCTTAGAAGAAAGATCAACCTTTCTCACTTCCATCAAGGCATTCCAAGCTTCATCATAGCCCTTGTTAATGGCGACATACATAATATCGTCTTCAACCGCAATAGAAGCGACACCGCCGCCAAGATCCTTACCGGAAACGTACAGTTCGGACTTCTTCTTGGAGACATTCACCTTTTCAATGCCGCGCTTGTCATCGGCATCGGTTCCGTTCGCAGCATTGTATTCACCATGCGTTGCGACATAGACTTCGCCGTCGACCACAGCCAAGGCCTTCGGGTTCTTGGTCTTGAGCTGGATGGTGTCCTTCAAGTCACCCGTAGAGGCGTCGTAAATAGCCAAGAGGCCCTTCGGATAAGTCGTCACCCAAGTTTCAGGATCCATGGTGTAACGCTGAATCAGCACATACAGGTTGCCGTCATCCACTTCGACATCGGCGACATAAGGAGAAAGTTCACCCTTGTAGGCAAACTTGCCCGTCTTGATAGACTTGACAACCTTGCCGTCTTCGGTAGAAATCTTCACCAGGGAGTCTGCCGCCTGCAAGGCAACCCAGGCTTCATCGCCATCAAAGGCCAAATCAATCGGGTTGGAGAAATCGTCCAGGGAAACCTGCCAAACCACGGCCTTCTTACCCTTAGATTCGAGCTTTTCCGGATCGATTAGCGTGATATTGTCAGCCTGAATTGCTTCAAGCACATACAAATCCGCGCGGTGGGTAATCACCTTGGAATCCTGGTGGAAAGAAAGTCCCTTATCAGAAATGTTGCCGTCCTTGTCGATCCAGCGAAGTTCGCCAGTCGAAAAGGTGATATCATTCGTGAAGATGGCACCCGCCAAAGAAACTTCGACTTCTTCGGAAGAGGCGCTGGAGCTGGAGTCGTCACCGCAAGCGGCAAGACCGAACGCGACGCTAGCCAAAGCTAAGCTCGCAATGATATTTTTCTTCATTTGTTTCATGTTTTTTCCTTTTCTGGCTTTACGCATTTAAGCGCGGGGGCTAGAACCCCTGTATGATGGTAAATCTGTATTCTCTCCCTGGCATAGGGAAAGGCGTGTAGAAATTCCTGTACTTTTGATCCGTGATATTGTCCACCGTAAAAGTGAGTCTAGTCTTTTCATACGGATTATACGCAAGGCTTGCACGATGCGTCGCCACCGCAGGCTGGTCCATACGATTGGCTCGGTCACTATACAAGACACTTCGCCACTCCGAAGTCCACGCAAAATCAAAGCGTAGCGGCAAATGAAGAGTCGCTTCGGCGAAGTAGGAGTGTTCCGGTTCGCCAGGAAGCATGTTACCCTTGTACGCATCCATCTTTGATCGATTTTCAGTCTTTTGGATAGTCGCACGAAGCACAACATCCAAAAACTTCGATGGACTACTGGTCAATTCAAATTCCGTTCCGCGCACAAGTGAGCGTGATATATTTTCGGCTCGCAAGTGTTCCAGCACGATAACCCAGCAGATGCCATCTTCCAGATGTGTTTCGAAATACGCTCCGCGCAAATGCGTCCTTTTTCCAGGGAACTCATATTGTGCCGCAGCTTCGAACCGGGTCGCCTTTTCACGTTTGAGATTCGGATTTGAAATGGCGCCGGGGAATGTTCCGTAAAGTTCCATCAGCGCAGGCTGCTGGTAAAAACGTCCCATCGAAATTTCACCCATCAATGGAAACTCATTTGTCCCCAAGCGCGTATAGAGCCTTCCCGAAATCGTCGCATCACGTTCGGCAGCGTCTTCCAGAGTTCTCCCCCCTGTAGGCAATACGAACGTTCCCCCGTCCAACCTATCTTTCAGCAAATGTATAGAACCTTCGGTACCCAGGCCCGCATACTTAAAAATCTGATAATACAAATCGCCTGAGGTAAGGAACGAAAACCGGTCTAGAGCCCATTCCTTCGAGACTCCGCGAGCTTCGGCGCGTTCCCACTCGCCCGCGATGCGGGCGGAACCCTTCAAGCTCGTTATCGGCGTAAATTCCGCCGAAACTTCAGGAACCACCTTGTAAGTCGCCGCACCGTATTCCAGATACTCGTTGTTGGTATAGCCTATGTGATCCAGCGGGAAATAGGCGCTAGAGACATTCTTGTCGAACCTTGCCGAAAGTCCACCATACAGGAAGAGCTTATCGTCAAAATAGCCGACCGATTCGAGCCCGTAGCGCAGCAATGCCGATTCCCCGACGAACTTCGCAACCTTGGTCTGTTGCTCTTCTCGGCCCGGATTGCCGCCTTCGTAGCGCGATGCCGTTACGGACACCGTCGAGAAGTAACCGTTCCTATGCAAGAAGCGGAACTGCACATTGCCCGATACATCAGTGTACTGTGCATTTTCTCGCGTCGACGTGTAGTCGTCATCATCGTTATACTGCGTACCGTTTCGATTGGTATATTCGTAATCGTTGTCGGAATGTCTCGTCGCAAAAGAAGACGCGAACATGACGCTGTCGGTCACGGGCGCGGCCACCTGGAAAGAACCCTCCCAAGTATTGTGACTCCCGTAAGCACCCAAGATGCGCCCACCCTTTTTTACCGCGTTCTTCGTGACAAAGTTGATGGCCCCACCTAAGCCCGACACACCGAACTTCGTCGGCACATTTCCCTTGTAGACTTCCACCTTTTCCATCTGATTCAAGTCGATGGAACCCAGGTTCACGGCCCCGCCGCTTGCATCGTTTAAGGGGACTCCGTCAACGCAAACTAGAATGTTGCGCGCCGCAATTCCCCGTATCGAGACAGTCTGAAAACTACCGAGTCCGCCCTGCTTGTACGACTGAATTCCAGGAAGCGAAGAAAGCAGGTCCGCCGCCGACAGCGACTTACCTTCCCATGCAGCGGAAGTTATTTCAGTGTAATTCGCATTCTTTTCTAAAACGGCATCACTCTCGGTTACCACTTCGGTTACGCCGAGATCCTGCACAGGTTCACCCCATGCACAGCACCAAAAGACCGCCATCAAAGCGGCTTTGTAGAATGACGTCGTTCGCATCGTTCCTCAAATAGCGTTTCCCACAGTTCTTCTGACTCGGGGCTCAATCTACTTCCGGCTCCTTCACACATGTAGTCCCTTGCGGTTTCCATGCATTGGTTCATGCCGGTTTCGTCCTCCCTTACAGCGGCGCGACCGTTCCCGGTTTTCACGGGATTCTCTCCTTGAGCAACTTCCTTTCGGCAGCTTACCCATGGGCTTTTCAGGGCACAGGAAACTTTTTGTACACAAATATAGGAATATTTTTGCAATTTTCTATATTTATGCTCATGACCGCAGAAGAACTTTACAAACGTCTCAGCACCATTCAACCCGGTGCCGTCCTCTGCACTTATTCCATGGAAAAGTGCGAACAGATGCTCCCCCTCATCAACGAAATCAACGAGCTGAAAAAGGAACGCGACGCCGTGATTCTCGCCCACAGCTATGTGGCCCCCGAAATCATTCTGGGCGTTGCCGACTACGACGGCGACAGTTTCAAGCTGAGCCAGGACGCCACCAAGGTGAGCGCCAAGACGATCGTGTTCTCTGCCGTGCGCTTTATGGGCGAAACCGCCAAAATTCTGAACCCCACCAAGGACGTGCTCATTCCGGGACCGCTTACGGGTTGCAGCCTCGCCGACTCCATTACCGGCGCCGAGGTCAAGGCTCTCCGCGAAAAGTACCCCGACCACACCTTCGTGTGCTACATCAACACCACCGCCGACGTGAAGGCGAACTGCGACGTGTGCGTCACCAGCAGCAACGTGATGAAGATTGTCTCTAGTCTCGAAAACGACAAGATCGTGTTCGTTCCCGACGGACTCATGGGACAGAACCTCATCGACGAAATGCAGAAGCGCGGCATCAAGAAAGAAATCGTGCTCCACAGCGGTTGCTGCTACGTTCACGAGACCTACGATTCCGAGCTCATCAACTTTTTCCGCAGCCAGAACCCGGGCCTCAAGGTGGTGAGCCACCCCGAATGTCACCCGGGCGTTGCCCTCCTCAGCGACTACGTGGGCAGCACCGGCCAGATGGTGAACTACATCAAGGAACAGCCCGAAGGCACGCCGTTCCTGCTTCTCACCGAATGCGGCCTGAACGC
>NZ_CALEFV010000031.1 GCF_937877005.1 uncultured Fibrobacter sp. | reverse complement strand
AATTGCTCCATGCCTACTCCTGCCGACACCTTAAATTGCGAAGGGGTGAACTCGCCCACTCCACGGGTAAAGGGTTGTTCCTCGATTTCATCGATTTCGGTCTGCGAGAAGGTACTACTCTTGCCCACAAAAGAGCCTAGCGTACTCACCTTCTTGCTCACGATGATGTAATCCTTTTTCATGAAACTATCGCCTTCCGTAAATACGGGAACCACATCCTGATAGAACTGAATGCTGAGCAAGACGATGACCATGCCACATAGGTTGGCAAAAAAGAAACCCACCAACTGTCCTAAGCTGATATGTCTACGCATTAATTTCCAAACCAAACTCATAGCAACATTTTTTTAGTGTAATCCAACTCCAAATGTTTTCCGATAGAGGTAACCACTACCCCAGCGCCTTGCTTCATGGCTTCCTCGGTTAGGATGCGTGCCATGTTGTTGGCATTGATTTCGTCAAGGTTGCTGGTCGGTTCGTCAGCAATCACGATATCGGGATTGTTGACAAGAGCGCGCACAATCGAGGCTCGCTTGAGTTCGCCTCCCGAAAGTTCTGCCGGTATTTCATTCACCAAATGGGCAATGCCGAGAGTTTCGAGTTTTGAATGAATATCAATATCGACCAATTCCGAAATATCCCTCACCTCAACCTTATTGCCCTCGCGAATCGCCCGCGGCAAGAAGATATTTTCAAGCACGGTAAATTGCGGCAAGAAAACGGATTCTTGTGGAATGTAGCCGATTTTATCGTTACGAATTGCGGAAAGTTCGGCATCTGTCAAACTTGCAAAATCAACACCATTAAAAATGATAGATCCCTGCGAGGGGCGATTGATTCCCGAAAGGAGCGATAAAAGCGTACTTTTTCCGCTTCCCGATTCGCCATAGATTACCGAGAAATCACCGGACCAGGCAAAAAATTCAACATCTTCGACGGCATTGAATTCTTCGCCGCGGCGGGTATAGGCTTTATATAAATTAGAGACGTTTAAAATCAATGTTCTACCTCCCTCAAAGCGGCGTAGGCATCAATCTTACTCACCTTATTTGCCACGCCGAAAACCGCCACCGGCCCCACCGAATGCAAAAGCAAAACCACCACAGCGTAAACAGCGGCGATTTCGGCATTTCCAGGAACAATAAAGGGTACGTTCACATGTTCGCCAATCCAAATTTTAAAAGTGAAAAACGCCACGCTCGAAAGCAGCAAGCCAATGTACGTTCCTACCGCCGACACCAGCAGCGATTCGCCCAGCACAAGAGTCCTTAAACGTTTGCGGGCATAGCCCACAATTCGCAAAAGCGCATATTCACGCCTGCGTTCGCGAGTCGACAGTGAAAACGAAATCACAATCGCGGCAACCGCAATCACCAAGAAAAGGGCCACGATTGACCACACCACAATCTGCAAGAAATTCGCCGACTTTTCAAGACCCGAGAACAAATCTTTGCGGGTGCGAATCTGCACGCCGTCAAAGCGGGTATGAATTTCTCGAGAGAGGCGCTCGATATCAGCCCCTGCGCGAAGTTTAATTAAAACGCTGGAGTAAATCGGCGAATCCGAGCCCTCGGACTTGACATCTTGATGCAAGAAAATCACGCCCTTGGCCTTAGCCGCCTCGCGGATATCGGCAAGTGTCGCCACATCTACAAAAACGGCCTGGTCCAACTTGTTGCCAACCGGTTCAAGAGAGGCCGCCACGGGGTATTCATGGTCAAAGAACCTGACAGTCCTTTTCTCGCCCACGCTAATTTCACTGCCCACCACGATAGCACCCTTAGGGAGTTTATCCGTAAGGACCTCGTGAATCCAAGGCTGAATCACAAAATCAGAAGCCGGCTCGAAACCGATAATCATGACTTTCTGTTCGCAGCAGCTAGAATTCAAGGTGGTCAAAAAATACTGCGGCGTCGCAATTTCTACGCCGTCAAGGCCACGAATAAATTCCAGCGAGCCCTGCGGCAAATAGGCATACTTGGAATCTCCCTGCAAAAGTACAGTCTGGTCGTTGATTTCGCTCCCCTGGGGAATCACGATGACGTCGGCACCCAAGCGAGACGAAAGGCGATTCAGGCCCTTTGAAAGCGAAAACGACAAAAGCCCGCCCACCAAAAGCACCGAGGCGAGCAAAGCAATCAACAGTGAAAGCCCAAAACTACGGAAAGGGTTTCGCAAGTAATTTTCAATAATCAAATTCAAATCAGTCTTGTTCATTTCGCCTCCTCAGTTTCAAGTAAATCAAATTCAGCGCCGCAAAAAGCGCAATCAGCACACCAAAAACAGCAAGCACCGGACCCGTTATCACGTGACATGCCATTTGAGCGTGTTGGCATGTTCCGACAATTACCGTTGGCACAAGCGAAACAAAAACACCCACCACAAGCGTTACTGCAGAAAGAATGACATGTGCTTTCTTTTTAAGGAGCCCCGCAGCAACGACGGCATTTGCAAGCAAAGCAAGTCCTAAAAAAGCATCTACCGTCGTCGAAATTTCACAACTCATGGTTCCGCCACCAATCGGATGGCAAACAGGCAAAATCAACTTGGTAAGTACAATCAGCAAAACGCCGAAAATCAGATTAGCAACAACAAATACTTTGTACTGTTTCATGGCACTCTCCTTAAAAATTTTCGGTGCATAAATTAAAAAGGTATACCGAAAATGTCCAATACTATATCACTATGATCTGTTATAGGTTTTTATTATAACACAGACAAATTCAACAGCGTCGCACATATAGAAAAAATCAATAATTAAGCATAAGAATTAAGTATTGGACGCAATCAAAAACCACATC
>NZ_CALEFV010000030.1 GCF_937877005.1 uncultured Fibrobacter sp. | reverse complement strand
CGCTATGGTCTTCGACAAGCGTAAAGGTCAGCACGGTGTCGTACAGGTCGTAATCATCAGCCTTGACTGTATCGACAACAGTCCCCTTCTTCACGTTTTCATCGACATCAACCGTTTCCGTTTCGATCCACGGAGTTTCGTTCTTGTCGAGAAGAGTAATCCACACCGTATCAGTCTCAGTGAGATCCGGCATCAGCGTATCGCTCAGGGTAATGTAGATGGCATATTCATGCGGATCCGTTTCGAAGTCGAACCTCTTGTTCGCAACAAGGTCGCCATTCGGCAACAGAGTGAACAATGTGTCAGCACCATTGGCACCGCCAGTCAACTTGAACTGATCGTGGATATAGAAGTCAGGAGTCTTCACGCCGGAGATTGCCATGGTATCGACATCTTCACCATGTTCAACATGTCCGACAACGACATTGGGTTCATTATGTTCCGTAAATTCGAACGGCCAGGTTACGAAGGTCGGAGCTTCATTCACATCACGGACTTCAATGACACGGCGGATAGAATCCTGCAAGCCATTCGGATCAGTCACAATAACGGTCACTTCATGCCTCGGATCAATCTTTTCGTAATCAAGCTTGTCGCCATCTTTGACAGAAACGACAACCTTCCACTTTTCGTCGACCTTCTTCATTTCAATCTTGAAGAGAGAATCCGTTCCAGAATTTCTTTCGTCCTTCAAGGAAACGCTAAGCATTCCAACTTCACCTAGGTCTTCGTCATCGACGACATAGCTGAACACCTCCGTATTGGTCGGAGAATTTTCATTCACGGCAACCGTAAGGGTCTTCTTGGATTCCGGATCGCTCGGGTCAGAGCCGCGGCCAGTCGTATCACAATGAGCAACGCAGATGGAGTCGGAATCATCTTCACCATCGTCATCGTCGTCGATAATGATCTTCGGCTTTTCGCTCACATCCTTAAGCGTAATCTTCACGGTTGCTGTATCAGAAAGTTCCTTATCCGTCACGCGAACCTTTACGTAGTAAACGGAATCCGTTTCATAGTTGAGGTTTGCATTTTCTGCAACAGTAATCTTACCGCTACCATCGATATCAAAGAGTTCTGCGGCTCCGACGGTAGAATCGAGCAGAGAGTAATAGAGCGTACCGAAATTGGGATTCAGTACATCCGGATCGCTAGCTTCCACGACACCGACAGAATCGCCCTTCTTGGAATTTTCATTCACGGCGAATTCAGCATCCTTGACAGTCGGCTTTTCGTTCACGTCGATCACATGAATGGTTCGAATGAGCGTGTCGGTAAGGCCAGCTGCATCAGAAAGCGTAATAAGCACCTCATGTGTCGATTTAACCTTTTCATAGTCAAGCTTCGAACCATCCTTCACCACAATATACAGGGAATCATTCGTAGCGCTCAGTTTGACCGTGAACAGGCTATCGGCTCCAGTCGGAGCAGTCTTCGAATTATCCGAAAGAATCGCCGTAAGCTTGCCCGCATCGGCGGCATCCACATCAGATATCGAGAACGGATGAATGGCGTACCCGGTCCTGGAATTTTCGTTGACATTATACGGACCGTCGCAGTTCGTATCGCCAGCGAAGCACTTGATATCCGGATTTTCGTTCACATCCTTGAGCGTCACGATCACGTCTGCCGTATCGGCGAGGCACTTTTCAGTGTACTTACCCGTCGTTGCATTCTTTTCGCAATTCTTGACTTCCACTTGGAAGGTGAACACCGGAGAAGTTTCAAAGTCCAGCTTGGTGGCGTCCGTCACAATAACTTTGTTTCCATCCATCGCGAACGGCATATCCGGCGTAATGACAGCGTAATCCAGGTGGCGGAATTCTTCATTCTTCGTATCGGGTTCATCGACAACCATCTCACCCACGACATCGCCATTGTTGAGATTCTCGTCCGGTTCAAAAGCATTATCGGCAATGACCGGAGCTTCATTCACGTCATTCACGTAAATGGTACGAATAAGCGTATCGGTAAGGCCGGCGGCATCCGTCACCGTAAGAACAACTTCATGTTTCGGATTGATCTTTTCAAAATCCAGTTTCGAGATGTCCAGCACAACGATGCTCACTTCCGTATTAGCTTCATTGACCTTTACAGTAAAGAGCGTATCGGCACCCGTCGTTCCGTTATCGGAAAGAGATACCGTGAGCTTGCCCGTATCATCGGCATCCACGTCGGAAATTGCGAAGGTATGGATTTCGGTACCCGTTTCGGAATTTTCATCGATATAGAACGGACCATTACAATTAGCATCACCAGTCTTGCAGGCAATATCCGGTTTTTCATTCACATCCTGGAGCGAAACCTTCACATTGGCCGTATCGGCAAGACATTTTTCGGTGTACAATCCGGTCGTCGCGTTCTTTTCGCAGTTCTTGACTTCCACCTCGAATTCAAATACCGGGCTTGTTTCAAAGTTCAGCGAGCTTGCATCGCTCACGACAATCTTGTTGGTATCCATCGCAAACGGCATATTTTCCGTAATGATGGTGTATTCCAAGTGGCGGAATTCTTCATTCTTCGTATCCGGTTCATCGGCAACCATTTCACCGACAACATCGCCATCGACGATATTTTCATCGGGCGTAAAGTTCTTGTCGGCTAGAATCGGCTTTTCGTTCACGTCATTCACATGAATGGTACGGATAAGCGTATCGGTCAAGCCAGCCGCATCAATGACCGTGATAACAACCTCGTGTGTCGGGTTGATCTTTTCGTAGTCAAGCGTTGCAATATTCTTCACGACAATACTTACTTCCGTATTCGCATCGTTCACAACGACATCGAACAGCGTGTCGGCACCCGTCGTTCCGTTGTCAGAAAGGGCGGCAGTGAGCTTACCGGCATCATCGGCATCCACATCGGAAATCGCGAAGGAGTGAATTTCAGTACCCGTTGCGGAATTTTCATCGACATAGAACGGACCATTACAATTATCATCGTCGGCCTTGCAGGTAATATCCGGATTTTCATTCACATTGACAATCGTAACAATCACATCAGCCGTATCGGTCAGGGTTTCGAGATTTCTGTCCTTAACCGCCACCTTGAAGGTGTAGGTCGTCGTCACTTCATGGTTCAGCTCTCCATTTACCAGGACCCTATTCGAATCCATTACGAAAGGAACTCCCTCGTCAACGATATTATAGACCAGATCGCGGAAGGCCTCGTTATAAGCATCCGGATCAGTCACCTTCAAGGCACCGACTTCGGTATTCACAGTAGAATTTTCATCAACCGCAAATTCAGCATCCTCAATCGTCGGAGCTTCGTTAGAGTCATCCACACGAATCCTGGTCACAGCTGTCACTTCTACACCAGATTCGTCCACCAAATGCAAGGTCACATCAAACAGAACCTTTTGGGCATCAGCATCGAAGTGATCGGCATACAGAGCTTCGTAATCAATAGCGCTCTTGACAGAAATCTTGACATAGGCGTATCCCACAGAATCCGCACTAGCAGACGGAACGACAACAACATCGAACAGGTCTTCGGCACTGACAACATTTTCAACCTTCTTGTTATCCGTCAAGGAAACATTAAGATTACCGACATCCTTTGCATCGGGGTCAAACACAAGAACATTCGCAAAGATGCTCGTTACCGGAGTATTTTCGACAACATTGTATTCATCCTTCACATTGTCGAATTTCGGATTTTCGTTGACATCGTTAATTTTGATTGTGATGATTGCGGTATCGTAGAGGTCCTTATCAAAGCCCTTTTCAATACCATTGTCGTGCACAATGGCCAAAATCGTATATTCGTTGCGTTCTTCATAATTGAGATCTGCGCCTTCAGCAACCTGAATCAAACCATTTCCATCAATGGTAAAGAGGGTTGCAACAGGATCCTTACCACTAGCAGACGTATCCGCCAACGAATAGGTAAACTTCGTCCAGGTATCTTCATCTGTTGCAGTCACCTTACCCACTTCCGCTTCCGGGGCAACATTTTCGGCAACAAACAAAGTCGTATCACGAATGACCGGCTTTTCATTGTCATCAAGAATCTTGATCGTCACCTGAGCCGATACAGTTTCCTTACCAGCACCATCCGTGGTAGATGCCTGATCGGTCACCTTGACCTTGATCGTATATTCGTTCTTCGCCTCAAAGTTCAAGACAACGCCATCTTTAACTTGGATTCGGCCATAATTATCAATGGAGAACAGAGAATTGACTTCTTCGTAGTTGGCGTCACTTTCATCAAAGGCAAAATCAAATTTGGAGTCGTCAACATCCTTCACTTCGAGAACGGCATCCATTTCAGTGCTGTTTTCAACAACTTCGAAAGTTGCATCATTAACAACGGGAGCGTCGTTCACCGGATTTACCTTAACCGTAACAGTGTAAGGATTTTCGGAAACTACATTATCCGCATCTTTCATTTTGAAAGTAAAGGAGGTATAAGCCGGAGAAACTCCATATTCATCCTTTGCAGCAATGAATTGCAAATCTATGTTTGTCGTTTCATTAATCGGAATAAACTTATTCAAGTCAGAGCTTGTAAGCGTGTCGCCATTACTCAGCAAGAAACCCTTTTCGGGAAGCGACATAATCACGATGCCCTGTTTGACCTTATCAAAGGCCGATTCATACTTGAACATGGAAGAATCAAATGTAAAGACTTCATCTTCCGTTGCAACGATTTCAAAGTCTTCGCTAGTCGGTTCAACATTCGCATCGACGATAATCAAGTCGAAATAACCATCCAACTTATTGCCCGGCAACACGGCACCAGAAATATTCGTGATTTTCAAGCGAAGAGTTTCATTCGGCCTTTCAACCAAATCGTCCTTAGCGACATTAATCCACACGCTAACATCAGGAGCATCTGCAGGAGTTTTTGCATCTTTAAGGATTGTCACCTTGCCCATGTCCTGCCCACATATGGGGAACAGATGGCCCTTCGATTTGGGATACGAATATCCATCTTCCAGCTTAAAGTCACTTTCCTTCGCCGACGAATTTTGCAAATCAAAGCAGTAGTCAATGAACACATCTGCCGGAGCGGGGGTATCGAGCGCAATGGGAACCTTTACCAGCAAATCGTTTTCAGGGAATTCAAGCGGAGTATCGGCCTGGGGCTTCAAGTCCAAGACCGGCGGATCGATCGGAACAAAAACAAAGCTCGTGCCATCAAATTCGTTACCAACCACCAGTTCATTAGCAATCAACTGCCCAGCAAAGTTAATGTTACTCTGCAAGAAAATCCTTCCGGTAGAAATATATGTTCCCAGAAGGTCACTGTTGTCCGTATTTTTAATGTTTATGTCATGATCTGTATAGAACAGCAAATTACCCGTATACTTTTCAGCAGGGACTTCAACGACAGAACCATCCTCTTGCGGAGTCCTATAAACGATTTGAATAACAGTATGGTTTCCCAACTGTATCTGATGTACAAAGATACGTGTCACACGACCACCTGCAGGCATACTCACTGTAATTTTAGCACCATCTGTACCGCCAATACCCGTAAGGATACTATCCATGTACATGTCATAAGGAGCCTTGCTCCCATCTACGGGATCAGGCACAACGATTCTTTGTTCACCGTTATTCGCACTAATTTTAATATCAGCCACAGTCGGAGAAGCCGGCCAATCAAGACGAGGAATGCTAACAGCGGTATTTGCAGAAGGCTGATCAGGACAGTTACTAATTGGTTGAGCCTGGAATCCAGCCGTTCCACCACCAGTAACCGATGTGTTATCCAAGCATATAGGAGCAGCATAATAACAATTATTACAGTTCTGACCAGACTGAAAAGAACCACCACGAATAGGACCCGTCGTAAACTTATAACCATCTCCGGTAGTTATTTTCCCGGCAACGACAATGGGACCACCTAACTGAGTTCCAACCGACGCTCCCTGCCCATCCGGTTGTTCAGCGCTAAAATAACCATTGGATCCGGTCCAGCCCGATTCATCGTGAATGATAACGCGGTTTCCGGTCTTTACAAAATCGTTCCCGAACAGTTTATACTTGACGAGATAATTCCAGTACTCCTGCTGCAGGTCTGCCGCAATACGGTTCCCTTGGGCATCAACAAAGTACAGCGGAGCTACCTCAACTGCCTGTGCAGACGCGACAATCGCCGCGCTAATGAATAATGACTTCAAAAATTTTTTCATAAGCTTCATGTTGTTCTCCCTGACAAAGCCCAAAAAAAATTATTCCAAATTGTACTATGTAAAATATACATAACTTTTTTATTTATTACAACTTTTTTTTCAACAGATTATAAACAATCGTAACAAAACACCCCGAAAAAACAGAAATGTGACAAAAATCACTCCGTCCGGCACCCCAAGACGGTCCTTTATCAGTTTCTAAATGTTTATAAAATGTTACACAACTACGATTATGTAAAATAAAAAAAGCCGGTTAACAAAATTTTTCTTGTTTTCCGGCTAATTTCATATAAATTATGTCGCTAATCTTTCGGCCGCTTATATCCAAACGGTTTCAGCAGGTCGTCGCTAGACTTAACGATATCACCCTTCTTCTTGCCCGAAGGATCAGCCACTGGCGGAAGCGTACAACGCAGGTGCGACTTGATCGTAGCCTCTACCTTGTACAAGTAGGCGCCCGTACCAATCAGCTTGCCGTTTTCAGCCTTTACATAGCCTTCCTTATCCGGCTTCATTTCGAAGAACATCTGGAGCATGCCCGCATCGTTGGTGTAATCCGGATCATTCATGTCCTGCGTGAAGCTGAAGTAGTCTACGAAGTTGCCAAGAGAGGTATACACCCAAATCTTGACATTCATCTGGGACTTGTACAGGTTGAGACGGCTGATATCGCTACCAATCTTGAGACCGTCTTCGCAGTATTCCTCGACGAATTCCTCGACCGAGACCTTCGTGCTGTTTTCGGCATCCACACCTTCCAAGGGAATCATGCCGTCGCTGCTCAACAAGTCATCCAACGTAGCAAGGCCACCGACACCATTAACCACGGGGAGCCTGATATCGAGCGCAAGGGTGGGGCCCAAGTGATCGGAACCAGACACACCCGGATACGGCTCTTCCCCGCTACCCGCCTTTGTCTTGAATTCGCCACCGATCAAGGTTTCAACTTCCTTTTCCGTCGTCGGATTCTTGATACTCACAGCGAACGTCTGACCCGGCTTCGGCGGGTTCACAGCATAGTATTCGGCCACCTTTTCCTTGGTGATTTCCGTAACCGGCTGTTCAATCGCAATTTCGACATTCTTGCTGTCCTTCATCACGACATACACCGTATCAGAGGCTTCATTGCCAGCCTTGTCGCGGTAGAAGCGCACGATGACATTGGCACCCTTTTCAAGGCCCTGCAGCGTCAAGGTATCCTGCTCGACACCGTTAACCGTCCAGACCACGTTCACGAAGTTGGAACGAACCACAGCACCTTCTTCCGGCGAAAGGATTTCCACCGTCGGGCCAATCTGGTCTAGCACGATAAAGACGGACTGCGTCGCGGCATTGCCATACTTATTCACGTAGGTGTAAGCGACCGAGTAACCGATGTTACCTTCGGAATTCTTCACCAGGTTCCCCTTCTTGTCCACTGGATAGGTAACCACGACGGTGTTACCCGCAGCATCCACATAGTCGTAAGTAACCGTGAACATGCCGACCGTCGTCGAAGACTTGGAACCGGACTTCTTTTCTGCCGCAGCAGAAGATGTCACGAGGTTGCCATCGCCATCGTCATACAGAACTGCACCCGTCACGGCATCCGCTTCATAAGAAATCGTCACTTCCTTACCGTCAATCGTCGTCACTCGCGTTACCGTAATCACCTCAATAGAATCGACCTTGCCCTTTTCGTTAACAACGGCACGCTTGATAACATTACCATTATTATCGGTTTTATAGGACACGGTCACTTCCTTGCCGGCGACCTTTTCTGTATACGAGACCTTGACTTCCGTACCATTGACCGGAGTGCGAGTCACAGGTGTCGACGGATTTTCGTTCAGGGCAACAGTTTCCTTAGCCACATTGACCATCGAGGAGAACTTGCTCTCCGGCACGGACAACGTTTCCAGATTCAGCTTGACCGTAAACGAGGTATCCTTCTTGCTTGCGGGGTCCTTAACCGTCACCAGGATATCATTCCTAGTATCATTGACATAGATGTTCGTATCGGCCTCATCCGTCTTCTCGACAATCGTATAGATATTGGCCGCCTTGACATCATCCGGGTTTGCCGTCACAGTCACGACAGGCGCCGCCGTGCTCACGAACACCACCACGGTATCGGAGGCAGGACCGTCAAGACTTGGATCGTTGAACTTCTTGATGATGACATTCTTGCCTTCCTTGAGCGTCGTAT
Source organism: uncultured Fibrobacter sp. (assembly GCF_937877005.1). Classification (GTDB taxonomy): domain Bacteria; phylum Fibrobacterota; class Fibrobacteria; order Fibrobacterales; family Fibrobacteraceae; genus Fibrobacter. Next base: position 13,042 of record NZ_CALEFV010000030.1, on the reverse strand, counting down.
CGGCGCAAAGTTCCTCGGCTCCGCCATTCACCGAGCAATACAGCCTGATATCCTTCAGGTTCGTGTAAAGCGTGTCCGGGTTCTTCCAGGTGGAATCCGCATTTTCCGCCGTGGTAATTTCAATCGATGAGGGCGGAATGTCAACGATATCCACGGTAATGGTCTTGCGAGAGGAACCACCATGCGAATCGCTCACTTCAACCACGAGCAGAGTCGTCTTGACCGTTTCGTAGTCAATTTTCACACCCTTCTTCACCGTAATCACACCGTTCTTGGACACATCGAAGTACTTGGACGGTTCAGCCAACTTGTAAGTCAACACGGAATCATCCAGGTCATTATCGATTGCCTTGACGGTATCAACCACCGTTCCACCAGGAGAATTTTCCACCACGGAAACCTTCTCGGTCACGATAACCGGATTCTCGTTGATGTTACGAATTTCAATGGTCATGGTCTTGACAACCTTGAGCGAAGGATCTGTTGCATCGGTCAAGGCGACATCAATCGTGTATACACGGCGTTCCGTTTCGTAATTGAATTCCTTCTTGGTTCTGATGACGCCATCGTTATCAATGCTGAAAAAGGCCGTATCACCGGCAACAGCCGTAAATATGTCGACACGCTTAGTCGGATCCTTGTCAAGATCGTCAAAGACGACCGTATCCACCACCGTGCCCGCAACCTGATGCTCGTCAATTTCGAAAGACTGATCTACAAGGACCGGAGATTCGTTCTTGTCGAGTAGGTTGACAGTCATCGTCTTGGTCACAGAGATCGAAGGATCGTTCTTATCCGTCAACTTCACGACGATCGTATAGGTCGCGGGGTCCTTTTCAAAGTCCAGAGTTTTCTTAGCGGTGATGACGCCTTCCGGGCTGATGGCAAACACTGCCGTATCGCCACCCACCGCAGTAAACACATCTTCCTTGTACAGGAGGGCAGTATCGGGTTCAGAGAACACCACCGTTCCGACTTCAGAATTTTCCGGCATATTCTCTTCGATTCCGAAAGTCTGTTCTACCAAAACGGGGTATTCATTTTCGTCCGTCAAGTCGATTGTCATCGTCTTGGTCACGTAAACCGTCGGATCGTTCTTGTCGGAAAGCTTCACGACAAGCGTATAGCTACCAGGATCCTTTTCGAAGTCAAGCACCTTCTTGGTGGTGATGACGCCTTCAGGACTGATAGCGAACACAGCCGTATCGCCACCCACCGCAGTAAACACGTCTTCCCTAAACAGGAGCGACGTATCGGGTTCAGAGAAAGTCACTGTTCCGACTTCGGAATTCTTCGGCAGATTTTCCTTAATCTCGAAATTCTGTTCTGCAAGAGCAGGCTTTTCGTTCTTGTCGACGAGATTAATCGTCATAGTCTTCTCGACATAAATGGCAGGATCATTCTTGTCGGAGAGTTTTACGACAAGCGTATAGCTACCAGGATCCTGTTCGAAGTCAAAGACCTTCTTGGTGGTGATGACACCATCGGCACTGATCGCGAACAAGGCCGTATCGCCTCCCACCGCGGTGAACTCGTCTTCCTTGTACAGGAGAGCCGTATCGGGTTCGGTAAATACAACCGTTCCAATTTCGGAATCCACCGGCAGATTTTCCTCAACGCCAAATTCCTGTTCCGCAAGGACCGGAGTTTCATTTTCATCCGAGAGCTTGATCGTCATCGTCTTGGTCACATAGACCGTCGGATCGTTCTTGTCGGAGAGCTTCACATCGAGCGTATAGACACCAGGATCCTTCTCGAAGTCAAGCACCTTCTTGGTGGTGATGACACCTTCGGGACTGATTGCGAATATGTCCGTGGCTCCACCCACGACAGTAAACATGTCTTCCCTAAACAGGAGAGCCGTATCGAGTTCGGTGAACACCACCGTTCCAACTTCGGCATTTGCCGGCTGATTTTCCTTGACACCGAATTCCTGTTCCGCAAGAACCGGTTTTTCGTTCACGTCTGTCACAACGATAGAAACGGGAAGTTCGTAAGAGAGCGTATCGGCAAGCGTCGTCGAAGCGCTCATGTCGCGGACACGGACCGTCACCGAGTAAGAAGACTTTGTTTCGTAATCAAGAACGGCCTTCTTCACCGAAATGGCGCCAGTGGAAGCATCTATCTTGAAGATGGAGGAATCCCCACCCACAAGACTATAGACAAACTCTTCGTCATCCACGTCTTTCGCGACGAGGCTTCCCGTTACGGCAGCATTGACAGAAGAATTTTCTGCAACCGTAAAGGTGCTCGCCACGGCACTCGGAGCATCGTTGACGGCAGCAATGTTTACAGACATCACGGCAGATCCCGAAACGGCATTCTTTTCGTCCTTCACCTGGAAGAGGAAAGTAACGTAAGGAGTACCGTTATCATCCTTCTTTCCGTAGTACTTGAGTTCGGAAATAGAATCCACCGGGATAAACTTACGATCCGTAAGAGTATCTCCCAAATAGGTCAATACGCCCTTGGACGGCACCGTGCTCACGAAAATACCGAGTTCCGCATAATCCTTGCTTGAATAGTAGCTGAAGTCGGCGGTCTTAAATACATAGACCAAATCTTCTGTACCATTCACACTGGAAGCACTCGCCACGGGAGATGTCGTTCCATCGATAATCTTCAAGTTGAAGTGACCTTCACGCTCATTACCCGGAAGGACTGCGCCCGCAAGGTTGAATATCTTCATGTGCAGGAATTCATCGCCTTCGTTAAGACCGTCAATAAGCACGTTCAGGTAAGCCTTGAATTCATCCGTCGGATAAAGCCTTCCGGCAGCAATCCTTACATAACCCGAATCCTTGATCACATCGATATTAACGATGGAACTATCCGTTTTTGTCACACCGTCTTCGTCATATACATAATTTCCCCAGGTCGTATCGCGAATTTCGCATATCGGGAACGGAGCCTTCGCGGTCGAGGTGAAGTCTGCACGTTCAGCCGTAGAGAGAGCCGGATCGAGATCGAAGCAGTAGTTGAAATCAACCGAGGTATTTGTACGTTCGTCAAGCGATATGGGAATTTCTGCATCGACATTGTTTTCGGGGAACGCACCGTTTTCAAGCAGTTCCGGGTCAATATTCAGGATAGGCGGATCGAACGGCACGTAGCGGAAGTCGCCGATAATGTCAGATTCGAACCAGAGGTTATTCGCAACAAGCTGACCTGCCAAAGTAAAGTGGTCCTTGATGGTAAGTTTACCCGTAGTCATGAACGTTCCCTGGAAACTCGGGTTTATCATAGAGTTCCAGTCAATGTCCTCATTGGTGTAGAACATCAGATTACCAGCATACTTCGCGTTGCTCACATAGTTAGAATCGGTAATCTTACTCAAATCCCACTGATTAGTACTACGATCGTAAGTGGTTCCTGCACTTACGTAAATGACCTGTATAAGAGCGCTATTGGCAGAGTTATCAATCGAAACGCCTCCACGCGTAAAGATTCGAGTCAAACGACCTCCAGGAGGCATCACCACATAAAGCTTTGTATTCGGGGTACAGCACATAGAAATTTTTTCTATGTACAGGTCATAAGTGCCATATTCATTGACATATACGGATTCAGGCGGGACATGAATGTAGCCGACCTGATCATACTGATTCAACGAAATCGCTGGAGCCCAATCCCCCGTATTTTCAGATTCCGGCCATATCGGAACACGCAGATGCGTATCTACAGAAGGAACCTCTGCAGGACAGGACTGATAGGTGCCTACCGCAAACGGATATGCAACATACTTATAGTATTCCGTTACAGGCACAGGATCTCCCGTTTCGGGATCCGTGACATCATAAACATATACGGAATCGGCCGTCGCTTCATCTGCAGGAACCACGCCCGATGAAGCATAAACACCTCCACTAATCAGCGAAGCCAAGTTGGCCAGCGTGTTGTCGTATTGATTCGAAGACGCTGTTTCAACCCTTCCGTTTACGCAAAACGGACCTTCATACCTGTTATTTGTTCTAAAGAAATCAATGTTATTATTAAATTTCCAATCAGTCAAAATCATATTTCCCAAGGTGCGCATCGGACCGCCACTAAGGGTATCAAATTCTGAAGTAGTCCCATTATTCGACAAATTGAAGTTTCCACCAGAAAGCAGTGGGCCGCCCACATGATGTCGACCATTATAGAAGGAAATATCGCCCGTCGATGTACCGTTATAGCCGTTCAAGTCCGCAATATGAACATTTTCCTTGTTGAAGGTAAGGCCATCCGAGCCCCACAGCTTGTACTTCATCAGATCTTCCCAGTACTGCTGCTGATCTTCGGGATTATCCGCTACGGAACTTCCAAGGCTTTCAAAATACAACGGAGCAACGGAGGCCGCGAAAGCGCCTCCGGAAAGACCGAGCAACAGCACGGTCATACCAATCATTTTTACCGATCCTTTCAACATAATAGCCTCCAAGATTGGTCCTTATGGAAATTTGCAAACAACCTTTTCTTTAAAATACATAAAAAAATTTACAAAAGCTCTTTTTTTGTAAAAAAAAATCATTAAAACCACCTTTTTTGGCCTTAAAAATGCGATTTTGCTTATATTTGCCCTGTCGTTTACAAAAATTGACTTGTAAAATCACAAAAAAATACTATATTGCGGGTTCCTAGGCCCTGCGCAATGACTATTTGCGGGCAAATCGCCAGGGCGAAAGCAGCAACGGACTTGCGAATTTTTATGTGCTCAGGTAGCCTAGGACTTTTTTATGATCCTCTGGACAATCCGCCACACAAAACCATTCAATCCGAACGATGTCTGCTACGGCAGGCTCGATTTTGATGTCTCCCCCACATTCGAAGAAGAAAGCGACAGCGCCCTGAAGGCCCTACTCAACGCCGAAGCCAAGCCGACCCGACTATTCACAAGCCCACTCAAGCGCTGCCTGAGACTCGCCGAAAAAGCCGAGAAGGCGACCGGGCTTTCCATGGAAAAGCGCGAAGAAATCATCGAAATGAACTTCGGTTCCTGGGAAGGGCATAAACTGACCGAAGTTCCGCGCGAAGAAATGGCGGCCTGGGCAAACGACCTCCGCGGATACCGGTTCAAGGACGGAGAATGCTTTCACGACATAGACCGCCGAGTAGCTTCATTTTTGGACACGCTCGACGACAATGGCGAATTTCTGTGGATTACCCATGCAGGCGTTATTGCCGCCCTACAGCACTTCGCCTGCGGACTCCCCGATGACCAGTTCGTGGAAGGCGCTTTCAGCTACGCCATGGTTTCGCGCTTTGTATTCAAGCGAAATGCCGAAGGACATTATCGCGGTACATTTGAAAAGATTCACGACGGCATCCAAATGCAGCCGCTGAAAATCGGGTGAAAAGATGAGAAATGTGAAATTAATTCCATATCACACTTTTCACACTAAACATTAATTAAAAGTCAAACGACATCAAGGCCTGGACACCGCCTCCCAGTTGCGGCAGCAAGGCCAAGTGCACCGGATTGTCGAAATCGCTCAATAGGGCATCCACCGCCGCATCAGCCACGGAATACAGATAAATCAGCGCCATCGCCCAGATATACTGGTTACGGTTCTTACGGTAATAGGTCACACGCTCCAAGACTCGTTCATACTCTTCGGATGTCGTACTTTCGGCTTCAACCAGGTGCTTACGGTCCAGATAGTATTCCACCATGTTCTGCGAAGTCCATATGCTAGTTGACGCTCCGATAATCGCCATGTACAGCAACCCCGCCTTGCCAAACTCCCTATTGTACATCTGTCCAAATCCAGGAATGATCGACCAAAGCAGAGCCTTCTTCATGCTCTTGAGTTCAACGCTCCGGTAATTGTTGTTGTACCATATTCCGAACGCATCGAAAAAGCTGTACAGATACAGGCCATACATCCACGCCGTTTCAGCCTTGCGCAAGTCTTCCTGTTCCATTTTCTTGTCACTCTTTTCGCGGACGCGGGATATATATTCCGAACGCTTTTCCTGGTAATACTGCAGGCTATCCCTCGTGGACGAGTTTATCAGCAACCTGGTGTACAGCGCCACGGAATCCTGGAACGGTTCCGCCTGTTCCAGCACTCGCTTATGCTGGTAGCTCTTATTCGCTGTTACTTCGTACAAAAGCAGAAGCTCTATGCCGGTAATGAAGCCGCCGCGCACATAGTGCTCCGTATAGTATTGGCCGCCACCCGGGAACAGGGCAAACAGCATGGTCATGGCAAGGGAATTTCGCTTGGTAGGAATATCCCATTCGTTCACGGCAAGAGTATCTATTGCGACAATGCCAGTCATTCCTTTTTGCAGGGGATCGCCTGCCAAGGTATCGGCAGGTTCCTCTGCCTGCGAGGAATCCGCCGGAAGATTCTGCGCACTAGCCCCCGCAGCAAAAGCGAGGCTTACAAACAAGACTATAGCAAGCAGACGATTTGACATCGGCTTGACAATATAGAATAAATCATCATCGTTTTCCTATTTATTTGTTTGTACAACCATATGTTTTTTCCAATCTTTGGCCTTATTTTTTCTTTTTTTTGCAAGGGAACAGCATACCGAGGTTCCAAAAGGTATATTTTCAAAAAAAATTTCATGTTTTGATTCAATTGTCATTTTATGACATAAAACAATTCTAAATTACGGAGTATGAAAATGAGCGATACAAAAGATTTCGATTTTCAAAGAGAAGACTTAGAAAACAAGATTTCCCTGTTGGTCAAGACCATCAAGGATACGCTCATCGCACGGGGCGAAATGATGGCAACAGCCGAATCGCTCACGGGCGGCCTTGTGGCAAGCAGCATCGTGAACGAGGCAGGATCCTCAGCCGTACTTGCCGGCGGCATTGTCGCCTACCAGAACGAAATCAAGGAAGCCTTGCTTGAAGTCCCCCACCAGGTGCTCGAAGAAAAGGGAGCCGTTTCGGCCGAAACCGTAAAGGCCATGGCCGAAGGCGCCCGCAAAAAGTTCGGTTGCGAATGGGCGGTCGCCACCTCTGGTATTGCAGGACCCACCGGAGCCGAACCGGGAAAGCCCGTAGGAACGGTTTGGATTGCAGTCGCCAACAGTTTGCAAAACGTGGCTTTATGTAAAAATTTCGAAGGAAACCGCATCGAAGTCCGAGAAAAAAGCGTGTATAGTGCACTGAGCGAGCTACTTTTTTTGTTGAATAACCAAAAAAGCACTTGCACAAGTGAACACTAGTTATTATATTTAGAATCAGAAAACAAAATGGAGTCCTATATGGCAAAGAAAACGAACAACACCCCGACCAGCAACCTTTCCGCCGACAAGGCGAAGGCAGTAGAAGCAGCCATCGCCCAGATTGAAAAGAACTATGGTAAAGGTTCCATCATGGCCCTCGGACAGCAACCCGTCGAAGACATCCCCGTAATCCCCACAGGTTGCATTCAGCTCGACATGGCCCTCGGCGTGGGAGGTTTCCCCCGCGGCCGCATCATCGAAATTTACGGACCAGAATCCTCCGGTAAGACCACCCTCACCTTGCACGCCATTGCTGAAGCCCAGAAGCTTGGCGGCGTGGCGGCCTTCATCGACGCGGAACACGCTTTTGACGCCGTTTACGCCCGCAAGCTCGGCGTCGACATTGAATCCCTCCTCGTTTCCCAGCCCGATACGGGCGAGCAGGCCCTCGACATCGCCGAGACCCTCGTGCGTTCCGGCGCCATCGACATTATCGTGATTGACTCCGTGGCAGCCCTCGTTCCGCAGGCAGAAATCAATGGCGAAATGGGCGACAACCATGTCGGCCTGCAGGCACGCCTCATGAGCCAGGCCCTGCGTAAACTCACCGGCATTCTCTCAAAGTCCAACACCTGCATGCTATTCATCAACCAGCTGCGCATGAAGATCGGCGTCATGTTCGGCAACCCCGAGACCACTACCGGCGGCAACGCACTGAAGTTCTACGCCACGCAGCGCATCGACATCCGCCGTATAGCCGCCATCAAGGACGGCGAAGAAGTTATCGGTAACCGCACCCGCGTGAAAGTCGTGAAGAACAAGGTTGCAGCCCCGTTCACACAGTGCGAATTCGACATCCTGTACGGTTGCGGAATTTCCCGCGAAGCCTCCATACTCGATCTCGCAACGGAACTCGACATCATCCAGAAAAGCGGTTCCTGGTTCAGCTACAACAATGAACGCATCGGCCAGGGTCGCGAAAACACGCGTCTATTCCTGAAGGACAACGCCGATCTCTGTAACGAAATCGAGGCAAAAATTCGCGAAAGCATGAAGGATGTGGAGCTGTTCAAGCTGAACGAAGGCGACGCTATCGCCGCAGACGATTCCGACGAAATCGCCGCAGTCGATGCAGAAGGCTAACACCATCTACGATTCGAATTCCTATCATCGCTAGTCAAGGACAACCGATTAGCGACAAAGTCCATCTTTTTCTTCCTGAAAAAAAACAAACCCCGACCAATCCTTCAGCCATTGGGATAGGCCGGGGTTTTCCGCTATTGCAAAATTTCTATATTCCTAAGCATGAAAAGAAAATCCAAACAGGCTCAATTCCGCATATCGGCGATGCTGATTGCCTTTGGATGTTCCATAGCCTTTTCCCAGATGTCATGTCCCCACTTTCTACTGAAGTCTCCCATGGTCGTAAATATCGAAGGATACTTCGTCAACGAAAAGATGTCACGTGCAAACATCGACATAGAATGGAGACACCATCCAGACGCCTTGGATACCTTTTTCGTTAATCAGCCGGATCATCCGCGTTTCGATTTCATTACCGCCGGTGAGTACCGCTACATGGAATTTCCCGGCACGAAGATCAGGCGGCAGCTAGGGACGCACCACCTCAAGGAAAACATCGGTGAATCTCCCCTGAAGCTCGACGACATGGAGCTTTTGGCCAACGGACAGTTCCTGTGCAAGGATTCCAGCGAACAGAAACCAAATGTTCTTTCAACGGCATTCTCCATGGCCTGGTGGACCCTCGTCGCCGACAGCCTTCCCATGCCTAGCAGGGTAACCATGAACGGAGCCCGCAAGGAAAGACGCACCTTCACGATCCGCCAATGGAAAAATTACTCCGGAGAAACGTTACCCACCCTGGTGAAGCTGGAAAGTGAACGGTATAACGGAGAAATCTGGATCCGCTCCGCCTACCCCATGCAGACATTGCTGGCCGACCCCATCGTGACAAACGCGCACAAGAAAACAAAGTCCGAAGTGCCGAATCTATTTGGAAAAATTCCTACGAAGGGGGAAAGAAAAATACCACTGATACTCAAGCTGAACCAGGAACTGCTGCGCGAATGACCCGCTGTAAAAATCGGAATCGACACGGCGCCAGCCTCCAATTTCCATAATAAGGTTATGCTTGTCTTCGTTCCAGAAGAAATGAGCTCCAAGCAACGCCTTACCATAGCCGAGAGACTCCTTCTGCACCGTATTATGATCACGCAAATACCCAGTCTTGTAAAAATTGCTTTCGAACAGGGCTGCAAAATGCTTCGCGAGCGGAATTCTGCCATAAGCATCGAGTTCTATCAGGAAATCACGGCTGAAAACGGGAATGTTTCGCTTGTAATCATAGCTCTTGCCATCGAAATCAGTGCTGACATCGGACAGGATATAGTGCAACTTGAATCCAAGGATCGAGCCTCGTGGAAAGGCGTAACTGAGACTGGCCGAAAGATCGATTGACTGCATATAGTCAAAGGCCCCGTCATTTTCATAAAGATTGTCCGTGATATAATCCGCATTCCAGCTTCCTGCAATACGGCCCTCGTTTTCCACTTCAGCCGTTACCATTTCCAGGTTCGACTTAAAATAGACATAGCTTTCATAGACCGCGTTCAATTCAATTTGGGGATTCGTCTTGAACGGGCGAATTCCAAGGCCAGCAAGATATCCACCGTAGAAAGGCGCCACCTCTATCGCGGCATCCATGCGAAGATAGGCAGGATTTATTCCGAGAGGTTCACCATAGGCAAGATCTTCGAGCGGTTCAAGCCAGGTATAGTGAGCCATCCCTACCGCCTGAGGCAGCCACTGTCCCCATACAAACGGAGTATTGCCCATAACACTTAGGGACAGATTGGGACCATAACGATAAGCAAAATTCGCATTTTCATTGAATCCGTCAGCACGGGCAAAGACGGCAAAAGCAAAAAAAACGACACAAAACCTGATATTTCGCTTTAAATTCAACATTTCCATATAAAATTTAAAATATTTTCCACATTCGAACAATAAATTCTTATCTTGTATCTATCAAATTTAGAGGAGTCTCTATGAAATTGTCTCATCTCTGCGTACTTGGCGTCAGCGCCCTTATGTTCTGGGCCTGTGCAAGCCGCTACTCATCTCCCATCTTGATCGAACGTGGTGAAGGCCGCAAGGAATATGAACGCGAGTACTTCGCCATCAAGGAAAGCATGGGCATCGACAAACGCTTGAAGGATGTGTTCAAGCAGGGCTATATCGAAGAAGGCATGACCAACGACATGGTAAACCTGCTATGGGGACCACCTGATCACGAAAAAGAAACCGAGACGACCAGCGTATGGGAATACTACACCCGCGAAGGCAAGCTCATCACGCGTCTTATCTGGAAGCACCCCGACCAGGCCCGTCTGAAGGGCTACGAGGGCGAATGGATTCTGGAAAAGATCGAAGGCGACCGTTACGGCGGATCCCCGGCTCCGACTTCCAAGCACTCTTCTAACTACTAATAGACACGCCCGCCATCAAGCGGGCATTCTTTTTATGCAAATTTGACCGTCCCGGACTACCGGGGGCGGTCTTTTTTTACTAAATTTAGGCGCGTTAAATTTTAAACCTCTCAAGGAGTTAATTATGCGTCAGTATATCATCGCTGGTAACTGGAAGATGAACAAGACCGTTAGCGAATCCATTCAGCTCGCTAAGGATATCGTGGAAGCCGTCAAGGACGTGAAGAAGACCGAAGTGGTCATCGCCCCGACTTACCTCGCCGCCGCCAAGGTCGCCGACGTCATCAAGGGTTCCAACGTGAAGCTCGCCATCCAGGACATCCACTGGAAGGACCAGGGCGCATACACTGGTAAGGTTTCCGTGGACATGGTCAAGGAAATCGGTGCCGAATACATCATCATCGGCCACTCCGAACAGCGCCAGTACTTCCACGAAACGGAAGAAACCGTGAACCTCAAGGTCAAGAAGACCCTCGAAGCCGGTCTGAAGCCGATTATCTGCATTGGCGAAACCCTCGACCAGCGCAACGGCGGCATCCTGAAGGAAGTCCTCGGCCTCCAGATCAAGGGCGCCTTCAAGGACATTTCTGCTGAAGACGCAGCCAAGTGCGTGCTCGCTTACGAACCGGTTTGGGCAATCGGCACTGGCGTTACCGCTACCGACGAACAGGCTCAGGACACCCAGGCCTACGCTCGTTCCGTTGTGAAGGAAATCTACGGCGAAGCTGTTGCCGAAGGCATGCGCATCCAGTACGGTGGCTCCATGAAGGGCGCCAACGCAGCTGGCCTCCTCGCCCAGAAGGACATCGACGGCGGTCTCATTGGAGGTGCAGGCCTCAAGGCTAACACCTTCAAGGAAATCATCGACGCTGCCGAAGCTCGCTAATTAAAACTTAAATTCAAGGTAAAACGACTATGACAACACTCTTTTGGATTGGTATCGTCCTGCACGTGTTCCTGTGCCTCTTCCTCATGTTGCTCGTTCTGGTTCAGAACGACAAGATGGGCGGTCTCGCAGGCCTCGGCGGCATGACTTCCCAGTCAGCCTTCTCTACCGCAGGTGCCGCGACCTTCATCCAGAAGTTGACCCGCGTCGTGGCCGTGATCTTCTTTATCGTCGTATTCGCCCTCGGCCTGATTACTGCCAAGCAGGACCAGACCGTCGAAGAATCCGCCATGCAGAAGGCTACCCGTGAAAACGCCGCCCAGCAGACCGCTCCGGCACCGGCTCTCCCGGCCGACTTTGCAGCTCCCGCTAACGCTGCTGCACCGGCCGCCGACGTTGCTCCGGCTACAGAAGCTCCTGCTTCGGAAGCACCGGCCGCTCCTGCTGAAGCCAAGTAAGGTTTTGTCTCGCGCGGCTTAGGCTGCGCAGGCAATGCTGCGGTCGTGGTGGAATTGGTAGACACGCTAGCTTGAGGTGCTAGTGGGAGCGATCCCATGACAGTTCAAGTCTGTCCGACCGCATTACGAAGTCCGCCCTTGTGGCGGACTTTTTCGCTAAGTAAAAATGTTAGATTTCTTGATATGAAGCACATTCTCATCATTCTTTGTCTCGTCTTGAGTTCATGCGGTTGTTGGGACTTGAGCGAGCACTGCCAAGAAGAAAACGAAATGTTCTTTAAAAACGAACGCGATAGCCGTAAATGTACGGACTTTGCCGCAGTCGAAAGATGCAAGGCCGAACAACAAGAAATTCTAGCTACGCAGCAACCCGGAAAACCTTTAAACATCGATTCCCTGTGCAATGCAAACACAGAGAAAATCAAATGTAAAGACCGAGATGAATATGGATTCTAATCTTATAGCCCCTGTTGGCGTTTTGGGCTTTGGCGTCGAAGGCCAGAGCACGTTCGATTACCTTGTACATAACGGTGTCAAGGACATCGTTGTCATGGACAAGAACCCGGTGAAGTTGCCGGAAGTCCCCGCCGGCGTGAACGTAAAGGTGTGTTCCGGCGAGAACTATTTGGATGGCCTTAAGGATTGCGTAACGGTGGTGCGTTCTGCAGGCGTCTACCCCATGAGCCCCGCATTGTTCAAGTTCCAGATGAACGGCGGGATGATGACTAGCCAGATTCAGCTGTTTTTAGAACAAACTAAATCAAAGAAAGTTGTAGGCGTTACGGGCACGCTCGGCAAGGGTTCTACCGTGAGCATGATTAGCCACATTCTGACCAAATGCGGTGTGAACAACGAGATTGGCGGCAACTTCGGTGTGCCGGCGCTTGACCTTTTGAAGGACGAGACGGCAGACCGAGTGAGCATTCTGGAGCTTTCGAGTTTTCAGTTGATGACTTTGTCTGTGTCGCCGGATGTAGCAGTGGTGCTGCGTGTTTCCACGGAGCACCTCGACTGGCACC
>NZ_CALEFV010000029.1 GCF_937877005.1 uncultured Fibrobacter sp. | reverse complement strand
CTCTGATGACAGCACTCATCTCTGATGCGAAGTACCAGTCCAAGCTTGACGAATACTGGAAAGAAGCAGTGGCGCTCGGCGATGAAAACTACTTTAACCAGTCGCTCAAGCTTTTGAACGGCCTCCTGGTTTCGGGCAACATGCCGAACCTCATGAACGCAAATTCCGGCATGACCGGCATCGCGAAGTCCAAAGTTGCAAACGCTCCGGCGGTTTCGCTGCAGGGCCGCACGCTCCAAGTCCGCACCGACGGTGCCGCCCGCGTTGACGTGTTCAATGTGGCGGGTCATGCGGTCAAGACGCAGGCGGGGAGTCAGGCAATGGACCTCCAGGGATTACCTGCTGGTGTCTATATGGTTCGCATTCAGGCTAAAAATGCGACTGTGATGCAAAAGATTCGCTTGCAATAAAGCGTCTATTGTATGTTTTAGCGAAAAACGCAGGTGCCCGCTGGGTGCTTGCGTTTATTTTTTCGTATCTTTAAGGCATGAATAAGTTTGTGAAGTTTTGTGCCTGTGCCGCTTTTGGCGTGACCTCGGTTTTTGCCCAGCAAGGGGCTCCGACGGGTGCCGCCGTTGATCCTACTGCCGACGAACAAAAGGCTCTTTCTGCCCTCAAGGGTAAACTTGAAGGTGCAATCGTGTGGGCCACGAGTCGCGCGAATAGCCATCATGACATTTGGATTATGAATGCCGACGGTACAAACGCCCGTGCCCTTACGCAGGGTGACAATGTAGACTGGTTCCCGCGCATTTCTCCGGATGGCTCGACGGTGCTCTTTAACCGCAGCAAGGGCGGCTGGGTGCCTGAAAACGATGCCAACTACCCGGAAAAGTGGGACCTGTGGATGGTCGATATTTCGGGCGAAAACGCACGCAAGGTGGTGGACAATGCTACGTGGGGCACTTGGAGACCCGACGGCAAGTCCATCGTGTTTAGCCGCGCAGGCAAAGTGTTTACGATGGACCTCGCCAGCAAAAAAGAGACTCTCGTGCTCGATGGCGAAAAGGCTTTCAACAAGTCCGGAGTGATTCTGCAGGAGCCGAACATGAGTCCCGACGGTAAGCACTTGGCCATTACGCTTCGCGGCTCCATGCGTGAAACGGGCGTGTGGGATCTGTCGAAGAACGCCTGGACCAAGTCCGGCGACGGTTGCCAGATTGACTGGAACTTTGATGGCTCCAAGCTTTACCGCGTGAACCCGACGGGTAACGGCGGTACCGCTGCTCCGAGTGAAATCCTCTGGTTCTCAGCCAAAGACGGCAAGCAGATTGAAAAGGTGGGCTTCTTTGGCATTCCGAAGAACGTGAAGCTGATGGACCTGCCTGGCCGCCGCAGTCACGAATACTTCCCGCGTCTTTCTCCCGATGGCAAGTGGCTTGTGTGGGGGGCAACCGACAAGGGCCACGACCACGACCTGTTCGACTACGAACTCTATATCTGGAAAATTGGCGAACCGGTGGAAACCGCAACCCGCATTACCTATCATACTGGCAACGATCGCTGGCCGGACATCTGGCTTGGCAAGGTTCCGGTAAAGGAAGCTCCCGCAGCTGCGCAGGTTGCTGCTACGGCCGCCAATGCCGCTGCTGTCGTGCAGGGTGGCGTCAGCGAAGCCAAGATGGATGAACTCATCCAGGCAATCGACCGTCTGACCGAAGCGGTGAAGTCGCTGGCTAAGTGACACGAAGTGTCATCCTGAGCGAAGAGGCGAAGCCTCGTAGTCGATATACGAAACTAGTCAACTTGTTGACTTAGTTGAGTTA
>NZ_CALEFV010000028.1 GCF_937877005.1 uncultured Fibrobacter sp. | reverse complement strand
CAGACTTCGGAAATCACTCCGGGAGAAGTTGCCTCCGGCTTCTCCATGACACTTGTCCCGCACATCCAGGCCGACAAGCGCGTACTCCTGCACTACAACGTGACGCTGTCCTCGCTCGATGGCATGGAAGTTATCATTGTCAATGGCGACAAGGATCGCGTTGACGAACGACCGACCGTTATTGGCCGCATGAACCCCGCTACTGGAGAAATCCACATGCTGCCGCGTACCAAGCAAACTTACGACCTCAAGGGCCGCAGTGTAGGCAATGACAAAAGAGCGAAAGGCTCGTACTACAGGAAGTAGGTGTTCCCCCTTGAGAACATCAAAAACAATCTATAGAACAAAAACTATGGGTCTTTAAAAATGAATAACGATTTAGAACAGAAAAAAGAGTATTCCGCCCCGAAAATGGAAATTGTTCAGCTGCGGCAAGAATCTATGCTGTTGGCAGATAGTGACGGCTGTAACAACGGAACATTGTTTTGTGATGGTGAGGCAAATTAGTAGATGCAGCCGGCGCTGTTCTTGCGCGCGTGCATGAAGTCGATGTAGCCGAAGACGAACGCCTCGGTGATGTCGCGGCATTCCGCCGTGGGCCTGTACATCTGCAGCTTTTGCAGGTGGGAGAGGTATGTGTCGTAGGTGTATTTCGACAGCGTGCTCGCCTTGGATTCCACAATCGCACGCGTCTCGGCGTAAAAGTCGCTCATTGGTTGCCCCTTATGGCTTACATGCGTTCAAAAGCCATCGTTTAGATTGTTTCTGTACAAATGTACACTATTTTTGTGTAGTTGTCAATAGGTTCCTTAGTTTTTGACTTTTTTACGTCTTGTATTCCGCGATAGACTCCATCAACTTATCGAAGTCGCTCTTGTAATTAGCGTCTCGGATTATCCTGAATTTGTCGTATTCGCCTTCCGCGAAGGCCTTGGCAATTTCGTGTGTGACTTTGCCCTTGTCCTCGAGAATGTCGCGCTCGTTGAATTGGAGAAATGCGTTTAGCTTTTCCACCCAGTCCTTCATGTACATGACCTGGCCGCGTTTCGCCTGCAGTTCGGCGAAGTCCAGATACATGGTGACAATCCTGTTCAGGGTGTCAATTTCTTCTTGCGACAGGTAGTTCTTGGCGATGGAAACGTCTGGCTTGCGTATGTCGCCGTTGGGGGCATTTTTCCATGTCGTGAGCCCCATGTTCACCTTTTTGCTGTCTGCACGTGAGTATATGATTTCTGCTGCGGTCTGGTGCGTTACAGCATAATGCATCTTGTTCTGCACTGTTGCGAAGAAATCCTGCGTAATTTGGCTGTCAGGGCTGTAGTCTGCGCTGCATCGGGCGTAGATGTCCGTGATTTTTTGGTAAAAACGGCGCTCGCTAGCCCGGATTTCGCGGATGCGTTCTAGCTGCTCCTCGAAGTAGTCCTTGCCAAAGAAGTTCTGCGGATCCTTCAGGCGCTCGTCGTTCATGGCGAAGCCCTTGATTATGTATTCCTTCAGGACATGCGTCGCCCAGATGCGGAACATGGTCGCCTTTTTGGAGTTGATGCGGTAGCCTACTGCGATGATAGCATCGAGATTGTAGATGTTGACGAACTTTGTTTGTTCCTTGCCAACCATCGCTCCATGGGGAGTGGTTGTTTCCATTTTGGAAACTACCACTTTTTCGTCCAATTCGCCATCGGCAAAGATATTCTTCAGGTGCTTTGAAATGGCCGCCTTCTGCACATCGAATAGTTCGGCCATCTTGGCCTGGGTGAGCCATAAGTTCTCGTTTTGCAACAGAATTTCGACCTTGACTTCTGCATTATCGGTTTTGTATAGTAAAATCTCTTTCATACTACACAAATGTATACTGTTTTGACGCGGATGTCAATA
>NZ_CALEFV010000027.1 GCF_937877005.1 uncultured Fibrobacter sp. | reverse complement strand
GTCCCGCGTTCGGCCCTCTAGGCGGGGATGTCGTGGGGTGACGCCACGGCTTCGTGCCGCGAGAGCCCGCCCCTGCGCGGCAGGGAACGCCCGTGATTAGCGGGAGGAGCGCCTCTTGGCGATTTCTTCTTTGGATAGGCCAGAAATGAGCGAGATTTCGTCGTCGGATAGTTTACCGTTATCGAACATGGCGTCGACCATTTCGAGCTTGGTATCCGCGATTTTTGCTTCTAGTTCTTCTTCTTCGACTTCGGCGATAGACTTGTAGCCGTACACCTGGCTGCACTTAAGAAAATCCATTGTAAATTGCTCCTTGGCGTCGCCGTTGAACCACTTTTTCAAATATATAAAAGTTTGTGATAGAAAGTCCTCTGCCTCCGCGCGGGGGAGGGCCTTGAGACCCTCTATAGCCGGCTTTAAGTGTTTTTTCAGATCTTTTCCGCTAAAGACGTACTTCAGAGCGACAAGGGCGAGTGCGATTTTGGGTGAAATTTTGGGTATTTCGGCATCTTCAAAGATGTCACCCACATCAACAATTTCTAGAATGAACGGCAGGCCGATTTTATGGTAGTATTCGGGATAGTTCGGAAACATGATTTCTTTCTCGACGTTCCATGAATTCTTGCCGTTGTACAGCACGATTGCTATGGTCGGGATGTTCTTCTGGTTCCTGACCATGATCTGGAACCAGTATTGCACTAGTTGGGCGATGATTCTTGAATCTGGGTAACTCTTGTGTTCCTCGATTATTCCAACGAGAAGTTCTGCCTGCTTGGGCTCGTCACTTGCAATTCTTACCGTGAATGCGAGATCCCCATCGCCATGGCTGATGGTATCGCTGAATGCTTCAGAGATTTCTCGCAGGGAATCCAGATTTACGGTTTTCAGAAATTGGGCGAGGTTAGCGTTTTTGCGGGCGGCAAGGCGTAAGAGTTCTGCTGTGCGAACAGGGTCTTTGAATACCGAGCGAATATAGGGGTCGTGTAGGTGTTTCTTGTTCATGTTAGTTCCTTTGTTTTTTAGATTCAAAGGGCGAAATATATAAAGGGGAATGCTGAAAGACGAAAGAACGTCGAAAATGGCAAACAACTGTTGACAAAATGGACATGATTTTACAAAGTGTCAACAATAGTTGCATGAAATCCCGGCACAAGGCCGGAATGACAAGGGGAGGGGGGATTGACAAGCGACAACGAATATGAATGTGTCGGTAGAATACAATTTGCAAAAAGTTCGGCAAAAATGTATATTGTTGAGGATTTACATGCACGCAGACGAAACATCCATAAAAGTCCCTCGGACCATTGACGGTCTCGACACCGTATTCTGCAGGCTTCTGCAGGTTGCTCTTGGGGTAACGCAAGATTTCCCGTATACACCGAACGAAAAGGAATGGCAAGCGCTGTTCCAGATGGCCAAGCAGCAGTGCGTTATGGGTGTTGCCTACAACGCGATTCCCAAATTGCCCCCGGAAGCGCGTCCGCCGCGCCAAATTACCATAAACTGGTCTGCTGCGGCAGAAACCATGCGGGGCGTAAATCACCTGATTAACCAGGAAGCGGCTCATTATACTAACTTTTTTGCAGAGTGCGGCCTGCGCAGTGCCATTTTGAAGGGTGCCGCCAATGCAAGGCTGTATCCGGATCCTTTATCGAGGCAGGGCGGGGATATTGACATCTGGGTTCCCGGTGGAAGGGAAAGACTGACCAATCTGTTAGCCGACAAAAAAATCATTTCAGGGCCAAAGGCTATTGAACGAATCAGCCGACACATCGGTTTCCAGGGAGAAAACGGCATACACATAGAAGTCCATTTTCGCGCAGCCGACATTCTCCGCAATGCGAAGGAATTCCAAAAGTTGCTCAACGCCGAGCTAGAAAATACGACGCTTACGCCGGAAGGCTTCTATACACCGAGCATCCGTTTTGCTTTGATTATGCAAATGGAACATTTGTATAGCCATTGCCTTCTGGGAGGGGTGGGGCTCAAGCAGTACATGGACTACTTTATACTGCTTACGCATTCAACCGAAGCCGACAGAACTTTTGCTTGGCAGCAGATTCAAAAATTCCATCTGCAACACGCCTGCGCCGCCATCATGAGCGTGCTCGAGAAAGTGTTCGCCCTTCCGCGCAAACTGATGCTTTGCACTCCCGACCCAAAGCGCGGCATGCGGTTATACAAGCTGACTATGTCCGGCGGCAACTTCGGGCGCTACAATCCCGATAACGTTAACAGGCGCTTTGTATTGAGGCGCTGGCTCATCGACAGGGTGCACGCCATTCAGTGGCTGACATTTGACCCGGTCGACGCGATTCTGCATGAATGCCATTACTGGCGCAACACGTTCTTGCTCATTCCCGAGCGCATCCGCCGTCGAAAGATTGCCCTATAGACATTAAAAAATTCATTCTTTGTGAATTTGCGCACTTTACGAAATTATTATAATTTTATATATTTAGCCCAATAAATTGCAGGTGTGCTATGAACATTTTCAAAAAAATCGCAATTCTGGGGCTGTCTATCGGTTTTGCCGATGTCTTTGCAGCCGACGGCGGAGACATAGTCGTCGAAAACGATCCCGTTATCGAAGACGGCACCGTCATCGCCGAATACGGTGCCATTACCGTCAAGATGCTCAACGGCAAGAAGACTGCCGTTCTTAGCAGCGAATCCAAGGAAACGGTCGAAATTCCCGAAGACGTGGTTGTCGACTCCATCTACTACGACCGCGACTATTCCGGTCAATGGGGCAAGCCCGGCACACTGATTCTGCCTTTTGACCTCCCGAGGGGCTACTTCAGTTCGTTCGGCCAGATCTACGAAATGACGGGTATCGGCATCAACGGTAACCAGACCTGGGAAATCGACACGAAGGACATCGGCAGTAACGGAGCCTTTGTGGCGAACAGGCCGTACTTTGTGCGTCCGCACGCCACGAACATGACCTTCCCGCGCTGGGAGGTTAAGTCCTTCACGATGAAAAAGAATGTCGGCGTAGACACCAAGGTGACATTCGACAACTGGGAATTCCGCGGCAACTATTCCTACAAGAAGTGGGCCGAAGGCGACCCGGAACTTGGCTACGTTTACGGTTTCGCAGCCAGAGAGAAGGAAGTGAATGGCAAGCAAATCCAGGAAGGCCAGTTTGTCAAGGGCGCAGCGGGCGTGTATATCCGTCCCTTCCGCGCACACCTAATCTACAACAAGAATGCAACCGCCTTGGCTAAGACTGCGGCAGGTGCTTCGGGAATCGCCTCGCTTACGGAAGGTAGTCTTCCGGACACGATCAACGTCATCTTCCGTGACGAGAACGGCGATATCACGGCCATCCATTCGCTCGACCCGCGTAGCGGCGAATTCACCGTCAACAAGACGGGCTGGTACGACATGAAGGGCCGCAAGCTTGGCAAGAAGCCGACCATCAAGGGTTCGTACTTCTATAACGGCAACAAGGTCACCATCAAGTAGGGGAGACAGATGAATATCTTTTTTGAAAAGAAGGAATACAGGGCCCCGAAGCTGCGTATCATAGACATGCGCGGCGATACGAGCCTGCTTGCCGGTTCGGGCGAAGGACCTGATGCCGATGAGTACGACGACGAATTCGGTCTCAACCACAATACCGGGATGGACCGCCACGCGTAGTCTTTTCGAACTGCTGCGTGCGGCCATGGGCAACGCACCCAAAAATCCAACCGAACTGAAGCTTATGCTTAAGGCTGGCGAACTTGCCGCGCAGGCTCTGGAGCTTGCAGGCAAGCACGCTGTGCCTGGCATTTCCACATTGGAGCTTGACAGGATCGTAGCTGATTTTATCAAGTCCCGCGGTGGTAGCTGCCCCTGTAAGGGATACGGCGGCTTCCCCGCACATAACTGCTTCTCCATCAATGAGGAGCTGATCCACGGTATCCCCTCCAAGAAGAAGATTCTCAAAGAGGGCGACATCGTTAAGATCGACGTCGGTGCCATTTACCGTGGCTACAACGGCGACAGTGCCCGTACCTTCCCCGTGGGGAGGATCACGAGTGAGGCACAGCGCCTGATCGATGCGACGAAGGCCTCCTTCTTTGCCGGTATGGAAAAGGCGGTGGCAGGCGGACGGATCGGAGACGTCGGCAGTGCCGTTGAGAATTGTGTCAAGACCGCGGGCTTTTCCGTCGTACGCAGCTACGTCGGAC